>JBMYQB010000004.1:25608-70123 GCA_049600935.1 Candidatus Poseidonia sp.
GTGGCCATTGCTACCTCGGTCGGCGAAGGTAACGTCAGCATTTACGGTGCAGCCTCCCCCGGTCGATATGCGAATCTCCAACTCATGGACCCGGGTGCCAACGATTCGGATGCCGACGGCATGCCCGATGGTTGGGAAGTTGTGCACGGGCTCGACCCAACGGACCCTTGGGATGCGCTTTATGACAACGATGCCGACGGGCTTGACCTTGACCAATCCGGTGATATGAATCTCGAACGCCTCTGGACCAATCTCGACGAATTCCGATACACGAAATTGACGCCTGAAGGTTACAACTCCACCGATCCAAGGGAGGGCGATACCGACGGCGATGGTGTAGGTGATGGGGCGGAATACTACGGTTTCTTCTTTGAACAGAGCAATCTCTGGTGCCATTACACCGTTCAGATGACCTATGTCTGCGACGAAGCAAAGGGGGCTGCGGCCAATGCCACCTATCTCTCCATGGCCAACGTCGACGCTGCGACCGACCCCACCAACCCTGATACCGACGGTGACGGTATGCCCGATGGATGGGAAATACAGCACCGTCGCTGGATTGGTGACACCTTCACCGGCGGCAATAACTGGAGTCTTGACCCGCTCAGAGCAGAAGACGCGAACTGGGACGCCGACGGTGATGGCTTGCCAAATCTCTGTGAATATCAGTGGTCCGTTGTTCGATTGATGGGCGTGAACGGCGACCTGTTCGAGGACTACGGGGAATCCCCCGAAGCCGCTGAAATGTGGGCCGTTGCGGACCCGAATTTGGTGGACTCTGACGGGGACACACTGCCCGATGGATGGGAATCCAAGGGACTTTGCTCTTGGGACCCCTCACGCCTCGGTGTGAACCCGCTCAACGGTTCCGACGCCTTTGAGAATCCAGATGGCGACGGCTATGACATCAATCGAGACGGCGTCCTTTCATCCGACGAGGCCTTTGTGAACTACCTCGAATATCACATACGCTCGGATTTGTTCAACGGCAATCAAACACTCGAGGGCGTTTCACTCCCCGGTAATTTTAGCACCCGTCTGTTTGACAACATCGCCGACTTTGGGGCGCCCGATGACACCTTTGCAGAACGCGCATCTGGCTCTGTGACAGCGGGCCTTTCCTCCTACAGCGTCGGAGCCGCTGACCCCCTGAATGCTGACACCGATGATGACGGTATGCCGGATGGCTGGGAAATTTGGTTTGCTCGTTGGAACCTCCTCGATGATGCCTGGACGCTCAATCCGTTGGACTCTTCCGACCGATGGCAGGACGCAGACGACGACGGTATGACCAACTGGGAAGAATACAACGTCATTTCTCCCCTGCTCTCTGAAACAGACGCCAATCGCTCTTCACCGCAATGGTTTGTTACCACCATCGGCACAGCCTTTGCACTCCAACAGTGGCCGGGAATTCCAACCACCGAATCGTTTGGTGATTTCCTCAGCCAGAATCAGACCAACATGACGGGCTACACCGCCGACCCGAACAACGTTGATACCGACGGCGATGGGATGCTCGACGGTGTTGAGCTCCTCTTCACTTCGTGGAACGTTTCGGCAGGCATGTGGACGCTCAATCCACTGGTCGCAGGCGACGGTGATTTCGACGGGGACGAGGACGGACTCATCGACCGTCAGGAGTTTGCGCTTGCGTTTGAACAACCTGAAAACGGCATTGACCATCCCAGCGATGCACCGCTGATGCACGTCGACGGCGACCTCCAACAGCCCACTGAAAAAGCACAGCGGGTGTTCAACATCTTGATTTCAAAAGAGACAAGAGGAAAGCGATTGCTCAACGATTTCAACGCTTGGCAACAAGGTGAGCCGCCCAATGCCTTCATTCAGGTTGTGCTTGGGATGTCCGACCCGACCATCCCCGATACCGACGGGGACGGTATGTACGACGGTTTCGAGTATTGGTTTACCTCATGGGACCTCAACGAGAATCGCTGGTCCATCAATCCCCTCATTGACGGCGATGTAAATCTGGACTCCGACCAGGACAGCTTTGACTGCAACGGTGATGGTGAGATTGACGCAAACGAGACCTTCAGCAACCTTCGTGAATGGGAATCGAGAACGTGGGGTAAATTCCTGACGCGAAACACCGTTCCTGCTAATCTTGGCATCATCGACTTCGGCGAGGATGCGATGGCTGCCTATGAGGAAGAACTCGGTTTCACGCCGCTGCAAGCCCAACAAGCCTTGTATCAAGATTTCATCAAGAAAGGTTCCGAATCCGTTGACCGCATGGCAGAAATCAACTCGCTGGACTCTGAAAACTTCAATCGAAGTCTTCGAGGTGTGGCCGACCCAACGCACCCGGATTCAGACAGCGATGGTATCCCAGATGGGTGGGAATACTGTTATGCTACGTACGGAATGGATGACGTAACCACCCAAAACCACTGGGCTGCCAATCCACTCAATCCCTGGGATGTTGATTACGACGGCGACCATGATGGTTGGTATGACCGTACCAGCTTTGACATCCCCGCTACGCAAGGAGATTGGGAGGACCGTGTGTTCACACCCTCAGGTGTTGTTGTCCAGAACGGCGTCGGTGATCTTCCCTTCACGAATTTCATGGAGTACGACAATCAGACTCGCCCCGACCTCAACGACAGCGATGAGGACAGCACGACCTACATCACGACCACCGTGAACGGTGTTGTTGTTTCACATGTTCGAGACTACAACTATTCAGACGGCCGAGAGGTGTTCAAGTACGGTTCAAATCCGAGTGATAACGATACAGACGGCGACATGCTCCCCGACTGGTACGAATACAAGATGGCTTGGAACGAGAGCAACGATAACTTCAGTTCGTACCTCAACATCCGCGTGGTCTGGATTGATGTCGCCACCGGTGGCGAGTGTAACACCGACACGAACTCATGTCTTCCGCTGTCTCAGGACGGTTCTGGAGGTACACTTGCACGACCTGACACCGAATTTACCTGGTTTACATTGGACCCAGCCGATCCCGATGATGCGAACCTTGACCCCGACCAAGACGGAAATTGGGATTGTTCTGGAGCAGGATGCACCTACGAATCCTACACTAATTTCCAAGAATTTTATGCCATCACAACAAGCGAATACTCCTCTCCGAATGCCGTCCGTTTGAGCGGATTAACCTACGATGGCATGCCGGTCACCGAAGGTTGGCAGTTCCGTGCGGCCATCCTTGGCCTAGGGCAATCCAATGAGTTGGTCCTCAACTACCTGAAGTTGGATAAATTCGGTGGACCTGACAACCAGTACGGGTACATTGTTGATGACAAGGACACGAATTTCCTGATTGTTGATCCTTCTGATGACGTGGTGCTCATGGCAGGGAATCGAACGGATGCCTGGGACATCTACTACGCCGGTTCGCCCAACACCCCACCCGTTCGCAACGTTGGTGAACACGAATACGGCTGGTATCTTCTGGACTTTGACGACGACCATTTGGCCGAAGGAAGCAGCCCCATCAACTGGGATACGGACGGCGATTGGATGAACGATTGGTTCGAGGTTAGGGACGATGAAGAAGACGGGGTCCGCGGTGATTCCTCACCAATTCGATACGATTCCCGGCAGACCAGTTGAGGCTCCCGTGGTTGCCGACCTCAAACCGCATGGTTCAAATGGTGATTGAAGCGTGTTGGAAACATGCAAGGCGGCGGTGAGCATAACAACAGCGCTAGGGCCGTCTTTTTCCTGCTGGTTTCGCTGATGTTTCTCACGCCGCTCAGTCCAATGGCTGAGCTGTTTTCAGCCGAAGCAGAAGCCGCAGTTGGTACCCGACACGTGTACGAATTTAGTGATGGTTCGGTTGAACACATTGCGCTGTACCAGGGTGCCAACCCCGACATGAGTGCTTCTGTTTCTTTGCCTCGCGGCGCCTATGTGACGGATGTTAGCATGACCCTCTCTGGTGCATCGGCGACCGGATGGTCTCAAGTGGTGGCCGAAGACCGCGTCCATTGGATTCGTGGAGCGGAGAGCAACATCGACGACCGCTCGGGCGACTTGACACTCGCTATGGACAACACCAGTCGAAATTTCCTGCCCCACGGAAACGATGCTTACGTCAATCCAAATTCAGATGCTTGGCTGGACAACGGTTCCTATGCACTGCGACAACCGCACACCTCCAACGCAACGGAAGCCTTGTTTTCTCAGCAACTAACCAAGACTTCGTCAAGTTTCATGGCGCAAAGCCAAGGTGCCATTCTGAAGCACCATGACTGGCTCTTCCTCTCTACCTGGTCGTCTTCGACCTTCCACAACATCGTGGAGCGTCTGTATCCCAACAATGCTTCCCGTGAATCGGTGATCACCCTTGACAAGGCATCCTGTACCCTGCCCCAGAAGCATTCCTCTTCGTATTACGGCTACTATGGGTTCCGAGATTGGACCATCACTGATGACGAGCGACTGTTTGGAATTCTCTCAGGGTATCGCTACACCTACGGCTCAACGGCACCGGTGAACTATCACCGAGTGATGGAAATGGACATCTCGAGAGACGATACCTGGACATGTATTGATTCCTATGACATCAGCCCGTCGGTAGGTGAGTATACGGGAATTGCCTATGACCGAGACACGGGTAAAGTCTGGGTTGCACACAACGCCATGAACCGACTGTATGCCTACGACTTCTCAGGTGATGGTTCCTCAACCTACACTCGCAGCCAAGAATTCTACAGCTACACTTCGTCTACGGGATCGAGTTGGGAATGCGGCGGCAGCTACGGAAGCGGCTCGAAACAAATGCTTCGAGGATTGGAAGTAAACGGTTCGACCTTCTACATGAGATGCCAGGAAGACTCTCCTTACAACGACCGTGATCAACTCGAAGCATGGTCGGTTTCAGGTTCCTCATCGGCGTTGATTCCAGAATCCACAACCCGGCAAATTTCCCGATTGGGTTATGGCCTCCAATTCGATGGAGAGCGCTTCGTCACCGTCGATTGTGGATATTCAACATGGTCCGGCGCCACCTTGTACTACAGGGAATTCGGAACGGGTTGGATGTACGAAACCACACCCGCACCGGGCACCACCACGTGGTTTGGCGAAGTAGTGAAATCCGGTGATGATATTCTTTCGGCCAACGTCGAGACGTATTGGTCGGCAGCTTCCATAGGCGATCGTGTTGACTATTGGATTTCTGCAGACAACGGTACACACTGGGAAGAAGTGGAATCCGAATCAACCATCCACTTTGACTATCCAGGAAAAGAACTGGTTTGGAAAGCGCAACTCATTGGTTCAACCGCCGTCTCGTGGTGGGTTGACATCGAGTATGCCACGGCCTACCAGACCTCTGGTGATTGGACCGCCCCCCACTTCAATACAGGAACCAAGGTCGGAAAGGTTCGCCCTCAATGGACCGCTGATGTGCCGGCTGGCACCACTCTTCAAGTCGTCGTATCGAACGATAACGGCACCACATGGCTTGACGCAACCAACAACCAAGAGACCTCCTTCCCCACCGAAGCGGCAGGAAACACCCTGCGGTACGCTGTGTTCATGACCACGTCCGACGACGGATTAACGCCCAGCGTCGACCGTTTTATCCTCGAATATGAAGAGGGCTATCCTGACCGTCCAATGTTGGACATTGGTGGTGATGGTACCTACGATTGGGAATCGGATATTTTCCTGAACGAGTCCTCCGTTGTTGCATCCGATGATTCACCGGTGGGGAGTATCGTCAAGCGGGCGCCGACACTCGTTGATGCGTTCAACGATCACATTCCAGAAAACGGTGATGGTGTCGTTGACATCCCGATTGCCGTCAAAGCAGCGAGCTCCGGCCGAGTGAAGATCTCCAACATTGACATCACCTACGCCATGCAAACTCGGGCCGTCGATGCCTCGTTTGAAGGCGGCCTTGCTGCACCGGACGGTCTTTATCGAAATTTCATCACCCGCGTCGCCCCGGGCGACGATGTTGACCACGTGACCAAGGCCACCATCGCCATCGAGCACACCCACGGAGAAAATCCGTCCTTCACTTGGGAACGAGGTGACGTTTGCAACGTGAACAACGATGTTGACGGCATTGTTGTCTTTGATGCTGCGAATTGCACATCGACAGAAGATGTCAACGGCATCCTCTCAATATGGATGCCCACCAAAGTCAACTGGTCATGGGACGACGAGGGCAGCGCTGAAGCCGTCATCACCGTTGAGGATGACCTTGGTGTCGCCGTCAATCAGTGGACGACCTCCAGCATGGAGTTGGTGGTGGAGAACGACATCCAACTTGATGGACTTCGCGTCTGGGAGGAAACGGGCCGCCAACTCTTCCCGATGGATTGGGTCCGCGGCGGATTTAACCTGAGTTTTAGCGGCTCAATGCACTTCCAAGATTCACAACTCATGCCACCCGCAGGTAGTTTTTCACTCCGCGTCATCGGTCAGAACGTCACCTACGACGGCGACCCCATGGGTGAACCCGTTGTTCTCTACGAGGAAGTCAATCCTGCCTTCGGTGCCTACAACATGACCTTCACCTCGCCGATTGAATCTCAACCCGGTGGAATGATCTTCTACGTTCAAGCGGTCAATTTGGAAAACGGTTCGACCTACACCAATCCGAACTACAACAGCATCCGATTGATTCTTGACGGGAACTCACCGCTTGTGTTGAGCGCTACGCCCACGGACGGAGAAGAGCGACACGCCGGAGCCTCTGGCGTTGGACAATCCGTTTCAATTGTGGTCCAAGACTCCGTTGACCCACCTCGGCAACTCAACCTGCACTATTGGGTGGGTTGCAAAGCCAGCGAAGCCATCGGTTGTACCGATTACAATTTTGATGGCCTACCAAACGAGGATGAGTACGAACTCAAAACGCTGTCCTCCCCTGAAACACGAGCCGGTGGCCTCAACATCTTCGAGGGTCTCATTGATGATTCAATGCTCCTTCACAAGCAACGCGTGTCGTTTTATGTCTCTGGACAAGACGAGCAGGATAACGAAATTGCCATGGGGCGAGGTCCAGTTTGCCCCCCTTCGTCCATCACCTGCGGGTACCGGCCGGGCGAGGTCGTTCCCGATTGGGATGCGGACCTGGTCACCTACGACATCCGTCAAGAATTCGAACCCGAGGTTGACTTGGGCAATTCATCCATCCTCGGGCATGATGACTACGAGCCGCTCCACCCAGGTGTCCCCTACACAGCACAAATCAAACTCAGCGATGTGAACGGTTGGCAGGACATTCAGTATGTTCAGCTCGCCCTTGGTGGTGATTTTGACGATGATGAGTCCTCGTTGTTCATTTCGTTGGCTGAAGGAGAAGACGGCCTTCCCTTTGCCGTGATGACGTCGGGTTCCGACAACATTGCCGTCTCCAATCTCTACTCGACAGTAAGTTTGGAAGAAGGCAACGAATCTGTGGTCATTATCCAAGCGCGATTCCAACTCACCTGGATGTTCCCAGAAGCCTACGACACCGACGGTGAATCTCACTTCCTCCCCCGGGTCAGAGTCACCGATATGCCGTGTAACGAAAATGAGGTTGTTCCGTGTTTCGAAGTTGAGGAAGGTTTAGGCGATGATTGGTGGAGTTTGGACAACGACTTCCGCTTTGACACAGAACCCGGGAAGATTAGAGCCATTGAACTACGAAACAGCGAGAATCACTACAACGTTGAGAATTTCGAAACCATCATCGGTGCCGGTCAAGCCTTGCGTGTTTCAGGTCGCGTGCTGTTCGCAGAAGACGAAACGCCTGCACCGCCCGGCTCCTTTGATGTGGTCTTTGGCGACTTTGAAAACAACTGGCGAACATCAACGCGAGAAGACGGTGAATTCAGCCTTGATTTGCTCGTCCCCGCGGTTCGCTCAGGTCGCCTTGACCTGCGCTTGAGCATGGACGACATGCCCGGTCTTGCCCTCGATGAGACGGCGTTTTCACCCCGTGTTCGCCTCGCCGTCGACAATGCACGTCCAACCATTGACAGCATCTCGTTGAACGGTGTGCCCGAGGGCTCCCCCCTTTCCATCGGTGATGCCGATAACTTGGAGGTCATTCTCATCACGAACGACGAAAACGGCTTTGATTTCGATGAAGCGGCTGTACTCCACTACCGTGTGAAAGCCGGCGAAGCTGAAATCTCCCGTGGAAGTGTCCTGCTCCCCGACATCACGCCGTTCGGTCAGCAATTCTTCTGGAGTGGTTCACTTGATTTGACGGATTCGGGTGCCACCACCTTGCTGCCCTCCTACTCCGTCGACGTGTGGGTTTCAGGTTCAGACGAGGCGGGCAATCCGTACGATACGCTCTCGAACTCTATGAACGACCCAATCGCCTCGTGGCCGCTGGCCCTGGTTGGACCACGTGTTGATCTTCAACACGAATCCACAACCTTGCAGTGGGACGTGCCAAGCCCCTACGAAGGGGAGACCTCGAAGATGGTCGTCACCACGGAGAATCTCGGCGGGAACGGTAATGTCGTCTTTGCCCTTCAGGAACTTGTTGACGGTGGATTTTGGGCCACTGTGGTAGAGGTGGACGTACAAGCCACAACCGGCGCAACACTCACTGCTTCCCTCCCCGTTGTGGCCAATGAACCAGCGGGCTCGAGCATTGAATACCGTGTCGTAGCCTTGGTTGACGGTGTTGAAATGGACCGGCATACGGTGGATTCACTCCTCGTCAAAGAAGAGACGATTCGTGACGGAGCGGCCTTGACCCAACAATTGTCCACCGATGTGTTCAGCGTATCGCTGTTCATCATTGCCCTGGTATCGGTTTCGTTTGGATTGTATGCCATGGTCATGCGCCGCCGCATGCTGGCTCCAGAAACCGAAGAGGAACGTGCCGACCAAACCGAAGTGGTCGCTGAAGACATGAAAGCCATGAAGGCCGTGCCCGAACTTGCACAGCCTCCAGCCCCTCAGCCTACCAGTCCAATTCCGCCGCCTCCCTCCATGACCGCTCAACCCGACCGGTCTCAACCTGCACCTCTTCCACCGTCTGGACTGCCCGATGGTTGGACAGAGGAACAGTGGAATTCGTACGGATGGCAGTACATTGACGCTCTTTCCAAGCAATGAGGGACGTGCCCGTGTCAGACGAGTCTGTGGACGGTTTGGTCACGCTGACCGAGCGAACGGTGAACCTTGTCAACCAACTCAACATGCCGCTCGTTGAGGTGTCGTTGGTCATTCAGAAACACCTCAGTCAATTGATGCAAACCCTCCAACAGCATTTGGATGCAACCGGTCAAACCGTTGGTGAGCGGGTTCATTCACCTTGGCCCTTAACGGAGAGCAGCGAGGCCTCAACGTCCAGTTTTTCCCTCGAGAAGGTAATGAACATCGTTGACAACCAACGAATGGACATTTTGGATACCTTGATTCGAGTCACGCTGATTGAGATCAACGTCTCCGTCATCGAAGCCATCCTCGCCCTCCGACAATGGGAGCACCTCGCTCGAACGCAATTGGCCTTGGCTACTGGCCCCGGCCAACTGTTCTCACCGTTGGACATCCCTGAGGACTGGTAAGCAGAGATTCAAAAACACATGATGGAAGCGAACATCATGGCTGGACGGGCGCCTCTTGCTCTCATGTTGATGGCCGTGATGCTGAGCAGCGGCCTTGCGGGCTGCCTGGGAGACGAAGCACTCGAACTGCTTCCGGAAAAGAAAGGCGTTCCAGGGGGGCTCACGCTTGCATGTCTCCGCAGCAGCATGTACACCTCGATGGTGATTGAAATCGACCACGAACCGGGTTATCGGCCCTATTCAAGCAGCACAGACATGCTCGTCGAACGATTGGAGAGCGTTTGTGACAAACCTTCCGGCATCACCGTGAAGTTTTCAGAAGTCAATTTCAATCACGAAGGAACTTGGTCTGCTCAAGACGTGCGGGATAAGGGTTGGGCAGAAAAGGACCAATCTCCACGGGAGGGGACCACACTTCATTGGCAAATTATCTTCCCTGCAGGGACCTACGAAACCGATACGGTTCTGGGCGTGGCGGTTGACGCATCAACCGTCGCCCTGTTCAGCGATTCAATCGACGAAGCTGACGGCCCGTTCGGTCGGCCTTCGGTTGAAGATGTAGAAAACAGCGTTCTCGTTCATGAGGTAGGTCACCTCCTCGGCCTGGTGAATTTGGTGTACCAATCTCCCGTAGATCACGAAGACCCTGACCACCCTGGCCATTCAAACAACGATGAATCCGTGATGTATTGGGCCGTGGAATCTTCAGACATTTCGAATTTCATCTTCGGTGATTTGCCCAACGAATTTGATGCCGATGACCTTGCAGACCTCGCCGGACTGGCCGATGGGAGCATTGCGATTCGAGATCAACTATGGTCCTGAACGTTGCCCATGGCAGCGACGGCATCTCGCCATGCATCAAAAATGGACCACAGGTACAGGCCAATCCATAGGATCAATGTAAAGGCCAACGGAATTTGAAGAAAACCCCACTCAAACCCACGACGATGTTCTCGGTTGAAGTGCTGTCCAAGAAACAGGAAGGGGACGGCTGCCAAAACAGCAGCAATCAACGGACGAAGTGCCCCCCACGTGCCCACGCCAAAGGTGATTTCTCGCCAGATTTCCTTGACGATTCGAACCGGCAAAATGCCCTTTTCTACGGAATCGGTTTCGGGTGTGAATTGAACCACCAATTCCTCTTCCATGATGTTCGGTGTGCTTCCCTGTTTGTGAAGATGACGCAGGCAATTGAGCAGGATGAATCAAAAACCAAAGGGATTCATGCCAACCATGGACTCAACGTACCGTGTGTTGGTGACGGGTTTTGTCCCCTTTGGAGGGCACCCCACCAACATCAGCCAAGCCGTGGCCTCTGCTATGGAAGGGCGTCGTCTTAACACATGCCCGTGGTCCAAGGAAGAACGTTCGGTGATGGTGGAGGTTGACATTCTTCCCGTTGACGAAACGGGAGCGCAGCGAACCGCTCACCGTCTCCGGTCAGGGGAACACTGGGATGCGATTCTTCATGTTGGTCTGTGCGATTCATGCGATCTCCCACGCATTGAACGGCTTGCCAGCGATTGGTTGAACATGCGCATGCCCGATAATGCCGGTCGGCAAATCACCACGTCTCCTCTTGACGGTGAAGGCCATCGTGGGTGTTGGGTTGATCCGACTTTATGGAACAAGGACTTCTTTCCGTGCGATTACACCCTTTCTACGGATGCGGGGGCTTATCTTTGCAACGAAACCTATCATGCTACAGTCAAAGCTCTGTGTGAACTTCCAACTCCGGGAGCTCTTCCCACGCCGTGTTTGTTTCTTCATCTTCCTGGTGAGAAGAACATCTCGATGGAAACGGCAATAGCGTTTACTGATGCAACCCTTGCCTATATGTTGAATCCTTTTCCTTCTGATAGCGTTCATGTCGTCGCTGCTGCCATTGCCATGGATGACCGTTATCTCATCACAAAGCGAAGCATGACAGAAGCGGATGCTGGTCAGTGGGAATTTCCTGGTGGCAAATGCGACCCTGAAGAGGATTGGCGCGAGGCCATCCGTCGCGAGATAGAGGAAGAACTCGGGATTCAAATCCGACCCCATCACCTCCTCGGGTCGTGGCATCGCACTCGAGATACGGCTTCATTTGTCATTCATCTTGTTGCGTGCAGCCTTGAAGATGAACACGCCAAACCCGAACTTCGTGTACACGAGGCCTTCCGATGGTTTTCGCTGACCGATGGCGACCCCGGACCGTGGGCAGGACGGGACGGCGAAATGGCAGCATTTCTTCGAGCGGCGTTCAAATCCACGTCGTAGACTCGCCGTCATCGTCCATTGAACGTTCATCGTTGATGTGTCGGGGCACTTGACTTCTTCCGGGATGCCAAGTCGCTGCCTGCAGCCAATCGCCAAGCCCGTTTCCAGAGATGGTGATTTCAAACACACCTCCCAGCGGGCGGTCACCGGGGATGGGGAAGGCAATTTTACCTGCTACGGCGGCTAATCTACCAATCTCGAACACGGTGGTTTCTCCGTCCATGTTGCGCGACATGGCGTCAAGGGCCGTGTCCAAGATTCGCTGTTCGTGAAGTTGCTGCAAAAACACAGCCAGTGAGAGGTTTTCAAACACCCAAGTTGCTCCAATGGCCCGCCCAAAAGACGGTTCTTCGGGAAGGTTCTCAACCGAGGCATCGGGAAAGAGTTGGTGGAGGGCTTGGTGGACAGCCAGGGGTGAATCGGCCCCCTCAAGGACGGTAGAAACTCGGGTCGTGAATCCCTCACCTGTTCCCGTGAGTCGAAGTCGTGACCCTTCCATGCCACCGGGACGGGCTGCTCCTCAAAGAACATGCGGCGAAGGTGTTGGATGTGCGAAGAGGTGAAAACAGAATTGGTTCAGCCACAGGCATGAGTGAGGCCGAGGGTCCAATCGTGGCAACGGTCATCCCTGTTCTCAACGAAATGGACCACATTGACCGTTGCCTTCATGGCTTGTTGAACCAGACACTTGACCCTTCAAAACACATGATTCTGGTTCTTGACGGTGGTTCAACAGACGGTACGTATGAGCACGTGGAACGGGTGATTAAAGGACATCAAGGCGATAACTGGCCAACCATCGTGATGGAAACAAACCCAAGCCGAACCGTTGCTCATGCTCGGAATTTAGCCTTGGAACTTCTACCTGCAAGCGTTGAGTTCCTTGTGGAAATGATCGGGCATGCTACCGTTGAACCCACGCACTTGGAGGACCGACTTCAGGCTTGGACAGAATGTCAAACAATGGCCGTCCAACCGCTTGCAGGCGTCGGTGTTCGAGTTGAGCCCGGTGAGGCCCAACATCATCACGTAGGGCATTGGGTGGAAGGGGCCCTTGCATCGCCTCTCGGCCGAAGCGGCGGTCAGTTCAGTCGATTTATTCAACCCGAACCCACCAACGTACCAGCCTTTGTGATGCATGAACGCAAGGCGTTGGAAAGCATTGGCGGATGGGATGAAAGCTTTCTCACCAGCCAGGACAGCGACCTGTCCATGCGTTTGTTGAAAGCGGGTTTTGATCTCTATCGGCATCCACTCCCAAGGGTGAGCATGCACAAACGAACGAGCCTGTTGAAGTGGTGGAAAATGGGCCACAGGTATGGTTTTTGGCGAACAAAAGTGCTACAAAAGCACTCAACTCGAGCAAAATGGCAAGAATTCCTTCCGATTTTGGGATTGGTCGTGATGCTGTTCCTCTTTGCAGTGAATTCATCTTTGTTGTTTGTTCCATTGCTGGCATACGGTGGAGCTCTTGCCTTTGCGGGACTTCTGGAAGCGATTCGGCAACGACGGGTTTCTTCATGCCTCGGTGTGCCCTTGTGTCTGGTGATGCTCCACACGAGTTTTTCCATCGGTCTTCTCGATGGACTCGTTCGAAAGGGGCGCCTGCCGTCCGACCGCTGAGGAAACAAGAAGCCAATAGATAGATGAGTCAATCCTTTGGACAACGAAGTGAACACCATGGTCGAGAACAGGGGGCTAACCAGCCAAAGTTTGAGTTTTCTGCCCTTGCTTCTCTTGGGTGTCACTCACCTTTCGTTGCCGCCATTGCAAAGCATGTTCGAACTTGAACCGACACTGATGTACGCTTACTACGGGTTCGCCGTCCTTCTCGGTGTGGTGGTCTATCGGCGAACCGGCGTGGTAAAAGACCATGAATACAATCGTGCGAAAGCCATGCGGAAAATCAGACACGTCTACGAAGCTGAGGAAGCAGGTGTCTGGTCAACCGATGTTCAACTGGATGGAACGATGAACAAAGAAACGCAACTGGGGCTGTCTCGACCTGTTTCGGACATCTCCGGCGAAGCGCCTGAAATGGAGCTGGACGGCGAAGAAAAGGTGGAGGTCAAGATGCTGTCAGAGGCAGACCACATCGTCAAAGCCAACGCAAGGGTCACCGGAGATTCGAGTTTCGACGACGAAGCCATCACGGGAACGATCGGGGCTCAGCGAAAAACGGGGCCGATGGACCGTTTCCTCGACCTGGTTTTCGGTTGGTTTGGATTTGATAGTCGAGCCGATCGGGAAGCAGAGCGACAAGCACGTCTTCGACAAGCAGCCACGTCGGCGCCGGTCACCGCTCAACGCCCTGTCGCCCCGCTTCGTATTGGCTCCTCTACCGATGACAGCGAACTCAACATCACCTCAATGAGCGACTCTGGAGGTGTGAAAACCGTGATGAGCACGACCGGACAGGTCAAGAGCGATGTTGAGGTTCCATCCTCGATGAAGCAGGTTCCTGCCGTCTCAGAATCGCTTGAAAGCATGGCCATGATGGGTCAGTCTCCCTCTCCCTCGGTCCAAATTGCAACAACTGGACCCCAATGCCGGGGATGTTCTGCTCCCGTAAGCGCCACCGAACGGTTTTGTCCCCATTGCGGGCTTGACCTTTGAGCGGCAGGCGTGAGGTTCAAAGCGGGTCCCTCATCGTGGAGAACGAGGACGACGGCATGACCGACAAACGAGACTACTACGAAGTCTTGGGGGTTGACAAATCAGCCTCGTCTGGGGATTTGAAGAACGCATTTCGCCGCCTCGCAAGAAAGTATCACCCCGATAGGAGTACCGAAGAAAACGCCGAAGACCGTTTCAAAGAGATTCAAGAGGCCTACGCCGTTCTTTCCGACGACAATAAACGTGCCCAATACGACCGATTCGGTCATGACGGTCCGCAAGGCTCTCCGTTTGGGGGCTTTGGTGGTGGTGGCTTCAACATCAACCTCGACGACATCCTCGGAGGAGATTTCTTTTCTTCATTTTTCGGCGGAGGTTCCCGTCGTCGCCAAAGTCGGCGAGGTTCCGATATTCTGCTTCGTCATTCAGTTGATCTTAGCGATGTCTTTGAAGGGAGCGAACAGGAATTGGTGTTGGATTTACCCGAGCCCTGTGGTACCTGCGATGGTACCGGTGCAAAGGGTGGCGATTTGAAGACGTGTTCCGCCTGTTCAGGTCAGGGACAGGTTCGTGTCCGTCAACAAGTTGGTCCGTTCATTCAGGAGTCGGTTCAAGCCTGCCAAGAGTGCAGCGGACGAGGGAAAGTGGCCGAGCACCCGTGCGATGACTGCGGCGGCCGTGGCCAAGAGATGAAATCCAACACGCTGAGGTTCAATGTGCCGGAAGGCGCAGAGTCAGGGACTCGACTTCGCATGCGAGGAAAAGGTGAGCCTGCACCCAAAGGGGTTGGTGAACCGGGGGATTTGTTCATTGAACTTGAGGTAGAACCTCATGCGTGGTTTGAACGGTCAGGTTCAGATTTGATCATGTCCTTGCCCCTCGGATATGCTGATTTGTTATTGGGAACGACGGTTGAACTTGACCATCTCGACGATAAACCCCTGGTCATCAAGGTCCCACCACACAGCAACTCGGGCGAAACGATTGAGGTGCGAAAACGAGGCCTTCCACGCCAACGAGGTGGTGGCCGTGGCGATGTCGTCGTGTTGCTTAAATTGCACATGCCAAAGAAGGTACCAAAATCCACCAAGAAGCATCTGGAGTCCATTCGTGGAGACCTTGCACCGAGTGATGTGCGATCGAGCATTCTCGACGATGCAGAAGAACGTCGTCGTTCATGATGCGTGCTCATTTCGGTGAAGGGTTTGAGGAATGCGTGCAGCAAACGGCTCCCCGTCCATTCGTCCGTTGAGTTCCACATCAATGTGAGCAGCCTCGCCGTCAAGTTCCACGATGAGGTACGTTTGGTGTCCGGGCCCCATGGTGTCGAGGAAGACCTCTTCACCCTGGAATAAGAATCGTGGTTCAACATGGACGACGCTGTAGGCGGCACCTTCCGGTGCATCAAAGCGCAGAGCAGCCAAATCCCACGTTCCGTTCATGACGTGGACGCCGACCACCAATGGCCATGCCCCTTCCTTGGATGCTAAGCGTTGGTCAACGTTCCATACGGCCAAGGCAATGTCTTCTGTTCGGTGTTCAATCCGGTGTGGACCCCAGGTATCCAACCCCTCTTGCCATTCGAGTTGAGCAACAGCATGCAGCGCCTTTGCCATGTCAGTTCGTGCCTGGCGAGCACTGCTTTCTCCGCTGTCCAATCGAGAGGTGTACCACGCAAGTCGTTGTTTTTTCTCAGCCACCGATGCTGCATAGCGTTGAGACCGCCGAACATGCACCGCAAGATAGAGCACGGGCAGTAAGAACAGGATGCCCATGAACCACCGAGCAATGTTTCCCCAATAGACAGCATCCTCACTCGGGGGGAACCAGGGCTCCTCCCCTTCGTCAATCAAAGAATAGGCGGGTTGAATGACATAGGGCTTCGAGCCTACATCCTCTCCCCATAAATGGGGGGTAGCTTCCGATGCATTTTGGAAGCGAAGTTGGAGAAAATGTGTTCCTCGTCCGACTTGGAGTCCAATCTTCAACTGGTCACTCACCGGTTGCGTGATGTCGGTTGCGATGGTTTCTGATGAGGTCTGGTCGATGTCCCAAAGTTGCCATTCCAATCCCTCGACATCGCCTACGATGGTAAATTGAACGAAGTGGATGGAATCTTCCCAACCGTCCACCACCAATCGATAGGTGTCACTCGTGTCGTGCACAGCCAGTGTAAATTCACCCGTTGTGGTTTCGGTCAGATTGATGACGGGCCACGAGGCGTTGTCGACGTCGAGTGATGGTGGCACGTATGAAGGGGCTTCCAGACCGTTATGATCGGCAAAGGAAGCGGTTGAGACTTCAAGGGAAAAGACGGAGGCGTTGCGGAGCACAAGTCGTCCACCGCTCACATCAGGGTAAGGATAGACCACCATGGATTCATCCTGAGCAAGTTGCATAGCCGTTCCTTGCACCCATGCACCGTTGAGGAGTTGGTCAACTCGCACCTCCACCGGTGCAAGATTCGCATGAAGATGCAAGGCGTGCACTTCTGTCCAATCAAACGGGGAGGTTGTTGCACCGTGGCCGACGAGTTCGGTCCCGCTCGCGAGGTCAACGCCAACCAGCGATTCAACCGCACGGTTTGGATGATTCATGACATGAGCAGCCCATACGGCCTTGGCGTCCTGGGTTGAGAGGCGTGCCACGAATCGCCCGTCCTCAGGCGCTGTCCAGTATTGAGACAGCGGTGCATCGCCAGCCAGTTGAGCGTGGGCCGGGGTCGATGTTGAGGCTCCGTCGAGGAGCGATTCTTCCGTTGAGGTTTGGTGATACATTTCCACCGTGGTCGCTTCCGTGGTGGCCAACCATTGCCATTCGAGGGTATCGCCTGCTGACGTGTTGAACACGATGTATTCATCCGATGACGCATGCACATCACCAACATGGAGGAACGCCCCGTCGTCTCCAACGTCGATGCGCGAGGCCAACATCCCTGTGCTGGTGTCGATGCAATCAACGGGAGTTGCACAGAGGCCGAGGTGGGCGACGGAAGCCGTTGTTTCCGGTGAAGGTCGCACCTGATGGTGGTGCTCCTCATCGTTGAGGTACAACATCAGCGTGATGGTTTCGCTGCTCGTGGATGAAAGCGTCGCCTCTACGAGCGTGGCCTGTTCTGTCTCCACCGTGAGCATGCGTGGGCTTTGGCTCTCAGCCGTAACTCCTTCGGTATCGTCATTCACCGTAAGGTCACACGATGCGCAAGACCACAGCAGCATGGCAGTATCGCCACCTTCCATGGGAATGTTGAGCGATGTCGGTTGGTCGGGTGTAAGTTGCAGACTGTTGCGTCCCTCATTGAGGGTGAGGGGTTCTTCTGCTTGGCCAAGTGCCGACGGAACGAGCATCAACAAAAGAAGGGTTGTCAGCATGGAGGCCTTTGTTCGGCGACCATAGCAACCCATGGTGGTGGGGTGGAGGCGGAGTCTTTCAAATCCACCCCCGTTTGATGTTCAAACTCTTCAAGAAGCCATGGCGTTAGCGTGGGCCATGGCCGATGTTCTGGGACGCACCGTCTTGCATCGGGACCGTTATGCCCGTATGTGGGGCCTCGGCGATCGTAATTCACCCGTCGCAACAACACCCGCATTGGTGCTGATGGACGACGACCTCGAACTTCCGTTGGCCTATGCTCCATTCCGTTCATCCAGCACATCCACGCTTCCAGCCGCCCTTTCCCTTTCCTCCCGTGCTGCGTTTTCTCCTCCCGAATTCCAACAAACCGGTCCTCACTACACCGTGAATCTTGGTCATGTTCTTCCGCCGTCGCTTGAAGACGCCAACGCAGGTGAACTTCATGGTACGTCCGCCTTGCTTCCAGTTTCATGGCAGCGAATGAACCACGATGAGACACTCACGGATGCTTCACTGCAGCCGGAAATTGTGGTCCTCACCGATGCGGTACAACTGGCGAGCCAGCCTGGTAAACTTCCCATGGCGGTGTTGACCTTGAAGCACAGATTTCCGGGTGCACTGCTTTGGACGCCTGGATTGGGAGGTCCAGATAACATCGCTGTTCTCGCTTCCATGGGTGTCGATTTGTTCGACCTCGCTCGTTGCAGAGAAGCAGCAGCTAACGCTGTCATGTTGACACCTTGGGGTCCTCGTTTGCCTCTCGAACATGAAGACACGGCCCTGGAGGCACAAGCCTTCCATTTCATGAAGGCGCTTGACGAAGTTCGCGGCTCGATTCAACACGGCACGCTACGAGCCATGGCGGAGAAGCAAAGCCTCTCCAGTCCACGTTTGGTGGAGCACCTGCGACGTCATCAGGAATTGATGTCGGAGCAGCAAGGTAATCTGGCCTCACATCATTCATCCGCAACGCAGTTTCCATGTTTTTCACCCAACGCCCTTTCTGACCCGTTGGTTTTGGACTGGGAACGGTTCATGACGAACGAATACGAAGCGCCGGTGAAGGTACGAGATGTGATGGTGCTCTTGCCGTGTTCTGCGAGGAAACCCTACCGTCTCTCAAAATCCCACTCACAGTTTCTCCGAGCCATCGCTTCGACAGGCTGTCATGAAGTGATGATGACCTCGCCGCTGGGACTGGTTCCTCGAGATCTCGAAGATGTCTGGCCTGCATCAAATTACGACGTACCCGTGACAGGAGACTGGACGGCTGACGAACTCGGTAGAGTTGAGAGAATGTTGACATCGTTGGTTGAGCGAACGGGGTACAAGCGAATCATCAACCATACCAACCATGATTTGACCTTCCTGGACACAGAGGTGATTGACACTCGACAAGGTCAGGGCGCAACACATTTTGATGCCCTTGGGCGGCTGAATACGGCGGTGAAAGAGGCCACGAATGCGTTTGGTTTACGAAACCAAAAGAACAACCTCAGGTTGAAGGAGCACTTCAAAAGCATCGCAAGGAAGACCACGCAAACCGATGCCTGGTGTGAAGATATCGTCGTCAAAGGCAAAGTTCCACGCTGGCGATTGGAGCGAAACGGAACGCAAATTGCCGTTTGGTCCATTGACCGAAACGGCTTCTCTTTCTCACGGGCGGCTATCGATGTTTTACACGAACACGGAGCGCTTCGCGAGGTCCACCTGAAGGACGATGTAGCGTGGCGGGGCGATGTCTTTGCACAACTCGTTCAGCGGGCCGACCCCTCCATCCGTGCTGGGGATGATGTGCGTGTCATTCAGAACGGCACATGCATTGGCTTGGCTCGAGCCCTCGCTCATGGCTGGGAATGGGCAGGCACCCCCGGAACGCTCGCAAAATCTCACCAACGTAAGAAAAAGGCGTGAGTGAAAGCGAACCCGTCGTTTGGCGGAGTGATTAAGAAGGGGAGATAAGTCGGAAGGCCGCTTGGTGGTGTGATATGGCACGTATGTACAAGTCCCGAAAAGGCCAGAGTGGCTCCTCCCGACCTCACGTTTCCGAGGCTCCTGAGTGGTCCAACACCGACAAAGATGAGGTTCAGTCCCTCATTCTTGACCTCGCAAAAGCAGGTCACTCCACCGCCGAAATCGGTACCATTCTTCGAGACAAGCATGCCGTGCCCAACGTCCGCCTCGTTCTCGGCAAGCGCATTGGACAGGTGCTGGCTGAAAACGACCTGACGTCGACCTACCCTGAGGATTTGATGAACCTCATGCGCCAAGCCGTGGCCATCATCAATCACCTCGGTTCAGGCAACCACAAGGATCTTCACAACAAGCGTGCATTGGAGATCACCGAATCCAAGATTCGCCGTCTTGCTTCCTACTACATGGGCGAAAACCGTCTTCCAAGCGACTGGCGCTACAAGCGAGATGAACTCCGCTTGATGGTCGAGTGATTCAACCGTTCGCACGAACACCTTCATGAGGAACCCGTCGTTCCTTGTCTTCGTTCACCATGCGAGACCTGTTCTCCTCACCGATTTTTTCTCAAGTCTCTGGATTGCTTGAGAAGCACGGTGAGCGAATCAAGCAAGCCGAAATGGTTCACATCAGTGCGCCTGCGAGTCTTGAGGGTGTCCTTGCCCTTGGCCAACTCGAAGCAGCATGCCTTGATGTGGGCCTGAAATACCGACGGCGCCTTTTCACCGCTCGTCACCACCTTCCTCGGGACGCTCCGCCTGCGTGGACGACAGAAGATTCAGGACTCTCTGTCATTGTGGACGCCGAAGAGGCCACGTGGGAGGTTAGTGAACTGCAAGAGAAACCCCACGTCCATCTGGTTCCGCTTACCACCAGCGTAGAACTGGGCGAACAAAACCGAAAGCTGGGGGGTGCCCTCGACACGGTCGTCCAAGCGGCCGCCCTCGCAGCGTACTTAGCACCAAACGGCCGGCGGGTCCGTAAATTACGTCCTTACCTTTCGCTCGGGCTCTGGCTTGGCGGGGCCATGGATACAAGCATGGACCCAATTCACACCACGATGTTGAACCACCTCAAAGAGGAGGGGAGTGTTCGTATCGTGCCGCTTCCTGAAGTAGAATCTCCTTCCCCCGGTATGCTCCCTGGGCTTTCAGAACGGCAGTTGACACGTCTTTCGAAGGTCTGGACGACCATGGATGTTGATGAGCGAAGCCTTGCGTTGAGCGAATTGATTCTTTCATGCCTGACAGAAAGCGAACTTTCAACGCCCCGCCTCGAGGAATTGGTGTGGCACAGAATGGTCGTTGGTGAGGAGAAAACGGACATCGCAAGCCAGGCTCATACGGTGAAAAAGGCCTGGCCTGAAGCAGAAAAAGACGCCAAATTGTTTGCATCTTCCCTGCTTGACCGTTGGCTTGGAACGGGTTCACTGACCGCTGAACCTTAGGCGACGGATTCAAACCCTCGGCGTGCGTGGGCATGTCATGGCGATAGAGCGATTGCTAACGGGCAGCCTCCAAACGCAACTCCAGGAGTTGATGTCCACCGAAGACTTGGTCATTGAAGCGTTCAAAGACCTCGTCAAGGATGAACTCAAGACGCACATTCGTGCCAAAGTTGACGAAGACCCTGAACTCAAAGCAGAGATCAAGGAGGCCGTGGCCTACTACTTCCATTCCAAAGCACGGAGCATTTACGCTGAATTGAAAGCAACCCGTGCAGCCACACGCCTTGGCCTGCGCCTTCTTCCCGACGAGTTGCAGGGTGAAGTTGGTGAGGCTCTGGTTACCTTGTTCGAAAAAGAACTCGGCGCACTTCTCGAGAAGGCACTTTGACGCCCATGACCTCACGGTCATGAGTTGAAGTTATGAGCCATTGAGTCTTGGGGTGCCTTGAGAACCAATGCGTCAAGCCCTCCTCCTCACCACCGTCCTCCTGTTGACCGTGGTTTCACCGTTTCTTTCCACGGCGCGAGCCGAAACAGGTGACGATGTTCTGGTGTGCTGTGATGCGGCTCCCGTTGAACTCTATTTGATTGGAAGCGAGGCCAATAAGCGTTTGACACCGTTCGCTGCAGACCTCGGCGAAGAACCCCAAAGCGTGGGGGTCGAAACATCGATTTCTTCTCAAGAAAGCATCGGCCGCTGGTTGCTTCCCAACACGTGGGGAGGCACCGTTCCGTCATCAACCTGGACGTTCTCAATCAACTACGAGGTTGCGAATGCAGCGGGTGTACAAATCAACGCAACGGCCACGGTCAGTGTTGGTTCAAAGAGCTTCAGTGCCGAAACTGAAGCAGGCTCTTCATTCCTTGCACAAGGAACGGGCTCTCTGAACTTTGACATTGATGTTGAGTCTTTTGCCACCAGTGGTTCATCCAACATTGAGATTGAGTTTACCGTTCAAGCCGTGTTGTTCAGCGTTCCGGCTGCAGATGCCAAACTCGAGTTCTTTTGGGGAAGTGAGTCCGAAGACTCCTCTCTTGAAGCAACCATTCCGCTGATGGACATTTACATGGTTGAGCCTGAGGTTGAGGGGTCCGATGTCTATCTTGCTGTTCGCCTTGATTCACCGTGGGGGCTCTCAACGTTGGCCATGGCCGAGTCCATTACGCTCAAGGTCAACGGTGTTCCTGTTTCCGGCGACCCCATCGAAACAGCCGTTGGCGACACGGTTCGCGTCACTTGGACCTGGACGGGAGCCGCCGGGGGTGAGGAGACGATCAACGTTGAAGTTGAGTTGGAGTTCCAGCCAGGCCAACCTTCACTGCGGGGTTCAACCACTTACACCGTCGAAACGTTTGACACAGGAGGGGGGACGGGCACCTACTATCCTCCCGATGAACCTCTGCGAACCGACGGTGGTGGAAGCAGCATGGTTCTTGACATCTCGATGACCCTTACGACACAAGACAGCGGCCTGATGCTTGAACGGGTCACGACCATTACCATCGATGATGAGTTGGCGTTTTGGATGCGATGGGGTATGGACCACATTGGTGATGAAAATCCCGCGCTTTCCCCGATGCTTCGAGCCTTTTCGGCCGGCCCAGTGACGGATGATGACCGGGTGAGTCGGTTCGTTGAGGACGTCGAACTTGCAGAGTTTGAGCGGCAAATGGTCAGCCTTGGACCCATGTACATGAATGCGGGTCTGGGCCTCGATACGGAAGAGTTGCTCGGTGACTTCCGCACCTTCAACGAACTCAAAATCGAGGTGGATTTGAACGGCCAATCTGCCGTTATCAACCATCCAGTCACCCTACGATTTTCAACCACCGAACTGGTTGAGGACGGAAAGCGTATCGACCTGCTGCGCAATTTCATCGTCGTCCAGCCGGCTCCTCTGTGGAGCGATTACACCCTCACCTTGGATGCTCGTTCATCTTCGCTGACGGCGCTTAGCAACAGCATCGTTCGTGAGTCCACGGCATTTGATTTCTCGGTTTCACGTATGCCTTGGGGAGATCGCATTCATCTTGAAGGCGAGGGTCTTGACCAAAGCGAGAATTTCGCACTGTCAACGCTACCCACAGCTAACATCATGTACGCTCCGCTTTCGTTGACCGTCCTCACCCTTGTCGGTTTGCTCGGAGCCTTCATGCTGGGGCTGCGCCTTACGCGATCACGCCGTCGCACCTACCTCTATCTCGAGTTGATCCTCGTTCCGTTGGTGCTTTTGGTCACCATGTTTGGCTATCCGCTTGTGTTCATTGCAACCGCCTTGGGTGCCGTTGGTCTCATCTGGCTGGTGACCGCCGTTGCCAGTCCAAGGCTGATTGGCGGGCCGCGGCAATCATCAAGCCCGAATTACCCTAAGATTCCGTGCCCTGCATGCCAAACGATGAACGCCGTAACCACCGATGAGCGACCTCACCGTTTCAATTGTGCAGGCTGCCAACGCGTCATCAAACTCGTGGCTTGATCAGAGCTTCAATCCCTTGAGGTTGTCAACGAGTTGTACCGCCTCTTGGTAATCGCCCGGAGAAAAATAGCCTACGAATTCATCGTTTTCGTCCACGGCGACGACCGCTTGAGGACTTCGAGTTCGTATGTCGGCGAGAACGGTTTTGAGGGCATCCCCCAATTTGACCTGCATGAAATCCATTTCCATGTGTTCGTGGCATTCTGCTGATGCGGCGTCGACACCTTCACTCAACGCCTTGATGAGTTGACGCTGACCGATGACACCTTTGACGCGTTGGTCATCATCAAGAACGACCATGATGCCACCGGCGATGGTGAGGAGGCGCTTTGCGGCTTCTTGGAGGGTGTCGGCCACGCCCACCGTCATGTGTTCATCATCAAGCGTCAGGTCCGAAACAGTCTTTCCCATGATGCTGGGAGGGCGCTTGCGGGTTTTGGTTCTTGCTTTCAGTGTTCAAGCAATTCTTCGTGGCAAAGCATCAGACCACCGTCCGCCATGACCTTGGCGTATCCGATGCGCTCGAGTTGCACAATCGTGCCCGTTGGGTACTTGTGTTGCTCCACCCTTCCTTCAATGTGGAAATGCGAGTTATCTTTGGTCCCCGAAAGGATGGACTCGGTGCTCTTGTCGTGAGGCAACCAGTGCACAATAGGTCGCTTGTCGCTGCGTTCAATGCTCTCGATATGGGCCTCCCTATCGTGCAGTCCAACATCGGCAAATTCCTTCAATCGAAGATCCATCTTCTCTAAATCATCACCTTCAAGCCAGATTTTCCCATGGCTGATGTTCCACGAGCGAATGCCCATCTGTGGATGATTTGGATGGGTTGGGATTTCAATTGAAGCCGGATACTCTCCGTGGAGCTCAAAGGAAACGGGGTGGCGAACAAAAGTGAGGCGGGGAGCATTGTCATCCACAACTTTGGTGTTGTGAGCGTAAAGGGTCGCCAACGGCACGGAGATGTCCTTCTGAGTGATGCCCAATTCGAGCCAAAAGTTTCGCAGAGCCTCGGCTTGAATCCCTCGGTTTTGCAAACCTGCGAGCGTTGGAAGTCGCGGGTCGTCCCAATCGCTGTATCTTCCCGCCTCGATATCTGCACGCATTTGTGAGGTGGAGAAGCCGCCCCATTCGTGGACCTTGACTCGTCCCCAATACAGGGTTTCTGGATACGTCCAACCAAAGTGCTCGTAGAGAAGGGTCTGCTTACGGGTTGAGTCCATCAAATCTTTGCCACGAATGATGTGGGTCACCCCCTGCAAATGATCCTCCACCGCACTTTGGAAATCAAGCAGTGGCCACACCACGTAGGTTGACCCGATTTCTGGGCGAGGGTGTGGATGAAGGTTGGTGTCTTGTAGCCGGAGTGCAGGCCAATCCCTGAGCGCTGGATTCTTCAACGTCATGTCGGTTTTTACCCGAACGACGGCCTCACCTGGCTTGTAAGCGCCTTTCAGCATCCGCTTCCAAAACACTGCGTTGTCTTCAGGTGTTTGGGTTCGGCAGGGGCAATTGCTTTTCGCCACACGATGTTCTTTGAATTCATCCGCAGTACACCGACAAACATACCCAAAGCCACCCTCCAACATACGGGTTGCATACTCGTAGTACACGTCGATACGGTCCGAGGCAATGACCACTCGGTCCGGTTTGCGTCCGATGAGCCATGCCGTCTCTTCTTGGATGCGCTCATACGCTTCGAGCATCGGTGGTTTTACCTTGGTGTCGGTGTCGTCAAACCGCAGGATGAATTCACCATCGTACATTTCTCGATACGTGCTGTTAATGACCAAGCCACGGGCATGCCCAAAGGAAAGGGGACCGTTGGGGTTTGGTGCAAACCTCAACACGACCTTTCCGTTCTCTGCGTTTTCAAGGTCGGGCAACCCTTCCCGCCGAGCTTTTGTTTCTCGCTTTTCAAGCAGGTGGGGGGCCTCCCGTTCGAGAACACTGCGAACCGCATCAAGACCTTGTTCAGCGGCCATCGTATTGGCATCGGCCACGCTCTTTGCAACGAGTCCCGTAACGGACTTTCCGTGCTGCTTGAGGTCCTCTCTCATCCCCATAATGCGTCCGATGACCGAACCAACGGCTGCCTTTCCCTCGTATTCCAACGCGTTTTGCAACGCAACATGATTGATGAGGTTCAATGTCTCATCATCGGGACTCCACGTCATGTCGCTCAAACCAACCAAACGATGCCCCTTCAAGAAATGCGTGTTTCATCTTGTTGGAAGAGTTGGCGTTGAACGGTACGGGTTTTTCCTCGAACAGGAACATCACCTTGGCGTTGTTGTTTCCACAATCGCTCGACGGTTGCCCAACCCCAACGCACGTCGGCATCAATTCCGGATTGTTGTATCAACGCTGAGAGGCATGATTTGGTTGTTGGATCGCTCGGGTAACCGGAGCCGACATCGAATCCAAGACGTTCACTCATCGTGCGAATGGCACGGTCCCGCTCTTCCTTCGCAAGGATACTTGCCATCGCCACAACCGGATATCGGTTATCCGCCTTGTGCTCTGAGACCATCGTCGTCGCAGGCCATGGCCATGCGTTCAATCCGTTGGTAATGCGCTGGGTAAAGCGCTCCGCATTTACGTCGCAGGCATCGGCAAAAATTTGCAACCCTTCCTTGTGCGGAAGTGCTTGAATGGCCTGTTGAAACCCATCAACTTCAAGCCAATTTAACCCCTGTTGTTGGAGTGCGAGGTCAATGGTTTCTGCCGACAGGGTGACCGTGGCACCAAACCAATCCGACGATTCACATTGGTCGTTGAACCATGTCTCAAGGTCTCGGCGTTTTGCCGGACTGAGGTCTTTTGAGTCCTTTACACCAGCATTGATGAGGAGGGCCTCTGCTTCCACAGGAACACAACAGATACCAATGACCAACGGACCAAGGACAGGGCCTCGGCCCGCCTCATCGATACCTACCAACACATGCCCACCTCAAAACTCCAAGTCGTCAATGGGTTCAGTATCGGTGTTCTTCCTGGCCGTCGGCGCGGTCTCAGGTTCGGACATCAGCAATGTCTCGTCGAAGGCCTGCACGTTGTTGTCCAACATCATCCGTGTGTTGTCCTGCGGTGGTGAAACATCGGAACGTGACCCGAGAACATCGTTTGCAGCGTTAACCAGTGATGAATCGACGGTTTGAACTTGGGGTTCAGAAGACCCGTGTTGCTGTCGAAACATCGCCTCATAGGCCGCTTTTGGGACAGCAACCGATTCCTCAACGGGTGGAGGCTCTTCGGCTGCTGATGACTCTGTTTGGTAGTTGCTCAACCAATCATTGGCTGAGTGCTCCGTCTCTTGGTAGGGCAGCGTGTTCTTTTGTTCAAGTCGTCGTTCTCGGTCAATGACCGCTTTGTAGAGGATGACGCCAGCGAAGAGAATGCTCGCAACCACGCCCCACCAGGCTTGAACATAGAGAACGGCAGTATCCGCCATACCCGCCCAATCAATGCCGGCATTTTCCTCTGGCTGGGGTTGCCATTGAACGCCAAGGTAGTCCCCCGTGCTCGTATGAACGAACGGCAGTTCAGGAGCGAACCTCGAGCGAATCGTGGTGTTGATGTAGACCGTTCCATTACTGGTCTGGTCTTGTGGTAGCTGAACCCACGCCCGAATGGTGAAATTTGAATTCAGCGGGATATCGTTGATTTCAAACGAACGGGGAAATTCTATTCCCTCCTCATAGACGGCAATGTCGGGTGGAATAAAGCCCATATCAACCGCATGACTGGATTGCAGTTGAACAATCAAACCGTCGACGGCGTTGCCATCATTACGAACTTCCATGGCAATAGAAAGGCGGCCTTTTGCGTTGACTTGTTCCTCGACGTTTCTGAACGTCCACATGATTTCAGGTGCCACCTTGAGCGGGACAGCGACCTCATCAACGGATGTACCGGTATCGTCCAACAGTTCAATCCTTGATGTTCCGAGTGTAAATGCCATCGCATTTGCTGCGCTGCGAACGGTGGCAAGTGAGAATGTTTTGAGTTGGTTTGGTTGCAATAAGAGCCCCTCAGGGGGTAGCGAGAGGCCAAATCCGTCGGTGGTTCCGCCGTCACGCAACATGAACGTGTTGTATGAATTTCCCGTATTCTCCACGCTCAGGGAAACATTGCACGTTTGGTTCGGAAGGATGGACTGGCAGCCCGTTGCCTCAAACGAGAGCGTTCCCGATGAGATTCGATCGATGGTTGCGACGGTTCTGGCCGTGCGGACAATGCTTTGCGCCCCGGTCGCAAAAACCCGTAATTCCACATGCATCTCACCTTGGAATTCATTTGGCGCCTGGAATCCAATCTCGATAACACGGGATTCGTTGGGCTGGAGAATGACGTCTTCAAGTCCGCCAAAGAGGGCCACGACCCAGCCACTGTTGTTGAAGCGGTCGGAGGCCTCTACACCTTCAAGAGGTGAGCCTTCGGCAGTAATGCCCTGCAAGGTGATGTTGAGCGTATTGGGCGTATTCCCCACATTCCGAACGACAGCCGTCGCTCGCCCGTCTTGGTTTGGTGCAACCTGGATGGAGGGTTCAAGTGCATCGATGCTGAGGTTTTTCTTTTCGTTCATGAGAAGGTCAAAACTCCATGTCGTGGCCGCTTTGTCCAAACCAGATACGGCCGAGAGCGTGAACCGTGGTCCCGTTTCTGCAAGCGGCATTCCATCGATGATTGCAGGGACGTCAACCCAGAAATAGACGTAGGTTAGGGTGTCAGGTGCCATGGTTACATAGGCCTCTTCACCGCTGGTGTTTGGCATGCTCCACCCCCAAGCCCACGCGGACGCTGTGTAGAGGTTGAAGGTGACCTCGTCGGTGAAGGAGGCGTTGTTGGAGAGGTTCACGGCAACGGCTGTGCGCACCAACTCATCGACGGTGAAGGTTGCAAAGTCATCCACGCCGAACGTCAGGTTGGAACGGGGAACGATGAACACATCCATCGTCACGGTCTCGTTGATGGATGCATCAAGGTCGCTCGTGATGGAAAAGGTGGCGGTCAGGTTTTGATATTCGGCTCCTGTTGGTGCACGAATACCAAACGCCATTTGTTTGAGGTGGTTGGGCACCAAAAGTTCAGTGCTTGGTAAGCCAACCACACTCAACGGAGCCGGGATGTCAATGGCCGTGACGGTAAAAGCTTGATTTTCCGTCGCCTTGTTCTGAACCGTGATATAGGCGCTTGCAGTTTCGTTTTGATGAACATAGATGTCGTTCGAAGCGGTGTATTCCAACCACTCACCTGAACGAGCCTCAACGGTCTGTGAAGCCAGACATAGTGGGAGAAAGAGATGAGTGAGCATGAGCGTACAGAGGAACGCCCACCGCATGCTGTTTCCTTGTGCATCTCCTCTATGAATCACTCCCTTCGTTGAACACGAACGGGTCGGTGGATTCTTGAACAGATTGCCGATGGGAGGTCCATGCCACCATTCTGGCCGTTCAAGAAAAAGGAACCTGTGGCCCAAGTGGAGGAAACACCTCCAGCGGCTGTGGTCTACAAGCGGGGGGAAGACCCCAACGCTCGGACACAAGTTGAAACTGATTCGGGAGCTTACAAAGACGCTTTGGCACTGTTCGGAGGTGGCTCAAGTGAAGTGACGGCGGCCTCTGACCAGTCCGTTCATTACGATGGAGTTACCTCAGAATCGGCGGCGAAGCAAGAGGTCTCAACCTCCTCGTCGGTCGATTCGGCTTCCTCGTCCACTCCCCAAGAGGAGGGACCTGAGTTTACGTGGGTACATCACACGGACGGCTACCACTACAAACAACACGCAGACGGCTCGTTTGACCCTGTGGCTCATACAAAGAATGCCGATGGAACCTACGCACCGTATTCGTGATCGAATAAACGAGGCAGCGGTTGCATCAACCCCCGATGATTGTTGTTAACACTGTTCACGTCTCGGGAAACGGGGTGGCGGTCGATGGCACCCAGCGGTGGAACAGGCGGAAGCCTTCCGCTGGAGAGCCAATCCGACAGCGTACTGTGGTCGAGAAGCACCGGCATCCGGTTGTGCACTTCTTGGCAATCTTCGTTGGCCGGTTGTGTAAGGACAACACACGATTCCAAATGAGCGTCACCGCTTGCCCATGTTTCCCACAACACGGCCAGCATCGTCGGTTGGGTGTCCATTCGCTGATGAAACCATGGAGCCTTCCCTTGAGGTGTGGTCATCCATTCATACCAACCATCAGCCGGGACAAAGCCCCTGCGGTGTTTTGCGGCATTGCGGAACATCGGCTTTTCGTGCATGGTTTCACTTCGAGCATTGATGGGTTCTCTGTTCGAGGCTTTGGACCACGAGGGGCGAAATCCCCACTGCATGAGACGAAAGTGGCGAGGCACGTTGATTTCTCCATGAACGCCCACTTCTGTTCCGACAGGAACCAATGTTTGAGGTGCGACGTTCCACGAAGCTTCAAACGGCGTAAGGTCGGAAAGGGGCTCACAGCCCATGGTGTCCGCCAATTCGTGAATCGGTGTAGCGATGGCAAAGCGACCGCACATGTGCAACCCTCACACGGGGTCTTCAACGGCTTTCATCAGCGCGTTGACGTCAAGTTCTGCGCCGTTGAGTGGTACACGCAGGTCATAGAGGTCGGTGATGGCAGGATCAAATTCTCCAAAGCATCCGACCCACTGTTCGTTGATGATCAATTTTGCACCACGGCCTGCAAGCCAGGGGCCTTCACCTTGTGAAAGTGGTTCAGCCTCCCAAGTCGCAACACCAAGGTCGTTGCAAAGCGCCTGAATGCGCCCTCGTACCGCAGCAAATCCACCGCTTCGTTCCGCCGTAATGAAGGCCAACCGGTCGGCGTTACGGTGGTCTCTCACGACGGTACCGAGTTCGTAAACGGATTGAGGTAGGTCGTGATGTCGATTGGAGGCGAGAAGTTTCACGAGACCCGGGATGAGGTGTTGGCGGAGAATGGTGTGGTCAACCGTGATGGGGTTGGTGATGGTGGTTACTTCGTGTGCTGGCTCCCATCGCATGTTCGTGAATTGGTCTTCTTCGTTGGAGAGCGTAAGGGATTGGATTTGCATCATGCCCAGACCCTGCATGGCTTCACGCAATCGGCGTCGAAGGTGATGGTCATCGCGCGGGCGTGCAGTCAACGGAGCTCGTGGTTGGTCGCTTCCGAGGTCTTCATACCCGTGGCCGATGGCCAACTCTTCAACCAAGTCAACCGGGTGCAGCAAGTCGAACCTCCAGCGGGGCATGGTGAACAACAACTCGTGCGAACCTGCACGAGCCGTTGCCATGCGAGTCGAGTGTTCGGGGGCATCTGACGGGGCGTTGCGTCGTCCGTCAAACTGACCTCCCATTCTTTGGATGGCGAGGTGGAGTTCATCGTCCGTAAATGAGCGGCCAAGGAGTTGCTGAACCAATTCTTCGGGAACTGCGTGCTGTTTTCCACCGGCAGCGGGCATGGTGATGGTTTCCCCGTCGCAGGTGGAAATTTCCACGGAGTGAATCGTTCCACCCCGCTGGGCAAGTTGCAGACAGACGAGCATGAGCGATGCCTCGCAAGCACGTTCATCCCACCCGGTGACATCGACGAAGAAGTCTCGGGTTTGGTTCGTCACCGTCGTGTGGTCGCCGTTGATGATGGGTGGGAACGAGAGCACGTCGTCGTTGCTGTCTACGATGAGCGGAAATCGGTCCATTCCTTCGAGGAGATGAGCGTAGTCAACACCCTTTGGGTGGTGCGCAAGAATGTCGGAAATCGACATGGCTTCTTCACGTGCAAGGGGAATGAATTCGTGGCTCGCCGGAACAGAGCGTACCCTGAAGGGTGGTGCGAGTTTCCCAAGGTCGTGTACACCAATGGAGGCTCTCCGACGTCCTCGGCCAAGAGCAAAGTGAAGTTTCTCTTGATGGTCCATGAGTCCCTTGATGAAGCGTTCAATCTCTTCGTCGTTATCGGGCAATGAGACGCCTTTGACCACAGCGCCGTAGATAACGGGACGGATGGTCTTTAGGCTGGCATCTACGTCCATTGTGATGTCACTTGTTTCAATATCAAGCATGGGTTTGGCGGGTGCACCATGGAGAAAATTAGCCATGGCTACGGCTAAGGTTTCACCGCTGAGAAGGTCAGGGCGGTCCGGGAAAATTTCGATGTCCAACTGTTCTTCTGTGCACCCATCAATGTCCGTTCCGAGCAGTGGAAGTTGGTCGTTGACTTGAGCCACATTGTGCTCAAATCCTCGTTGCTCCATGAGAAAACGGAGGAGGGATTGGGGGACGGAAATGGTGGGCACGTCTCATCACCTCGCAAACCAGTGGGGGAGTGGGCGTTCGTAGCCGGCGAGCCGGAGTCCGCTAACAGCTGCGGTTTCGTGGTTGAGGGCGCGGAGATGCTTTCGCTCAAGCATGTCAATGCTCTTGACCCCAATGCGTCGAAGTTCGTTGGCGAGGTCTTCTTGGGTGCCTTGCAACCAATAAGCGATGTCTTCGGTATCTGCCATGGGTGCGGCACAACTCACAATCTCGACACCGGTAGCCATCAAGACGGCCAAATCGTGTCCACTGGCTGCGAAACCCAACAAAAATCCTGTTTGGGTTCGTCCATCAGTAATGTGTTCTTTCTTTGAACGTCCCGTCATGGGAAGTGCTGCGGCCTCAGAGATGCCAGAACCGTCTTCAATTCGGGCCATGGCGAGGTCAATGGCGTGATAACTCGCTCTGGCGTGAAGGGCTTGGACTCGGCTGATGGATTCTACGAGAACGGCGGGGACATTGGGCTTGGACATGGATCGGACAGCCACCAAAAGTCCGTCAAGTTGTTCAGCATTCAAGGGTGGCAATCCCTGGAGGTCGATAGCGAAGCCTCCGGCAGATTCCAAGGCATCGGCAACAGTGAGTAAGTTGTCCCTGCTGACCATGAGGATGTCAACAGCTCGCGGTTCCTTGAACACCATGGCAGGGTGGCGATTGAGGACGGCATGAACAGCATCTGTGTGGGTTTTGGAAGCCTCCATGGTTGCACCTGATTCGAGACAGGCGAGAAGGGGGAGCGGAAGTGCGAGGGATTGGACATCTTCTGCCAAGCCAACCAAGGCGACCGTGTCAACCGTTTCATAGTCCCGAAGTTGGGGCTCTTCGCTGGTCAAACCGATGTTGGATAGGTCATCTGAGGAGACCGAAAATCCTGTTTGTTCAATTTGAAGCCCTTCTTGAGTTGTCAAGCACACGGCATCGGACGGCACGTGCATGTTTTCGTCTTCGATGAGTCCGTTGATTTCGGTGAGTTCCTTCTTTGTGAGGGGCCTCAGTTGTACGCCAGGAGGCGGGGCAGGGCATCGTCCGTTCACAACGATTCGTCCTCCGGTCATTCCTGCCCCGGGGTCGTTTCCGACATCACCATGGACGACGATGAGTCCTCCGGTCATTCCTCCACCAACACGGGCGCCAGCGGCACCTCGGATGATGACATGGCCGCCGCCCATTTCCGCACCTGCATCATCGCCGCATCCGTCCAGCACGGTGATGGAACCGGCTTGCATCATGAAACCGGTAAAATGTCCCGCCATGCGCTCACAAACGATGGTTGTCCCTTGATTAGCGGCGCCAAGAAAACTTCCTGCATCCCCTTGCAGCGTAAACGAACCACCTTTTCCGAATGCGGCAACCCAGGAACCAAGCACGCCGAGGGCTCGCAAACGGGCGCCTTCGGGAAGCGCAGGACAAAGTCCGAGTTCACCGTCTTTTGGTACCGGGTCACCAGCGTTTGTCCATCCGATACGGAGAATTGCATTTTGTTCCGCAGCAGCAATCAGTCGTGGGCCCAATTTTTCGTTGATGTTCATCGAGCGTACGACGACCTCGGAAACATCCGCCATGGACCTTGGTCGTGTCTCCCCCACAAATAGACTGCTGTTCACAATCTCACCGCCATTCGTTTTCGATGGTACGGGCGCTGCGTGGGTTGAAGAAGTCTTTATTGACGGCCTTCAAGAGCAAAGCATGGAGAAGGACATGACCATCAAAGTCGCTATCAACGGGTATGGGACCATCGGAAAGCGTGTTGCTGATGCGGTTGATGCGCAGGATGACATGGAGATCATCGGCGTCACCAAAACCCGTCCTTCCTTTGGCTGCGACCTCGCTGTTCGCAAAGGCTATCCGCTGTATTGCACCTACAACGACGCAGAAAAAATCGCCGCCTTCGAACCTGCCGGCTACACTTGCCACGGCGGCCTTGATGACCTCCTTGCGGTAGCGGATGTTGTGGTCGATTGTTCCCCTGGTAAGGTGGGCGCTGCAAATAAAGAAGCCTACGTGAACGCTGGTGTGAAGTACATTTTCCAAGGTGGCGAGAAGCACGACATGGCCGGGATGTCGTACACCTCGTCCGCCAACCACGAAGCAAACATGAACGCTGCCGGAACCCGAGTCGTCTCGTGCAACACCACGGGCCTGTCCCGTACGTTGGTGCCGTTGTACGAACATTGTGGCTCCCTCAAGGTCGAGTGCACCATGATTCGGCGCGCAGCAGACCCGGGCGATTCCAAGAAAGGCCCCATCAACGCCATCAAGCCTGTGCTCAAAGTCCCCTCTCATCACGGACCCGACGTGATGACGGTCAAACCTGAAATTGACATCAACTCAATGGCCGTGGCGGTTCCGACCACACTGATGCATTGCCATTCCATCGTGGCGTTCCTGCCCGAAGGGCACGGTCTGACAACGGAGAGCGTGCTTCAGATGTGGAGAAACAACCCCCGAATTATCATCATGAACGGTGGAGAAACCAACATCACCACCACGGCTGAGGTCATGGAATATGCACGAGATATCGGGCGAAAGTGGGGCGACCTTCACGAGATTTTTGTTTGGGAAGACGGCGTGAAGCTCGATGGAAACACGCTCTACTACTTCCAGGCCATTCACCAGGAATCCGATGTGATTCCAGAAAATGTCGATGCGATTCGCGCCCTGATGGGTACAGAAAAAGACTGGAGAGCCTCCGTTGCAAAAACCGATGCGGCCATTTCTGCCTACAACGGTTTGTGAGTCTCAACATGGCCTCAGCAACACAGCGAAGAGGTTCCTTCAAAAGCGGTTTGCGAGTCCGAGGTTCATGCTTTCACGGGCTTCGCTTATGCTCGTTCTTTTTCTGATGGTGTCGGCACCGCTCTCAACGGCCGTCAACGCAACGAAGGAAGCACCCCTCCAGCCCACGTGGGAACCCACGGCGGCTCTGGATGAACTGACAGAGGCTGAACGACTTGAACTTGCGGCTTCTCACTGGAATGCCATGCCTGAAGCCTCGTTGGTGTCAACCTCGTTGAATCCATCCTCCGGTACCATTCATCTGGCCGCTGGAAGCTTTGACCCGCTCTTGGGTGAAGGTCCGGAACTTGACGTGGACTTCGTCCGCACCAACGATGCGGCCCACACAGGAATGGCCATTGTGCAAATGCATCTACGAGACGGTACGATGTTCGAGCAACTCGCCGAAAAGTACGAATTGACCGTCCTCGATCTCCTTTACGACGAGGCATGGCTTGTGCGTCTGCCGGCAGACGGACAGACGAGTCTGGAGGATTTGCAATCAGATGAGCGGGTTCGCTGGGTCGGCCAACACCAACCCGGATGGCGCCTTGAGCCATCACTCCTCACGCAACCCGCCCACGCTCAAGCCTTGGCAGTTCTACCAACGTCGGATTTGGGCGTCGGTGGATATGCACAACTTGCTACCGACCTCGTGCACTACGGCGCAGCCGAGGCTTCCTGCGACGCATGGATGTGCCATGCGATTGTTGAACCGTCTACCGCTCGTTCTCTGGTTCTCCACCTCGCTCACGACGGTCGTGTGCTGTGGACCGAACCAACCTCGGAGTTGCGCGTTCACAACGCGCTGGCGTGGTCAATTGCTGGGGTTCAAAACGTTGCCAACAACGCGACCTTTACCCTCGATGGGTCGGGCGAAATGATCGCTATTGCCGATACGGGCCTTGACCAAAACCATCCCGATTTGACAGGGCGTGTTGCAGCCACGTACACTCAGTTCGGCCTTGACCCCTCCCCTGCAGACAGCAACAGCGGGCACGGAACTCACATTGCCGTCTCAGTCCTTGGCAACGGCACCGGCGATGCAGGTGCACGGGGTGTTGCACCCTCAGCCACGTTGGTCATGTACGCTCTCGAGCACGATCCCACCGGCACGTTCGGTCGAATCGGCTCCATCTACGATATGCTTCGGGACGCCGAACAAATGACGGCTCGTCTCTCGGTGAATGCTTGGGGTTTGAACGGAAATTACGGTCAATACACCGCCGATGCACGGTCGGTTGACACTTTCGTTCACGACAGGAAGGATTTGACGCCTGTCTTCTCGGTGGGTGACCGAGGTACATCGGGGGCTTCGCAAGTCTCCTCTCCCGCCACGGCCAAGAACGTCATTGCCATTGGCGCCTCAACCACAGGTGCCTCAGGTACACCTGCAGCTGGCGCCGTGGTGAATTTCTCTTCGCTCGGGCCGAGTTTGGACGGCCGAATCAAGCCAGATTTGGTAGCACCCGGCGTCGGTATTTGCTCCGGTTTAGCGGAGGAAGCCAAAAACCCTGCAGGCCCCTCGTGCTTGAGCGGGTCGCACGCCGATGGCAACGCCTACTACATGTCGCTGAGCGGAACGTCTCAGGCCACCGCCATCGCTTCAGGTGTGGCAAGTTTGACCAGGGAATTTATTCGTGAACAAGCCGGTGTTTCGGCGCCATCGAGTGCACTGGTCAAGGCGGCGATGATCAACGGTGCTCGAGACTTGGGCACCCCTGACATTCCCAACGCCGCCGAGGGCTGGGGTGAAGTCGACTTGGAACGAACCGTCCTCCCAATGGACGGCACAACCGCTCTAGATACGTTCTTCGACGACCGAAAAATCCTCGCTCCTGGGTTTGGCTTGCTCTATTCATTTTCCATTGACCCCTCGCACGGAATGGACCTCACGCTGACATGGACGGATGAACCAGGTAGTGCGAACGCCGCCCAAACACAGGCCCGACTGGTCAACAACCTTGACCTCATTTTGATGGACGGGAATGGAAATGAGTGGCTCGGCAATGATTTTTCTCAAGGGTTTTCCGTTGACTCTACTGTGGGCGGCACAGCCGATGACATCAACAATGTTGAGCGAATTCGCATCGCCCCCGGCACCCTGAGTGCCGGAACAGGCGAATGGGTGGTCAAGGTCCTTCACAGAGGGGGAACAAACCAAGATTTCGCGTTGGTGATGAGCGCCGTTGCAACAGCTACACCTCAACCTGATTTGGCGGTGTTTGACGGCAGCATCGTGGTTTCCTCTGAGAACCCACTGAAGGACGATTTGATTTCCATTCGGCTTGCATGGGTCAATCAAGGAACCAGCACGACCCCCTCCTTCGATATTCGCCTCGAGGACACAACCGCACAAACCACGCTCGCCACGGCCACTCGACCCGCCCTCGCTCCGGGGATGATTGACTCATACACCATTTTCCACCAATTTACGACAACCGGTCTGCATTCGCTTCGCTTGGCTGTTGACACCAGCAACAGCGTTTCAGAAATGAACGACGGCACGACGGGCACGGACAACAACATCTGGGTCGAGGACATTGAGGTCATGGCGCTCGGTGTTCGCGTCGTGGTTGAAAACGAAGACGGAAGCCTTCCCGAAACGGCTGAGCAACGTGCAGCCAATGCGATGATGACCCTTGATGTTCGCAACGAATCAGGCATTGACCTCCCCCTTTCTGTCCTTCACGAGGGAACGGGAAATCAGTCGGTGACGCTCTCCGCCACCATGGTTCAGATTCCCGTTGAGGGTCGAGAGGATTTCTTCCTGCCCAGTCCCGACATGTGGACGCGAACGTTCAACGAAACGACCACCTTTACGCTGACAGCTCAGGGGACAGAATCGGCCAATAAATCAATCAATTTGCGCCTTGAGGACATTGACGCTGATTTGACGACCGACCCAAACAACCCCAGGTACGTCAGGGCAGGAACCTACGTGCTTGAATTGACAGCACGCTACGAGTACCAACCAACGGTGGCTCACACCCAACGCATCACCATCGAAGTGGAGCAGTTGGACCAAGTGCAAGTGGTCGCGGCCGGCACCACTGGGCTTGAGGCGATACCTGGTCAATCCTCGGTGTTTTCAATCTCCGTGAGAAACACCGGAAACGCACCGGCGCAGTACAGCATTGACTGTCTATCAGACCAACGTTGGCAGGTGATGCTCGGTTCATCGAACTCATCACAGTTGGACTTCGAGCCGCTCAACATTCTGGAATACCTCCCGATGTCCATTCGTGTCTTCGTCCCCCTGGTCGCAGAAGGCGTCCCATCTGCAGGCGACACGGACACCGTCACCTGCTACGTGACCTCGCTCACGGACCCGCTGATGAATTTCACAGAGAGTGTCATCATTACCGTGCTTCCACAGGAGTCCTTTGACGTCCACCTTAACGACGATAACGGGCCTGTGGGTCCAAATCAACTTGCGCAAGATATCGCAGTTGATAGCGGACAGCAAGTGCACCTGAACATGACGGTTGAGAACACGGGCAACATTGGCATTGATCTCGATGTATCTGTCCTTCCTGACAACCCACAGTGGGCGATTCAAGTCTCGCACGGGGACGACCAAGACTCTCGAAGAGTTTCGCTGACGCTCGGCCCGGGTCAGTCCACCAATGTGCGATTCATCTTCGGAGTGCCGTTGACGGCTGAGGAAGGAGACAGCAACGGCTTCACCATCCGTACAGAGCGTTCGCTTTCGAATTTCCGTCAAAATATCACGACGCTCGTGGTGAAAGATGAACTCGGCGTTTCGCTCACTCCCCCCTCCGGAAACCACATTGACACCGTGATTTCGGATGCATTTTCTTACGGAGAATTCGTCGTAAAGAACACCGGAAACACCGACTTGACCCTCGCTTGGACACACGGATTGGCACCCGACGGATGGTCCGTCGGATTTGCAAATCCGTCGGTGTATCTTGAGCCTCGGGAAGAAAAGGTCGTTCGATTTGGTCTGGTCCCCCCTCCACAAGCCGCTGTTTCCGACAACGCCTTTGAGATCCTTATCCGGGTCAACGCTTCCAACAACGACCGGTACGTGGAGGCTACCGAATCGGTGACCATCGGTGTTCTCGCCTCGCTTTACGGCAACATTACCGCTGCGGATGAAGGCGAAGGTATCCTGCAGGGTATCTCCCGAGAGGACGGACGCAGTGAAACCTTTGTTCTCCGAAACGACGGCAATACGCCGCTCAACGGTGAACTCTCGGGAGTCCTGTTGGATAAAGACGGTGTTGTACGAGACGACTGGTCCATTGTTCTGGAACCTGTGAGTGTGAGCAACCTGGCAGTAGGCGAGACCATCGATATCGTCGCAACACTCACGCCTTCAGAGAATGTGGAGCGGGGGGCTGCTCGCTTTGTGCTCAATTTCACTGCGCAAGACGGTGTGACGTCTTCACTTGAATTGGATGCAAGTGTCGAAATCGCCACCGGTTCAACTGGCCTGTTCAGTATCCTACCTCCTGCTGTGAGCGGTGCACTCGTTCTTGCCCTCCTTGTTGGTGGCATGGTCCTGGCTCGACGGATGAAAAAATCGGGCGAACTTAGCGACGATGGTGCATCTTTGGTGGCTCCAAACACCCACGGCAACCCTGACCTGCTGGGGGAACGGAGGGATGAAGCCCTCGACCTTGGAAACGCTGTGGATGAACTGACCAGCGGGGAAGTAAGTGACGAAGAGATTGCCAAAGCCATCATGCAATCCATGGATCTCCCGTCCATGCCAGCTCCAGTGCCTCAGGGCCTACCGCCAACGGGTATGCCTCCTGCTGCCGTTCCGCTGGGCATGCCTCCTGCAGGTATGCCTCCTGCACCGGGCAAAACCCTTCCAGCGCTTCCAGTACCGGTCCCGCAACCTACACCTACGCCCCTGCCGACACCAACGGTTCAGGTGGGTCCACCTTTACCACCCGGTGGCCTTCCAGCAGGATGGACCATGGAGCAATGGCAACACTATGGCCACGAGTGGCTCAAGCGCCAAGGTTGATTCATCAAGGTTGAAAGGGAGAATGTCTTCCCGTGCTCATGGGCAGCATCGTTTTGTTTGGACCGCCTGGAGCGGGGAAAGGAACACAAGCACATCGAATCATGGAGCATACGGGTCTGCCCCAGGTTTCCACCGGTGATATGCTCCGTGCCGCAGTCAAAGCAGGTACCGACGTTGGGATGGAGGCGAAGGGCTACATGGATCGTGGGGAATTGGTACCCGACGCCGTCATTCTCGCCCTGATTGAGGACCGAATTCAAGCATCCGATGCCGCAAACGGTGTTATGTTTGACGGATTTCCTCGGACGATTCCACAGGCTGAAGCCTTGAGTCAATTGACCGACATCAGCCATGTTCTCGCCATTGAGGTGCCCGATGAACGCATCGTTGAGCGGATTTGCGGACGTTCCACGTGCGGGACCTGCGGCGCAGTGTATCATGACACGTTCAACCCCGTCCCAGAGACGGGCTGTTCCTGCGGACAGTATCAGGAGAAGCGGCGAGCGGACGATAACGAAGGCACGGTATTGAATCGGTTGGGGGCCTATCACGAGCAAACCGCACCCCTCGCAGCGTGGTACGAAGAGCGCGGTCTTTTCCACCGAGTCAACGGGGACCGTGCGATTGATGACATCACACAAGACCTTCTTTCTGTTCTCAACTGAGGTGTGCCTTTGCCTCGAAAACGGAGAGGTCGTGCTTCACAAAAGGCACAACGCCGTGCAGCAGGTTTGCGGGCCCAAGAGCATCTGACCAATCTTCTTCGTCAACCCAAACACCATTCACCAGCCGTCCTCGATGCGGCTGCCGTTCATTTGGTGAAAACCTCACGTCGGCACCGGCTCCCTCTCACGGGTGAGTCGAAGGATACGGTGTGCCGGAAGTGTTGGTCGCATCACGTTCATTCCAATCGTTTCCGTGTTCGCATCAGGGGCGGCCAGCGAATCAAAACCTGTCTAAAATGCGGTACTGTTCGTCGTTTTGGTGGAGGCCCCAAACACCACCGCCAGATTCGTAGGGAGGTCTGAGTTTGCGCGAGGTGCCCAATCACATCATGCGCCAGGCGAAGTCTCGTGATTTTCGAGCCAGCGTGAGGGTTGGCAAGGCCGGTCTCACCGAAACGGTGATTGAAGAAATTCGCCAGCAACTTCATTCCCGTGCATTGGTCAAAATCAAGGTCAACAAGGGATTGTTTGAACGTGAGCAGCGTTCTGAAGTGTGGTCGTACCTTGCTGAGAATACGGGTTCCGAACTCGTGTTGCAGCGGGGGAATATCTGTGTTTTGTGGCGTCCCTAATCATTTTGAAAGCAAAGGGTCAAAGAGTGAATTCAGTTAGATTTCCTTGGAGGCACCAGTTTGAACAACCATCTTTTCACCAATCGAAGCCGTCAGATTTCCTTTGGCTTGTTGTTATTCATTGGAGCCATGATGTTCGTTAATCCATCTCGTGCCGGCGGTGGTGGCGGTATAGGTTTGGATGTCAACATCAAGGACGGCCTTGAAACTCAGGCCGTTTATGTCGGTCTTGCCATCCTTCTTGCCGTGTATGTTCTGATTATTTTTGAAACCGTTCACCGGACGCTAGCCGCCGCTGTTGGTGGCATCGTTGCCATGCTGGCGCTCAACTACTACGACACGGGTGATACCTTCACACTGGCGGAAGTCACCACGATGATTGACTGGGAGACCATTGGTTTGTTGCTCGGTATGATGGTCATGGTGGGTGTGCTCTCCAATACGGGCGTGTTCGAGTACTTCGCAGTTCTTTCCTACAAGAAAAGCGGTGGCTCCATTTGGACGCTCGTGGTGATTTTGTGTTCCGTGACCGCCGTTCTTTCGGCCTTTTTGGACAATGTTACGACGATGCTGCTGCTCACGCCGGTGACCATCCAACTCGCTAAGGTTCTGGACATCAAGCCGATACCGCTGTTGATTTCAGAGGTCCTGTTTTCCAACATCGGTGGAGCTGCTACCATGATTGGAGACCCGCCGAACATTATGATCGGCTCCGGACTGTCTCCCGATAAAATCGCCGCAGCGGAGGGTGGGAAGTACGCATACATGTCTGAATATGGCGTCACGTTCAACGATTTCATCATTGAAATGGGTCCGGGTATCTTGATGTGCATCGTCCCAAGTTTCATGCTGCTGAAGTGGTTCTACGCTGACGAATTTTCAGGTACTCGCGTCCGAGATGTCGCCGAACTTGAAGCGAAATATGGGATCAAGGACCCTGCCATGCTCAAGGTCGCTGGCTTCATCCTTATTCTCGTCATCTTGAACTTCTTCCTGCATCCCATCACGCACATTGCCGTATCATGGATTGCACTGGTAGGCGCCGTCATCATGCTCTTGGCCACCGACCGGCACGAGCTTGAGGAACCTCTTCACCACGTTGAATGGACCACACTCCTCTTCTTTGCGGGTCTGTTTGTCCTTGTCCACTCCCTCCAATACATGGGCGTTATCGCCTTCATTGGAGAGTATGTGGAGCGTGCCATTGCTTTCTTCGGTAGCGATACTGGCGACGGTCAAACGGTTCGTCTCGCCGCAGCCATTTTGATTGTGCTTTGGGTCTCAGCCGTCGCTTCGGCCTTCATCGATAACATTCCTTACACAGCCACCATGATTCCTATCGTGTTGCAAATCGCCGACAATCTCGGGGACTATTTGCTCGGGCCCTTGATCTGGGCGCTCGCCTTTGGAGCCTGTCTTGGCGGAAACGGTACGCTCATTGGGGCATCTGCCAACGTCGTAACAGCAGGTATGTCAGAGGAAGCGGGTTATCCAATTTCGTTCAATGAATTCTTCAAGGCTGGATTCCCCGTGATGATTCTCACCACGTTCATCGTCTCGCTCTACATGCTGCTTGTGTTCATCGTTGGTGGAGAAGACAACGGCACCTACGTCAAACTCATCCTCGTCGGTATCACGCTTCTCAGCATCATCGGACAACTCGCACGGGGTCGTAGCAAGGGGAAGTCCTTCGCCGAGGCTCTCGTGGACGATGAGATGGCCGGCATTGAGGAAAAGGTCGTACAGGCCAAGAGCATCGTTGTTGGCATCATCCGTGGCGAAGAAGAGTGAAGGCGCAGACGAGCGTTGAATTCAAGTCCCCTCGCCGCAACGGTTGCACGAGGCAGGTTCATGTTTGAGTGCCAAATCTGTGGTCTCCTTTCGCTGGGTGGCACCGCTTGCCCCGCATGTGGGAGTCAACTTCGCACGGACCTTACCAAGGAAAACCTGGGCGATGAAGTGCTTCCCACCGAGGTGCCTGGCTTGGACGATGCTGCCGCAGCTTGGTACGACCTTGAGGGCATGGAGCCTCCTGAAGAAGAACCCGAAGAGGAACCGTCCGGCCCCTCAACGCCAACGGGCAGCCTTCCGTTTGGATTTCAAGGTGAATCAAACGTGTACGACTCTCGCCTCCCGTTTGGCATAGGAAGTTTTGCATCAGGCATTCCATTCGATGCCAACAACACCGCCCAGGTGTCCACATCAACCGAACCCACTGCACCTTCCGAACCCTCTCCAGCACCTCTGCCCGAGTCTTCTCCTCCTCCGCAGGCTTCGTCTGTTCCTGAGCCCGTCGTGGAGGTGCCTGAGGAGCCTCCTGTGCACGAGGAACCCGCTCCCGAACCCTTGCAACCAACACCTGTTCCCGTGGTCCAGGAAACATCAGAACTTCCTGAGGTGCCAGAACTTCCCGATGTATCGGGTTTGCATCCGTCTGCCGTACTTCCTGCCCCTGCACCGCAGGCGGAGGTGATGTCGACCGAACCCGTTCGCCTTACCTCCGCTCGCCTCATCGTGCAAGCACCTGTAGAAGAGGACCCTGAAGTGCCAGATTATTGGAAAATCGATGCACAAATTCCCGACTATGAACAAATCTACGGACAGGACGAGGTCGTGGTTGAAATGGAGTATGCCTCGCTTGACGAGGATGTGGTGGTGTACGACCATACTTCGGATTCACCTGCAGCCGTGTTCTATTCGCCGCTTGAAGCCTCGCCAGTGTCGGTGCCGCAACCTTCGATTAAACTTCAACTGCATCCAGTTCAAGCCATGGGCGTGGACGTCGGGCAATCGGTTGAGATGCAGACGGCGCTTCAGCAAGGCTTCACCGCGCTGCAAGGAAATGACTGGTCTGGGGCCGCTCGTGCGTTTCAAAAGATGGCGGCGAGCATGCCGACCAACCCTGAAGTCTACAACAACTACGGCATTTCCCTTCTTCAACGGGCAACGACCATGCGTGATGGCAATGACCCTCAGCAGCAATCGGTTGCTGAAACTCAGTTTGAATCCTCAATTCTTGCCCTGCGTGAAGCAGCCAAGAATGCGCCAACCAACGGTGATGTTCTCATCAACCTCGCCATTGCGTTGATTGAAAGCGGGCGTGCCGAGAAGGCTTTGGGGATCATGAACGTCCACAACATCCGCTCTCCCGGCTCGGCCAAAGGCCTGAACACGGCGGCCGTGGCCATGTTTGAACTGGGTCAACTCACCCAGGCCGTGGACACGCTCAGCAAGGCCGGCGACGATGCCATCGTGCTCAAGAATTTGAGTCAACTTTCTCCAAATACCCGTCAATCGTAAGGATTGGCGGATTTTGTGTCAAAAATGAAGTACTGTTCCCCTTTAACCGCTCCGCCCATCACCGATTTCTTCTTATATGGGTGGAAGGTCGGGTGGTTGCTTAGCACCCTGTCATGCCTGTCATGGTGGGGGAAGGGCTGAGGAGAATCGCCCTCGAGGAGGTGGTTTTCTGTTGAGGC
>JBMYQB010000005.1:0-65763 GCA_049600935.1 Candidatus Poseidonia sp.
CTTCTGCGTCTCTCCCATTACTGTGGTACGAGAGTCCACGGGAAAGGAAGTCACTGTGCCCCTCTCTTTTCACCTCGGGTTCCTCGACCCGCAAGGGCGCTTAAGGCCGGACCTCCGATGGAGGCCGGCCTTTTTTGCGTTCAGGCAACCCACCGAACACCACGTTTTAGAACTCCAAGACCAAGGTCGTGATGAGCCCATGCCAATAGACACGGTCGATATTTTTGGAAGCGACCAGGCGGGTATACATCTCGCCAGTGTCGACAAGGTCCTCTTCCATCCACCTGAATTGCCCAAACCGACCGTGGAAATCCTCGAGACATGTTTGGAACTTGAACTCCATCCCATGACCATCGGCGGTTCAAGCCTCGTTGGCGCCCTCGTATGTGGAAACAGCCGTGGCATCGCCGTGGCCGACATAGCAACAGAGAGCGACATCGACCAATTGACTGCGTACGGTGATGTCGTGGTGATGGAAGGCGGGGTGAACACGGCTGGCAATCTCTTGGTCGTGAACGAACAAGGCGCCATCGCATCACCGAGTATCCCTCATGAAGGCCTGGAAATCCTCGCAGAGGTTCTCGCTGTTGATGTCGCCTCGACGACGGTTGCTGGTCAAGACGTGGTCGGCAGTTTGGCTGTTGCCAACGACCAAGGCGTTTTACTTCACCCAGACGTGACACCTGATGAAGCCATGTTGATCGAGGAAGTTCTCGGCGTCAAGCCCATGGTTGGCACCGTTTCTTTCGGCTCACCGTACGTTGGTGCAGGTGTGTGTGCATCCAACACCGGGGCGATCAGTGGCACACAAACCACCGGCCCAGAACTCAATCGCATTGAAGACGCCTTGGGTTTCCTTTGAATCCACCATTGACTCGGTGTGAAATGTTCAAAGGCTGATTTCATGGATTCTCTACCATGGGAGAAATGCTCTACCAAGGCAAAGTGAAGCAAGTGTGGTCAACCGACGACCCGGACACCTACGAATTCCGATTTACCAATCAAATTTCAGTGTTTGACCAAATCATTCCATCGTTGATTCCTCGAAAGGGTGAATCGCTCAACAGAACGACGGCTCACTGGTTCAAGTTGGTTGAAGAAGCAGGTATCTGCAAGACCCATCTCATCGAAGTCAACGCCCCAGACCGCTGTCTGGTTCGCAAGGTAAAGGTCATCAAAGAACCCGGTGCCATTCCGCGCGACATGGAGTGGGTCTTTGTTCCCCTTGAAGTGATTGTTCGCCATTACCTCTCAGGTTCTGCTTGGCGACGATTCCAACGTGGTGAATTGACGGCTGAAGCCCTTGGTGTTTCGCCTGATTGTGAATACGGCGTCAAACTCGCTGAGCCGTTTGTGGAAGTAACCACGAAATTTGAAGCGTTTGACCGAAACATCGGACGAGATGAAGCCCTTGAAATTTCCAACATCACTGAGGATGAATACGAAAAAATCGTCGCTGCTGCTTTGGCCGTTGACGGCATTATTGAGCGAGAAGCTGCAAAGAACGGTTTGATTCACGTTGACGGAAAGAAGGAATTTGCTTTGGGAGCGAACCGCGAGGTCGTGTTGGTGGACACCTTTGGGACCCTTGATGAGGATCGTTGGTGGGATGCTGAAGCCTATGCGAATGGGGAATGCATTGAACTCTCAAAGGAATTTGTCCGCACGCATTACATCGAGACGGGTCACCAAGCAGAACTGCAAGTGGCTCGTGATGCTGGGACCGAAGACCCACCCATTCCCGCCCTTCCTCAATCCGTGATTGACGAAACGGCAGCGTTGTACGCATCGATGTACGAGCGATTGACCTCACAGTCGTTTTGAATCAGCGGTGGGTCCTGAGAGCAAGACCCACGCGACGACGTTCGGCCGCTTTGAGTAACGTCGTGAAGTGTTTTGCAACATCGGCCACACCTCCGTCAAGAGGTTCATCGTACGATGCGGTCCACGCACGGCTTGCGAGATGTTTTCGCACATCTCGTACCTCATCGGCCGATAGGAATCCGTGAATCTGCATGCCACCGAACCCATCCTCAAACATTGAATGGCCTCTTGCCTGTTCCTCACATCCATGGGCTAATTGGTTCAATCGTTCCATGAGTTCATCGTAAATCACCTGGCCATCGTGGTCGGTGATGCTTCGGTTTGGTCGAATGTATTCCAGAAAGTATCCCAAGGCTGAACCGTCTCCGTGCGGGAATCGACCGAATCGTTCACGTGTCAAGGTTTCACCGAGGGGTAAAGGACGACCATCGGTGTTCAACTCAGCGCAAGTCGTGAAGAGAAGCATGGCCGGGTCCCAACCGATGCTGCTGAAGTTCTCAGGCTCAACGACGCCTTGTTCTTTGAGGCGACGTCGCAGCGATTCCTGAGCCTCAACGAGTCCTTCCCACTGAGTTGTGTCCCCATGTTGGGCCGCTTCAATCGCAGACATTACCTGAGCCGCCAACCCTCCGTTAAACGCGTCCAGCGTGAAGAACGCTGTGGTGGAGGCTTGTGTTGCTTCGTCCATGGATTCCGCCAACCCTTGGACAGATTAAGGCCTTGCTTTTTGCTGGTCACTTACCGCCGAAAAAATCCTTCATCCGATCTTCAAGGCTGCCCTCACGGGCTGGGGCATCATCCGTCCCCATTTCCTCACGCAGGCTCGCGAGTCGACCGCTCGCAGATGCGTCGGTTTCTTCCTCCTCAATTTCTTGAATCGATTCAATCACTTCAATGGTGGATTCGAGCGCTGCTATGTTCTGTTCATCCTCAACCTCTGGTACCTCTTCGCCCTGGTCCTCGGTATCGGGCTGGATTTGGATGTCATCCACGGGCTCAGAAGAGGGAGTCTGGTTTGAATCGGTTTGCGTCGAAGCGGTGTTTTCTGAGCGCTTCCTACCAACCGGTTTGAGTTGCTTTGTTGGGGATTGAAGAACACCGAGGAGCCACGATAGCGCCAAGACCAATCCTGCTACACCCACAATCCATCCCACATCGTTGGTGGATACGGCGAGGACGCTTTCTGTTTTGTAGTACGAACTCATGGAATTATCCTCAGGGTCGTCGTCGATGTCAAATGGTACGCTGCACCCAAGCGTTGCGGTTATCTTCTCATCTCGCTCGATACTCTTTGGATTTTCAATGAAGACCAGCGGAGCGTATTCTGAATAAGCGATGTCAACGATGTAGGTCGTTGACCAACCGCCAGCGGCCTCAACCCTCAACTCGCACACCGCTTCTGAGAGTAAGGTGTAACCGCTCCGTTTGATGCCAACCGTGATGTCGCCGTCGGTGGTCAAGGAACTGATGCCAATGTTCCAACCGGTTTCTCGTGCTATGGCCTCTTCCTGAACGGTTTCGAGTTCACGACCGTATTGATCGTAGGCACTCAATTCAATCGTGAACAGTCCTGCATCTGGGTCCCAATTCACCACGCTGATGTTCACAGTTTCCGAGGTTCCTGCTGATATCTCGTAAACGTCCTTGTCAAGTTCAATGCGTTCTCCGGAACTCGTGACCGAGGTGAACACGACTTTGAGCGGTTCGTGTTCGCCAGCCTCCATGGTACACGAAGCAACAGGACCGTCAAGTGTTGCTTGGCCGAGCGAATCAAACACGTTGCCAATGTAAGTGCACGAGACGGCACTGTTTGGGTATTGACGGGCAACGACGTAGATGGAGAGATTTCCATTCTCGTTCTGCGTGGAAAAACTGATGAGGTGTTCGCCGGTGTTAGATGGTTGGTCAAAGGTCAACATGTTGTCGTTCGTCAAGGTTGGAAGGTCACCATCAAACACGACGGTATCGTTACCCTCAACAGCAAAGGACAGGCTCTGTTGGCTTCCAACAAATCCATCAAAGACAGGACTTTGAGTGAACACCACTGCGCTGTATCCAACTTCAATATTGTGAGACAAAATTCCCAGCAACGGATGGTTGACGTTCACGGTGAGGAGGAAACGCTGTTGATTCCACGTGCTTGATGGGAGCAGGGACAATGGCAAGCCTGTGACCTCACCCGGTGCGAGAATGACCTGTGTTCCTTGGGTCGTTGACCAACCTTCGGGTAGGCCGTCCACATCAACGGTGAGCATGGCAATATCGTTTCCCCTGTTTTCTATCCACGCGGTTGGGAAACCCCCCATGTCATTGACATTCCATGTTCCTCTGTGGTCGATGACGATGTTTGGAGATGCTCCAACACGCACCGGAATTTCCTCGACCACGAGCCCGCTGGTGTCGTTCCCTGTGATCCTAATTCGAAGGACACCGACTTCACCAGCAACGGCGTCCGTTGGCGGTTGAACATGAACATCGAAGGTCGTTGTCGCAAACGGTGCGACATCCTCGGCGTCATCTGGTAGGGTGATATTCCAACCTGCGCCAGCTTTTGCAAAATACGGCCGCTCGTAGGCGTTTCCGGTATGAACGAGTTCAAACGTGAGATTTTCACCTGCCGGGTCGACTTCGAGATCGGCATCGGTCAAATTCAATCGCCATCCAGATACGGCATCTACATTGACCAGAAGCGATGTTTGTCCGATGCTGTACCCGTTTACTAGATGTTCAAGGGTGATGTTCACCATCGTAGTTGCCCATGCATTGTTCGGCACATCGATGGAGAAGTTGACGTGGACCGTGCCGTTGATTTCAACCGACGCCGTCTCAACAGAGGTTGCGGTCCACGCAGAAGTATCCTGGTCAAAGGCGTGGATTTGCAAGAGGGGGTTAAGCGTCAGTTCATCGGCTGCATTACCCAAATTCGTGAGATTGAATCCGAAGGTCAACACATCACCCGGTTGGCCAGACGCTTCTGTTCCGTTGGTGGCTACAACCGCCCATTCATGGCTGGGAGCCGCTTGAACAGGGACCAAGATGCTGTCAAAAACACCGTCACCACCCAGCGAGGTCCATGTAAAGATGATGTCAAACGGCGTAAGGGCTGGGACCTCTTCCGACAACATGACATCCACCGTGCCAATACCGGTTGAGCGGGCGCCAAGCGTTTTCTGCGGGTCGAAATAGGTGAAACTCACCTCGGGGTTGAACGATGGGTCCGCTGTCTCAACAGATGCCGTGAGGTCAAAGGTATCCTGTCCATTACCTGGGTTCTCGAGGAAGAGCAAGAATCGGTGTGCTTCGCTGACGTTGAGCGAAAGGGGTTGCCCTGGCGGAGGGGGCGTAGGTTCGATGAGGTTGAGATTGGCTCTGAAGACTTGCAGGACCTGCAGGCTGATGTTGATGGTGGCATCCGCATCGTTGGCGTCGACATCAGAAAATGCGTGTCGCTTGGGTACGGGATTTTGGGGGAGTTGGAGCATAAGGTCCCCGCTAATGAGATTGCCCGGCGTGCCATGTGCCTCAAGGTTGGTTCCGTTGATGCTGAAATCACCTGTGGCCGACCATACCCAGTCCGGTTGGAGCATGTCCATGCTGCTCATGCTCCATTGGGCCGTGCCGGAAGACGGCGCTATCCCCTCAAAAGACCAGGTCAGTAGGGTGTCTGGAAGCGACCGGTGGTGGGTGGGCGTTGCAACAAATTTTTGCGCAGTGAAGGTGAACGGCATGGATTCACAAAGTGCATCTTCTCCGCTTCCCATGCACAGCGTGAGTGTGGTTTGGGTCGATGAGCCATAACTCACCGAGCCAGGGGTTGGAAGGTGTGCGAACAGCTCTTTTGATTCACCCGGGGCCAGGGTTATGCTGAACAGTTCTTGCCCGGAATGGTCGTGTATGGAGGGGGATCCTCCCCATGAGGGAGCCGTCCACGTGATGGAAGTGGTGGATTCAGCCGCATTTCCAAGGTTCTCCACCATGAACCACGCCTTTGCTGTTTGACCGGGACGACCCTGCCCTGCGGATGTGTTCATTCCTGTTGCTCCGGTCAGGTCGAGACCTCGGGTCCGGAACACATCTAGTTGAATGTCCATGGTCGTGTTGACGCTTGGGTCAGACACGAGCGACAGCAGGAAGGAAACGGTGCCTGATGCATCACCCAGCGCTGTTGAGGGTACGGTGGCATCGAACACCACCGATTGGACCACGTCGGGTGTCAGTTCAGGTGTCAAGTCTTGATTGGCTGCACTTTCAAAGGTCCAATCGTCTGGTAGATTTGAGGTGTCGTAGGTGAGGGACCATGTTGCGGTGCGTGAACCGGTTGCCATGAGTTCAACGGAGACTTGCTGCGAGGTGCCTGGCGGTATGCGGGGCGTCTCCAGCGGGCCGGTCATTTCAGCGAGATAGGGTTCAACGACGCTGAAGGAGGCCGATGCCCTGTTGTTGTCTTCTCGCTGCTCTGTAATGTTCTGATTGACATCAAGCACCAACTCAAATTCATGCACGCCTAACTCAGCCACGAACTCAGCCGTAAAGGTGAGCGGGCCACCTTCTCCAGAGGGTGCAACGGGTTCACTGGATGTGAAACGTTCTCGGGTCAATTCAACACCGTTCATGATGATGGCTGCATCAATATCTTCGTCGGCTTCTCCTGTGCCGACGTTAGCAAACTGTCCGGTGACGGTGACCGTATCGCCCGGGTCGGCTTGGGCTGGATTGAACGAAAGTCCCCGGTTATCCAAGGACGGCGCAAGGTCGGGACCCTGGTTGGAAACCAACGTGTCGCCATACAGCACATCGAGGTGGCCGTCGCCGTCAACGTCACCGAGGGCTGGGGCCGTCCACACTCGATGAGGCATGCTGAGGGGTGTTGACCATGCAGTATTGATGTCAGCTGAGGCTCCCGTGTCCCCGTCAAAGGCCCAGAACCGACGGCCAAAGCCAACCAGAACCTCGGGGGTCCCTTCTCCGTCAATGTCCAACCAAAACGGGGGAGAGGCTGCGATTTCATCGTTGTCGTTACCAGCACCTCGTTGCAAGTCTCGAGTCCACTCCGTAACCGGTGTGCTGTCTGAAATGTCGGTGCAACCGAGCATGCCTTTTCGGTTGAAACTGACCGTGGATTCAGAATACCAGGTGACCCAGCACAATCGGTCGTCGATGCCGTCATCATCGGTATCGATGGCCAACGGCTGTGCGTCAGCATAGCCGTTCTGCGCTCGGAAATTGAACAGTTCAGTGGTTGACGTCAACTCCATGCCGATGAACCGTGCCCCACTTCCAGATTGACGTCCGTTGGCGTCGGTGGGGACGGTCAAGATCATTTCTGGAGCACTGTCCTGGTCCAACTGAACAATGACAGGCCCGGGCAACCTCAGCCGTGGAGAGTCGGAATCCGTATCCGTCCCTTGGACGGCGACCCTTTCCCAGTCGAGTGAGCCGGTTCCGCCGTCAATTTTCCAAACCCACATGTTACCGGAATCTCCGTCGATTGTGGTGAGCAAGACGGACGTTGTACTGCCGTCCAACTGCGCCCAAACGGGGTCGGATGGATGGGTGCCTCGGTCAAGGGTGATGCTCCAGTCCTCTTGCGAAGGTTGTGCGTTGGTGAGGGTGTAGGCGTTCACCTTGACGAGTGGATTGTTGTTCGGGTCGTCGACCACAGCTAACACCAATTCCGGTGTCCCGTCAAGTTCCAGGTCCGCAAGCAACGGTTGCGTGACCGCTTTGTGGTCGCTGTTGGCCGTGGCAAAATGAGGCGAAGGCGATCCAATCCGGACATCAGCATCGCTGTAGGACCAAACCAGTTCATTGCTGTGGCCTGATGTTTGCCAGTTTGATTCTGTGCACGTGAGACGAGGCGACCACACATCGATGTTGAGCGCACTTTGCGTATCGTAGACCACCACAATTTCTGGATGTTCATCACCATCGATGTCGTGAATCATGGGAGTGGAGCGTATGGCTTCGGTGGTGCCGAGGCTAACCCGCCACGCAATTTTCGCATCGTTTCCTGAGACGATGTTAAGGAAGCTTTCACGTGAACCGTCAGAGAGTTCACTGGAAATCATCACGGGGAAGAGCGTGCCAGCGCCGCAGCGTTCCAGTGCAGCCTCCGAGGCGCTCACACTGGCAGAAAAATCCCCGATGACCGAGCCATATGCGTCACTCTCGGATTGGTCGGTGAATACCTGCCAGTTGACAACAGGGTGCTCCAATGTCCCCAGCGTTGACACGTTGTCGACGCTCCCTTCTCCGGGTCCGCCGTCAGGCCCGTGTGCGGGAACCGTTTGGTTGTGCGTTGGCGTTCGAGCGTACTGAGGCCACGGTTGATCGTGGCCTTCCCACGTTGTTCCCGTGTGTTTCGGGTTGTGTTCATCCAAGAGCGTAGGCGGAGGAGCCAGCGGTGTTATCAAGACACCAATCATCAACAGGGCCATCAACAGGGCAGGGTAGTTACGCCCTGCCGTATGGTCTCGCCCTGTGGACATTGTGCATCACCGTCTTCGGGGGGTTGTTATTGCTTATGGCTCCTTCAACATCTAAAACCCCTTTTCATGCCTGCTTCAACAACGCCGTAATCGCAACCTTGAGGCGTGGCGGTGGCTGTTTGAATCCGCTTGAATTAAATAGGGGCCGTCGGTGGACAGAATGACTTCGGTCGCATTCTCTCCTGAGGGTTCACCGGTGAAGGACGGAAAAGTCGCTTGACTGCCCGTCTTCATCGTGCCTCTTGAGAACGCAAAGAGGTGAAAAAATGTACAAGGTCGTAACCAAGGAAGACACCATCCGCATCCCAGCGGAATACATGCGCAAAGGTCAGTCTCTTGACCAGCACATTGACCGTTTGTCAATGGATGCTTTTGAGGGTAAATTCGATGCTGAAAATCGCTTTGTTCTCGTGACCAACAATCACAAAACCATCGGCCGAGGGCGTATTATTCACGGCGATGGTGCCATTTACCAGCGTGTTCAATTCGACGCCGTTCTTTTCTGCATGGACGACCAAGAAGTCGTTGAGGGTGCCGTCTCCGAAGTGAACGAATTTGGTGCCTTCGTTCGAATCGGCCCCATGGAAGCCCTTCTCCACAAATCGCAAATCATGGATGAACCCGTTGACATCAACATCGGTGCCAACAAAATCACAGGACGCCAAACCGGTCGTGAATTGTCCATTGGTTCCTTTGTCCGAGCCCGAATCGTTTCCCTTTCGCCCGATACCTCTGACCCACGTCGTTCAAAGATTGGATTGACGAGCAAGCAAGACGGCCTTGGTTCTCCGGGTTGGAAGAAAAACGGAGGCGGTGAGTGAAGATGGTGAAGAATCCCTTTGCCTGCGGCGAATGCCATTTGGTTCTCAACGACGGTGTTGACCAATGTCCACGCCACCCGTCTGCCAATGTATCCTCTGACTGGACTGGCTACGTTATCATCATTCAGCCCGAGCGCTCGGAAATCGCTGAGCGACTCAAAGTGGAACAACCCGGCAAATATGCTTTGAAAGTGAACATCCGATGAAGGTGAGATCATGGAAATTAAAGAACGAACCGAAAACAAAATTCTGAACCGAGTTGAACTTTCATTCAGTTGGAAGCATGACACCAAATCCACGCCTTCCCGCAAGGAAGTCATCGACCTTGTTCAGACGCTCGAACCAGGTGCAAACCGAGACCTCATCGTCGTCAAGGACTGCTCCACCCGATTTGGGCAACCCCTCACCACGGGAACGGCTTACATCTATGGTTCACAAGAAGCGATGGCCGTTGAACCTGGCTACATTCACAAGCGACATGAGGATCTTCGAAGTTCCAGCGCCAGTGAAGCCTCTGCTGAAGAAGCTCCTGCAGAAGAGCCTACCAAAGAAGAAGGAGGCGATGAATGATGGGAGACGGACCAAATGCGAAGGCCAAGTGGTCAAAGTACAAGGTCGAAGACGGCAAACTTGTCCGTGCTGAGTGCTGCCCTGAATGTGGACCTGGTGTCTTTTTGGCCGTTCATGGCAACCGCAAATCATGCGGTCGCTGTGGATACACGGTCATGAACGAATGATTCAGTTCTCGTCTTGAACGACGTTTTCGAACGGGCTTGACGCCCATGTCCCGTCGTTAAACAACACAAACGCGCCACCGCTAACAGGATGAATGTGTATGGGCAATTCATGCGTGGCTCGCCGGTCGAGATGATGGGGAGATATGACCACCTCTTCCCTCCATCCTGCGATACGCCACCCGTTGAATTCAACGTCCCATACAGCACCTTGAACCGGACCGCTGAGTTGTACTTGTTGAACCATCTCGCCGTTCTTGAGCCATGAAACGGTGCCGGTTGAAGAGCACATCAAATCCTCACCTTCATGGTTGAAATGATGTTCAATGGGTGCTTCAACGCCATCGATAAGATGTTCTTCAATCAGGTGACCGGTGTCAAGAGACCGTCGTTGAATTCGGCCTCCACGTGAGGTCAGGGTATAGGTCTCTTTGTGGACGTGAAGCGCTATGGTTTCTTCATTGCGTGGCCTCTTTTTCGGGTACCCCCATTCGGCTGGCGGCATTCGCCAGTGTTCCTGGGCGTTGGTGCCGATGCTGTAGATACCTCGTCTGTACAGGTCGAACACCAACACGTCGCCTCGACCACCCATCGCCATCGGTTCGGCGTCAAGAGCGTGCGCCCAGGTTGTTCCAGCAGGGTAGTGTGTGGTTCGTGTTCCAATGGATGTTCGTAATTCAGACCGCTGTTTCCCGTTCTCTGCCGTGCCCACAGGCATGGCCCCCATACACGCAAGGAGCAATTCTCTGTCCAACCATGTCGCGAAAAGTTGCCCCTCAGAGATGACCGCCTGTCGTATGCGCATGGGATGAGGGATGCTCACCTCTGTCTTCGGCATCATCGCTTGGTCCAACCAAAGCACTTCACCGTCCATGCCGGTGATGAGGGCCCCGCCTTCATGATGAACGATTAGATCGGGGAGAAAGGGAATGGCTGGCGGCAACCCCTCGTCCATGGTTCATGAAGCGGCCGCCTGTATGTGAATGCTCGTCTGGGTCATCTCAAAATAGGACCCGCCCGAGATTCTGTCATGGACGGGGAGCGTGTTGTACTCATCGCGGTGAATCAGCGGGACATCGCCAGCACGAATCAGGCTGATATCCTACGTGAACTGGATGCATGGAAGAAGATGCCCGCCGTTGAAGGGAATCCTGCCTATGCCTTGGACCATGTTCGAATGCTCTACCTTCCCGACGGTTTGTTGTTTGAAGATCATCTTGACCAGCGTTGGAAGGATGCAACGGGTGAAACGGTCTCTGAAATCATCTTTCCATCTCGGCATGTCGCCGCCAGCGGCAAACCATCCTTGACCCTCCACCCAATTGGTGTGCCTCATCTACCACTCAATGAACAAGGTCCATACGGCGGTCATGGAGGTTCTGCCCCACTGCCTTCGACTCGCCTTGCGCCATGGTGGAAGATGTTGTTGGAGCGAGCCACCAATAATGCCTCCGTTAAGGGCTTTGACCTCTCGTTGGAAGTCACCCATCACGGGCCGACTGTTGGCGTTCCATGTTTGTTCATCGAAGTGGGCTCCACCGAAGCCACATGGGGCCATGAGGGAGCTGCTCGAGTTCTTGCCAACATCATACGAGACGGGCTTCTCCAATCCTCAGAAACTGCTTGGGACGCAGACCGTCATCAAGGTGAACTGGTTTTGGTCACGCTTGGAGGTGGTCATTATGCACCCAGAGCCAACCAACTCGCAGCCTTGGACGGTGTTTGGCTCGGCCATATGCTGGCCACCTATGCGTTGCCGTTCGAACAAGGCGATGATGGACAAATCCTGGGGTCGTGGAAACAATCCATCCTTGCGGCCCTTTCTTCCACACGAGCATCCTTTCCCGGGGGCGAGATTGTTTGCTCAATGGACAAAAAAGCATTCAGAGGTTGGCAGCGTCAAGCCATCAGAGCGTTGTTGGAAGAGGAGGGTGTCCCCCTCCTAACAACACGGCAAATTAAGATGCAACTGGGTCTCATATGAGCACCCGCACAAAGGGTCAAAGAGCGGCTTGAATGTGGGATGTTCATGGTGGGTTGGTTCTCTAAGTTCGTCGTGGCCGCCACCGTCCGCATGCCGAAATGGTTTGTCCGATGGGTCAGCCGTCGCTATGTGGCTGGAGCATCGCTTGACGAGGCAGTTGCTGTGATGAAACGGCTCACGCAAGAAGGAGCCTGCTTCACCATCGATGTCCTTGGAGAGGAAATCTCTTCCATGGATGAAGCGACGTTTTTCCTCGAAGAATATATTCGCGTCATGAAGGCGATAAAGGAACACGATTTTGATGCCAACATCAGCATCAAGCCCACCGCTTTCGGTTTGCTTATTGACCCTGAACAAGGCTTGCAGAACATTCGAAAACTGGTTAAAATGGCGGCTGAAGAGAACATGTTCGTTCGTTTGGACATGGAGGACCATCGTGTCACGACCGATACCATCAACGTCGTCATTACGCTCCATAACGAAGGCCTCACGAATGTTGGGACTGTTCTCCAGGGCCGTCTGTTCCGAACACTTTCTGACATTGGCGACCTTGAGACGACACTTGGACCGAATGCAGACTATCGAATCTGCAAAGGTATCTACCTTGAACCAGAGGACATTTCCTTCACAACATACCAAGATATCGTTGACGGGACCAACGCGGCCATCGATCGGATGTTTGAGGCCGGTGCATACGTCGGTGTGGCCTCTCACGACCTCCCTGTCATCAACCATACCTTATCGGCACTGAAAGCGCACAACATGGGGCCCGGCATCGATGACCCTCGAACCAATGCGGGCGCTGCACGGCACCACAAGGGGCCAGGGTATGAATTCCAATTGCTCCTTGGCGTGAGGGGACCGTTGCGCCGCCGTTTGCTCAAAGAGGGACATCGGACGCGAGTCTACATTCCCTACGGAGAAAAATGGTATGAATACAGCATTCGCCGTTTGAAAGAAAATCCAACCATCGGCTCCCATGTCGCCAAGGCGTTCTTGATGCCGTGGACAAACCGTCCGTGATCACTTGCGTTTCTTTTTGTTTGTACGCTTTTTCGACGTATTGGGGTTCACGCCTTTCTTCACATGTTCTTTGGGACGTTCAGGATTGGGATTGAAGCCAAGTCGCCCTTCCTTCCATGCCTGTCGTCGCTCACGTGGGGTGCGCGGCGTGAAGTGCTCTGGATTGGGCGGTTCGTGGAGGTACATTCGCTTGATATCTGGGGCCTTGACCGTACCTCGGAGTGTTCGTCCTGCCCCTGTATGGATGGCCCGAATTCGCCAGGTTTCACCGTTGTGATCCATCAAATGTGAGCCCGTAAAGGTGGTTTCCTGCGGAACGACGAGAACATCCGCCGTGGAGTCTTCGCCCCGTGTCAGTGTGAGTTTCACACGAACCATGTCGGTACGCAGCGCCGTGATTCTCGCAATGTTCGTTGCGCTATCTGAGGACACATGGCGCTCTTCATTGGTTTCAATTTGATGAATTTTCCAAAGTTTTTCATCCTCTTCAAATACATCACCAACAACAAATTCCTCATCGGCATCAACCACGAGAACAACACGTTCGGATTTAGGGCCCTCGGTTAGAATAAACGGGATATTCCTGGGAGGTGGCGGACGAAATTCAATGGTGTGGACATGCTGACACTCCATGCATCGTAACATGAAATCGGCACCGTCGCCCACCTTCTTTTCTCGAAGAATATCGTGAGCCGTGAGTTCATCACATGCTGGACAGTGGGAAGCATTGTCGAGGACTTCTTCCTCTTCGTCCCATTCATCCACCTCTTCCATCGGGGTCCCTCACCTTTGCGCAGAACCCTTTGTGTTTGAACCCTCCGACCTAAGGTGAGGTGCAAGAGTTGATGTTGGAGACCGATGACCGAGGGCCATGGCTGACCTGCCTACGGAGGTTGCACGGGAGGACATTCTCGCTCACCTGTTGTCGAAGGACGACCAACAACCCCGTGATGAACCAGCTGTTGCAGCCAACATTCATGCTCAACTCCAGCACATGGGGCTGTCAACGTGGTCTATCTCGGTGCATCGCCGACTGCGCGATGCCATCGGCCGCCTGCAACCGTCAGCGGTCCTTGAAGTGGGGGCTGGAATTGGGCATCGCACAGCGTGGCTCATGGATCAATTCGAGCGATCAAAACATCAACCTTCAACGCTCACCATTGTGGAGCAGGGCGGTAAGTTCGGTGTGATTCTTCAACGCCTCCTCCAACGTTATGATGCCATGATGTGGGCGAAGGTCGTGGTTGGAGATCCTGTGCAACTGGCGGCTGAACATCAGGCGTGGGGGTTGGCAGCGGCCACGACGACCGAGCTTTCTCAAACCCCCTTTGAAACTGCATACGATGCCATCATCGTTGATGCCCCCTCGCCCCAACGAGCCCATTTGGTGTCGAATTATCTTCCATTCCTCGCCCCGAACGGTGTGATGTTCACGGTTGAACCGGACATGCCGAGCGGGGAAGTCGATGAAGCCGATGAAGTCGGTATGGCCCTCGTGAATGGATTCAATCGGTGGATTGAGGTCATCGGCGAAACGAAAAACACGCACCATATTGCGTTCATGCCGCTCTTTGGTGGGACATTGGTTGCATGGCTGCCCGTTCAGGCTTGAGTTGCGAGGTCGACCAAACCCGACATGTTGAGAAGCCCATACCCGTAGTAATCATCGTGGGTGGTTTGACCTTCCTTTGGAACGGCGCTGTTCATGATCCACTGCTTCACGGAGTCCACGTTGTCTGAACCTCCATTCGAAGCATCGGCCTTGAGTTCTGGTTTTGCTTCAAGAAGCAAGCACAAGGCTCCCGTGACATAGACGGTCGCAGCACTCGTTCCGTCTGCGATACCCCAGCCACCGGAATCCAAGAGCACGGGCACGCCCTCTGCTGGAGCCACCACTTCTGGCTTTTTGTCGGGGTCACCTCTCGGCATGAGGATGGGAAGTGGGAAGAGGCGTCCGTTGTTGTCGCCCTTTGAGGATCCCGGCCACGTGGTGGCCTTGATGGTCACGCCGCCTACCGAAATGACCTGGTCTTCGCTTGATGGATGTGCGACATCCCCGTCATCGTCCTCACCGTCGTTTCCAGCAGCCGCAACGACATAGATACCTGCATCGATGGCTTCGTTTGCCGCATCTCCGGAACTTCGCCCTGAACCGATGGTAAACGGAAGAATGTTGGGCGCACCCCCCAGGGAGAGCGAGATGACATGAGCACCGTTGGCTACGCACCAGTCGATGGCTTCTGCAACGGTCGCATCGTCACCGCTTCCGTCTGAGCCAAGGGCTTTGGCTACCAACAGGTCAACATCCTTTGCAACGCCTTTCAGCCATCCATTCGCAACGAGAATTCCGGCCATTGAGGTGCCATGCCCGTGGTCATCGTAGGGTTGCCCGTTTCCGTTGACGAAATCTTTCCAACCCGAGATGCGGGCACCTTCGAGGTCGCTGTGGTCCGGAGCGATGCCTGAATCAACGATGCAGGCCGTGACCCCTGCCCCCGTCAACGATGCAGATGGAGGATTGATGAGTTCGTTGTAGGTGGCGTGCCGTTCAAGAGCAACCTCACTCGGCCGAAGTAGGATTGCTCCGTCACTCATGACCACGGCGGCAAGGTAGCCCGCAGCCAGAATCATGGTGAGCCCGAGCGTTATGCTCACAATGATTTTGATGATTCGTATGTCGGACGCTTCTTCCACCGTTTCAGCAACATAGGGTCCTTTTGGTGTCATCGTGCCCGCATACTCCTCGGGAGTGGGCCAGGGCAAAACGACGTCGTCAACCATGGTCTCAACCTAGCGTGTGAACTATTTCATTCAGTGTATCAACAAACCGGCGCACGTCTTCCTCGTTGTTGTAGAGGTATGCGGAGGCTCGAAGCGAACCTTGGGGGTGCCCACGGTCGGCAAACCACGAGTGAACACAATGCTGACCGCTTCGTACCATCACGCCTGCTGCTTCATCAAGGAGAAGGGCAACATCGTGAGCAGGTAGCCCGTCCATGAGAAGGGAACAAATTCCACCACGTTGGCTGGGGTCCGCCGGTCCAATGATGGAAACGCCGTTCAAATCTTTGACGCCGTCGGTCATGATGCGATTGAGTTTCACCTCGTGTTCGTGAACCGCATTCATGTCAAGTCCAGCGAGGTAATCAATGGCAGCCCCCGTGGCCATCATGCCTGAAAAATTACCGAGACCGCCTTCAAATCTCGCCGGTGGTTTTGCCCATGTTGCCTCAGTATAGGTTGACGATTGAACCGTTTGGCCACCCGATTGGATGGTTCGAAGGTTGTCGAGGAGGTCGTAGCGTCCCCAGAGGCCTCCCATGCCAGATGGCCCACACATTTTGTGAATCGAGAACGACAGGAAGTCGATATCAAGGGCTTGCACATCGACATTCATGTGAGGTGTTGATTGTGCACCGTCAATAGCTACCAAGGCTCCGTGGTCGTGGGCGACTTTGGTGATCTGCTCGATAGGTACGGCGACACCATCCAAGTTGCCAACATGACTCATGGCGACCATCTTCAACTTCGTTCCTGCCTCAGCACAAGCGGCTTCAAACGCTTCCATGTCGAAGGTGTTGTCCTCATTACTTGCGACAACGCGGTGGTCAATGCCTTGTTCCTGCTCAAGTTGGAGCCAAGGCACCAAGTTCGAATTGTGTTCTCGGTCCGTCGTCAGCACGACGTCCCCTTTCTGCCAAGACATCCCGTGAGCGATTTGATTAATGGAGTGGGTGGCATTGCGAGTAAAGACAATTTCATTGGGCGTGGCAGCGTTTAGGAATGCTCCCAACTTCGTTCGTGCATCCGAAACTGCTTTTGAAATCGCCGTACCGTAGCGGTGAACTGAACGACCACCGCAGCCCGGTGTTTCGGTGTAGTAGCGATGGATGCTGTTGATGACGGATTGTGGCTTGAGTGTAACACATGCGTTGTCAAGATAGGCTGGAGGATTGTCTCCTTGGAGCGTTGGAAAGTCGTTTCTGCAATCGTTGAGCATTCACCATGCCTCCTGGTCGGGTATGTAATCAAGGGCGGGTGCATTCACACCGCATGCTGGACAGGCAATTCTCTTTGGCATCTCGGTCTTGCAGGTTTGGCACGTATTACCGATGATCACCAATGTGCCACAGCCGCTTGCCTGGCAAGGATAAGCCAGTTCGCCCGAGGCGGCACGGACCACGTTTGATGGGTGGCCACAATCCGGACATGCAGCGGCTTTTTTCGACTGTGGGCGAGCCTGACCGGACATTTCGAGTGAAGCATCAACGGCCGCTCGCGTTCGCACTCTTGCTTGGTCGCCAAGCATTCGTTGCGGGTACCACAGGACAAACAGGAAAAGAGGTACGGCTGGGAGGCCAGTGAGCAAATGGAGGATGAGGAATCCGATGTTTGGGTCACCGTAGGATGCAATATGATGCAAGCCGGCCCATGCTGAAACAGTGATCAGCACTATCCATATGCCAAACATGGCCGTCCATCCCCTCAGTGAATGTTCAGCGAGGGCTGCTTCCATCACTCGGACATCTTCGTGGAGATGATGCACCTCAACATGCAAATCTCGGGTCTCAATGACAGCTTTCCAGAAAAAGAACAGGAAGAAGAAGACAATCAACATGATCAGGGTGCCCTCCATCATGTTGGCGAGGTTGAAACCAAAGGGGAAAGTTGGGTTTTCTCGATGGAAGAAAATTTGAGCAGCCACTAAACAGTTCCACATCACCAACAACGAAATCGCATGGATGCGCATAACAGGGAACAACATCCATGCTTGGTATGCAAACCATCCCCAACAAATTACTGAAACCAGCATTTGAAAGAATTGGAAACCATTGATGGCCAATATTCCATCCAATCCGCTCACTTTTGCATTGCCACCGTCCCATAATTCGGTGGATATTGAACCAAGGCACAAGGCCATAATTCCAAACGCAGCAGTCAGGTAGTGCTCCCGTTTCCATTCGTTACGGAGCAATTTCACCTGAAAATGCCATTCCTTACGAAGGCCGTTCACGGCCTCAGCAAGAGGATATGTCGCTGGAATTGGACGGGCCAAGACCATGTCTGCCATACGAAACGGTAGTTTACTCGGAGGGAGGTTTTCTTCAACCTCTGAATCCGATGGCTCGGCCATGATGATAGGCTGTGGTCCGCCCCTTTGAGTCCTTTCGCTCCACCGCTTCCATTTCTCCCTTCCATAGGGTGATGGTTAAACGACGAGTGGGGTTCGGCGAGACAAGAGCCGAGATCGCATAGCCTGGTAGTGCGCGCGACTGGAAATCGCGTGGGCCCGTTCCCTCGGGAGTTCAAATCTCTCTCTCGGCGCCATTCATCGGTCCGTTGACCACAACCTCCATGTTGGAGTCGCATTAGCGGCCAATGTGGAAGAAGTTAACAAGCGTCGTCAGCGTTGGTTAGCGCTGGTCGTCTTTGGCCTCCTTCTGCACGTACTGGCCATGACCAACAGCGACCTTGGCCTCGATGCCCATGTTCGGCTCAATGTGGCGATGGATGAACAACACGCCGGCCAGGATTTGTCGTGGGGAAAACTTCGGCTGAGTGAGAGTACCGTTCAGCAACCATCGTCGGACCATGTCTATGACGGTTATGTCCCACCATGGTTCCAATCTGAACTGGCCGTGAAAACAACCGCCTTCGTTGGTGTTCTTCTGGTTTCCGTATTGGCTGGATTCAACCCCACATGGCGGGCCAGTCCCCATCGCTTTGAACCGATGTGGGCGGCCCTTGTTCTGCTCAGCCCCATCTTCCTCTTCGTCTCTGGTCGCGGCTATGATGAGGGCATCCTTGCATGCGTGGTAGGCGCAGGTGTTGGTGGCTATTTTTTCAACAAGGGTGAACAGCGCCACGAACGGTTTCTGCATGTTGTTTTCATGGCGACCTCTCTGCTGATTCTCCTTGGGTGGAAAGGATTTGACATGTCCATTTGCCTCGGCGTCTGGATTCTAACATTGCTCGTCGGTTGGGCCTATATCCTCATCGAGCAGCGATGGACCAACCAGTGGGTCAAGTTGTTGCGACACCCCTGGAAAATGGCAGCTCTCTGTTCAACACTGGTCTATTTGGGTGTGTTCTTCTATGGCTGGCGGTCTGGTCGAGGAACATTCGGTATCATCGAAGATCAACCGGTCAACTATCTCGCTTCAAGCATCGTGGCCATTGCCCACGGGTTCGTGGTGTTCTTGCTCATTGGTTTCATGCTCTGGCCGTTGCTTGCAAGACGATGGCGTGGAGTTCGAGACCTACGCGGTCCAGGTGCAACGATGTTGGTGGTATACGGCAGTGTTTTGTTGACGGGGATTGCGTGTTATATCGGTGCATTATGGACCTTAGAATCAACGCTCTGGAATCGTTCACTCTTGTCAACGATGCTCGTCCTTGGAAACAATGGACGGTATGCAACGGCGCTGTTGATTCCTTGTGTTTTGTTGCTCAAATGGTCAGCGCCTTCCAAGGACACCTCCGAATCGAAGGAGGCATCATGGTTCATGATGGGCATTGGAGCACTTGTTCCGTTGATGTTGTTCATCGCGTTGTTTGGTCAGCAACTTTGGTCGGATGATGCAGGGGCGTGGTTGGCTGAAGAATTTCAGGATGAAGACAACTGCTTCGTCATGGTGGCCCCTGAAACCCTCGCCATGCACCATCTCTACGTTCTGAAGACACATGTTGATGTGTCGGGTGAATCCGGTATTGACGGCTATTGGAGAACATCAGATCATGTCGGCTCGTTCTTGGAAAGCCAACCAGAATGCTCCTCGTTGGTGATTGTGGCTCCTGGCGAAGATTACAGCCCCAATGAGAGTGAATACGAGGTGGTTGCTCAGGAACAGGCTCCCTTCTCGTTGAGCGGCGGTGGAACCGACGATGTCTGGCGTGTGTTTCGTGCCACCACCTGATTTTGATATCGCGAAGCGATTATATCCGCTTCTCCAGTGGGCCGACCACTGCCACTGTGGCTTAGGGGTATAGCACCTCATTGGTAATGAGGAGGTCGCGAGTTCAAATCTCGCCAGTGGCTCCAGCAGCGAACACCAATGTGTCCCCAAAAACCGCTGATTTTTCAATTTCCTACCTCAATATATAAGAGGCGATTTTTCTGATTCCACCTTGAGAAGGCAACTTCTCAGATGGGATGCACATGGAGCGAAAGCAACAACAGAGTGAAGACATGCAACGACGGGTGAAGGAACTTCAACACCAAGTCGACGAACTGAAAGAATTGGTCAACACGCTTCTCAGCGTGATTGTGGAAGAGCCCGACGGTGTTCATACCGGCGCTGCTCCAACCATCCCCGGTCAGGGGATGATGGAAGTCTGCATGTGATCATCCTTTGATGACCGCAAGTGGATTCATTCTCGCCACCGGTCGAGCGAGGCCGGCTTGAGCCGTTAATCGTATCACTTCATCCACGTCCTTGTAAGCATCAGGGGCCTCTTCGGAAAGCACATTGGGCGTGGATGCATGAACCCGCACCCCCTGTTGCTCAAGTTGGCGTTTCAAGGCCTTGCCGTCAAGTGTTTTCTTGGCCTGGCTTCGAGACAGCGCTCGTCCGGCACCGTGGCATGATGAACCAAAGGCGACGTTGCTTCCTTTCGGAGAACCAGCCATGATCCATGAACCGTTCCCCATGTCTCCCGGCACGACCACTGGCTGACCCGTGTCTGAAAACTGCTGGCCGACATCTGGATGATCGCCTCCGAAGGCTCGCGTGGCGCCTTTGCGGTGGACACAACAAGAGCAGGAACGCCCGTGGACGGTGTGCGTCTCCATTTTTGCAATGTTATGGGCTACATCGTAGAGTGTTCTCGCTTCACCGTCGATGCCCATCTCAAGTTTGAGCACCGTCCGCAAGCGTTCGGCCAACACAGCTCGGTTTGCGAACGCAAAGTTCGCTGCTGCATTCATCGCTTCGAGGTAGGAACGACCTTCCTTCGAATGAACCGGTGCAGCGGCGAGTTGACGGTCAGGAAGAGCATAGTCCCAGCGCTCATTAACCCAGAGGCCGTTCACTTGTTTGTAGGATGATTCCAATTGACGTACGTGATCAGTGCACACCTGATGGCCTAATCCACGACTTCCAGAGTGAATCATGGCCACCACTTGGTCTTCGTACAATCCCCAAGCAGACGCCGTTGCCTCATCCACGACAGAACCAACGGTTTGGAGTTCAAGGAAATGATTTCCACTGCCCAAGGTCCCAAGGGATTTCATTCCCCGTTCCAAGGCCCGTTGTGAGATGCTCACCTCCTCGGTTTCGAGGAGTCCGTTCGACTCGAGATGGGGAAGGTCCTCATGATGGCCGTGCCCAAGGTCAACAGCAGCATGTGCACCTCGCTGCAGGATGTCTTGGAGGTCGGTGCGCGAAATGTCGACGCCGCCTTTTCCTGAACCTCCTGCTGGAATGCGTCCTGCGAGGCGTCCCGCCAATTTTTTCAGATTAGGTATGTCGTCGACCGTCGCATCAAGCGCCATGAACCGAACACCACAGTTGATGTCAAAGCCCACCCCTCCGGGTGAAATAGCGCCTCCTTCTTCGCCAAATTCAGTATCGGTGGCGACCACGCCGCCGATTGGAAAGCCGTAGCCGTAGTGCCAATCGGCCATGGCCCACGCCTCACCGACCACGCCCGGCAACGATGCCGTGTTCACCAGTTGTTCTGGTCCGCGGTCGTCTGCGTGTCGTTCCATGTGGGCTGCGTCCGTGATGAGTCGAGCGTCAACCTTCATGTGGCCGTGGGCCTTGATTCGCATGGTGCCATCACCTTCATCGGTGAGGTGCTGGCGCCACGACGGTTCCATGGATGTGGCCCTCATCGATGAGATTTGATACTTTGCACAATCGACCATCTTGGGCGCTCTTCATCACAGCCTTGAAGGGGTGGCCCTGCTTGGCAAGCATATCCAACAAGGGAGGAAATCTGCATGTCGTTGCCACCGATTGACTTGGCTGTTTTCCACGACAACGGGTACGTGAGAAAACAATGCACCGTCACCTCCCTTTGGTTTTGGACTTCAGACCCTGAACGGGAAACCTGTGGAGATACTTCCGAAGACGAATATACCTTCATCGGCGCCCCCCTTATCGATGGGTTTAACCAACGTGGAAAGGCCTTGAAGGACGCCATGCGAGAAGCCTTTCTGGGCTTTTTTACAGACCGGGAACATACCCGAATTGACCCCTACCCGGTCCTCGCTCGTTGGCGTGATGACATTCATCTCACGATAGCATCCATTGCCGATTTCCAGCCTCACGTGACCTCGGGTGAAGTTGACCCTCCAGCCAATCCGCTTGCTGTTTCTCAGCCTTGTATTCGCCTCACCGATGTTGATGCAGTTGGGCGTTCAGGACGTCATCTCACCACGTTCGAGATGATGGCTCATCACGTGTTTAATCGACCCGAGGACGGCTTGGAAATCTACTGGATGGAACAATGTGTTCAGCACTGTCACAGCATGCTCACCGAAACCTTTGGTATCGATGCGAGTGAAATCACCTACGTTGAGAACCCATGGTGTGGTGGTGGAAACGCCGGTGCCGCTGTTGAAGTGATTGTTGGTGGATTGGAATTGGCAACCCTCGTCTTCATGGATATGGAAGAACACGCTGATGGCGATGTTGAACTCAAGGGTGATCGATATCGCACCATGCCGCTTCAAATCATTGACACAGGCTATGGATTGGAACGTTTTTGCTGGGCAGCGGCAGGAACACCCACCATTTACGAGGCCATTTACCCCGAAACGGTTGCATGGCTCAAGGAATTGTCAGGATTTGAATCGGTTGCCAACCAGTGGCCATCCTTGGATTTGGACCGATTGCTGAGTGAAATGTCACGCCTCAACGGCATCATGAACATTGAAGCCGGTGTTGACGGTGACATGTTGGTCAATATCTTCCTCACTCGTCTTGGTGAGCGTGGTCTTGACATTTCCAGTGAGCAATTTTCATCCATCACCGAGCCGCTTGCCAACATTTACGCCATCCCCGACCACCTCCATGCGCTCTGCAATATGCTCGGCGATGGTTTGGTGCCCTCAAACGCGAAAGCGGGCTATCTGGCACGCATGCTCGCTCGTCGAGTCCTGCGAATGCGTGACGAATTGGCGATTTCTGTCCCGTTGTCAGAATTGGCGTCGCATCACCTTGAGGTGAACATGGGCGGGCAATTGAACAAGCAAACAAAGGAGGGTTTGCTGACGATTTTGGCCCTTGAGGAAGAGCGCTATGCTGAGATGCTCAGAAAAGGAACCAACGTGATACAAACCCAACTCAAGTCCTTGCCGAAGGAAAGTGATTCCATTCCTGATGAACAATTGTTCACCATGAACGATTCCCATGGCCTTGCGCCGGACATGGCCATTACGCTCGCCCGACAAGCAGGTTGGGCGATGGTCAGCCTCCGAACTGGATTCTCAGCAGAGATGGCCGAACGCCACGCACGGATGGCCAAAGAAGCCGCCAAGGGCACCGATGATTCATCGCATGGCCTCCAAACCGGTGGCCTTCCTCCAACCGATCCGATGTACTACGATAGGGTCTACGAACCTACGTTTGAAGCCAGCGTGCTTGCATGTCTTGCCAGCGAAGGTCAAGGCCCAACAGGCTCCAGCCATGCCATGGTTCTCGACTCAACGTTGTTTTACCCTGAGGGTGGTGGACAAGAAGGCGATCACGGACACTTCATTCAAGGTGATGTCAAGGTCAATGTCCTTGATACGCAAAAGGTCGGCGACGTCATTGTTCACTACACCGACGGGGCCCTCGCTGCGGGCACGAACGTCGTTGGCCATCTTGATTGGAAACGCCGTAAGCAATTGATGGACCACCACACCGCTGTTCACATCGTTGGTGGTGCTGCTCGTCGTCTCTTAGGGCCCCATATTTTCCAGGCCGGTTCTCACCTTAGCGTGGACAGCGGTCGTTTGGACATCACGCACTATCACCGATTGACGCGGGCTGACTTGGACGCCATGGAGGACATGGCGAACGACGTGCTCAGTGACGTCAGCAACACGGAAAAATCTCAGTTGAATCGAAAAGATGCGGACATCATCCATGGATTTGACCTCTATCAAGGTGGAGCGCCCAAAGGCGATTCCATTCGGATTCTGAAAATTGCCGAACACGATATTCAAGCCTGTGGAGGTACTCATCATGATGAACCCGGACAAATTGGTTCAATTCGTATCGTTCGCTCGACCGCTGTCCAAGACGGTGTTGAGCGTTTGCACATCGTGGCTGGAGATGCAGCGCTGGCCTATGCGCGAGCACAAGATGAACTGGTTCGTGCGTCGAGTGAAGTGTTCGGGGTTCACGGTGATGACTTACCAAAAGCAGCCGCTCGATTCTTCAAGGAATGGAAGGAACAGCGGAAGTTGATTGAACAACTCGAATCGGAGATTGTCCGTCTCCGTACCAGCGGAGGTGGCGATGCGTCCACCGATGTTGACGGTGTTCGTGTGGTTGTTATGGAAATAGACGGCGACCTCAAATCAATGACGACGATGCTCAAGGAGTTGACACTGGACGCTGCTGTGCCAACCCTTGCCGTCCTCGGTTCAAAGGACGGTGGTGGAAAACTCATGATTGGCATCACCGAAAACACGGTAGCCAGCGAGCGCTACAATGCTGTTGATTTGCTTCGGTCAATTTCCTCTTACATTCGTGGAGGCGGCGGTGGCCGGCCGACCTTTGCTCAAGGCGGTGGCTCACACGCAGAAGGTCTCTCGGCAGCTTTGGATGCTGCACGAGAACAATTGGGGCTCTGATCAAAGCAGGCTTCTGAGCGCTTCCCTGTCAAAGTGAGAAACAGCTTGCTGGTAGGCTTCGTTTGCAGGAAACCATGCGGCTTCAGAGATTTCCTCCGTTTGTAGGGTCAACTCGCTGAGGTCGCCGTTCCACGTAGAACGATAGGTGAACGAAACAAAGGAAATCCCTTCGTCATTAAACACCCGTTGCGTGATTACAGGTTCGATATTGTCGAGCACAATGGTCAATCCAAGTTCTTCTAGGGTTTCCCGAACGCATCCAACAGCCGGATGTTCGTCGTGGTCCATGTACCCGCCGGGAAGAGTCCAAAATCCACGAAAATGACCACGCTCAACACGCCCCATTAGCACCTCTCCATCGTCGTTGCATACCATCACTTTTGCAACAAGCCGGTGAATGGACCTGTATATGGCGTCCCGAGCCACGGGATGAACAGCGTTGTCAGAGGCACACCTGTCTTTCCACGCCCAGTCTTTTGGCCAATCAACCCGGGGGTATCCTTTGACCACCCTGTATTGGGATTCACCGTACCGAAGCACAACCGTGCCTTTTTCTTCAAACTCTATGGCCAATTTCTGCAGTTCTTTACGTGTCGGAAATCGAAGACCGTCCTGAGAATCGGTTCGTCCCTGTACCGGGCGTTGAGGGCCACGACCTTGTTCATCAACAAGAAGCACCTTTCCATCGTGTTCGAGGTACACAACTTCAACGGGGTGCATGTGAACCTCCACCCTGTGCTGCGTCATCAATTCTCGCATCAAGGCAAGACTCATTCTTTCGGATGGTCGATGTCCTTTGGTTCAGGCAGCGTCGCTTGGAGCGTCTCACTCACCTTGAGTTCCTCAAGGCGACGTCCTTGCGGAAGCACGCGACCTTCGTAGGAATTCATCGTGGCATCGTAAGCCTTCGCCGCCTTCGACAGGTGGCCGCCCACTTTCTGGAAATGGTCGATCATGGTCGTGATTCGCTTGTACAACTCCCTTGATACATCGTAGATTTCCTTTGCTCCCTCAGCAAGTGCGTGTTGTTGCCAATAAAGCGCCACGGTACGAAGAAGCCCCAGCATGGTCACTGGGGTGGCCACAAGCACCGATTTACTCATGGCATAATCCATCAAATCCGGGTCAATCGAGAAGGCTGCGGCGGCCATGGCTTCGCTTGGAACAAACATGACAACATGGTCAAATTCACCCTCGATGTTCTCCTGATAGGACTTTTTGCTAAGTTCAGTGATCCTGGACTTCATCGCCGTTGCGTGCTTACGGATCAACTCATCTTGTTCGGGGCCAGGGTCCAATTCTGCTGCTTGCAGGAAATGTGCTCCTGTCGCTTTGGAGTCGATGGGAATGACACCTTCCTGTGGTAAGGCAACGACAAAATCAGGTCGTGTGCCATCGGTCAGGGTGACCTGCTCAGAGAAATCGATGTGTTCGCTCAAGCCCGCCATCTCGAACAAGCGTCGCAACTTGACCTCGCCCCAGTTGCCTCGAGCCTGACTTGAGGTGGTCAACGCCGTCGACAAAGCCGTCGTTCGGCTTGAGAGGGATTCAGTTTTTTCCCCGAGTTCCTTGAGGTGTCGCTTGAGCCCTTCGTAAGCCCCAACCCGTTCTTTTTCCATGTCCGTGTTCAACGTCATGAGACGAGCCATTTCTTCCTGGATTGGCTTGATGAGGTTGGCCACCTCAAGTTTTCGTGTTTCAAGGGCATGCTCGGCATCCTTTTGTTGCGCAGTAAATCGGTCTTGTGCCATTTGAAGGAAGCGAGCGGAATTTTCTTCGCCGACCTTGGTGGCGATGTTCTCAACTTCTGCCCGGATTCGTTGTTCGTTCGTTTCCGCCGCCTCTTCGTTTGCTTTGAGGCGTTCTTCCGCACGGATGAGTTTTGCCGATGTGGCCTGTTTGGCCAAGAGCCATCCGAGCGCTCCACCGATTCCGAGTCCCACGACGAGCAGACCGTATTCAACGAGGGCTGTCATGGTGAAACATTCATGACGACAGTATATGATGAATACCCATTGTGAACCTTCAAAGCGAAGCAGGAGGTGGAGTGATTCATGCGGTTTGAGCAACTGAACGAAGGCGTGTGGGCGATGACCTACCTTATCGTCGATGAAGAGACGCAACAGGCGGCGCTTGTTGACCCCGTTTACGACTTTCTGGAGACCTACATCTCCCTCATCAAAGAACAAGGTCTGAACCTTGTTTACGCCATTGCGACCCACACCCACGCAGACCACATCACGGCGTGCTTCACCTTGCGAGAGCAATTCGGGTGCGACTACGTCATGTCACACGAAACGGCTAGCCTCGCTGTATCTCGGTACGTTGAGGATGAGGAAACGATCATGCTCGGTTCCATTCCGATTCAGTTTCACGCCTCTCCCGGCCATACCAACGACTCCATGATCGTCCACGTACCCGGGTACATGATGACCGGTGACTTCCTGTTCAACGGTGAAGGTGGTGTTGGCCGAGACGATCTTCCAAGCGGCCGCGTGCAGGTGCACTGGGATGCACTGTCCGTACTCGACAGGTTTGAGGGCCATACCATCGTTTGTTCGGGGCACGACCCTCCGGGGACCACCATGATGTCGCTGGATTGGAACAAGGAACACAATCCCATTCTTTCCATGGCTGATTTTGAGACCTTCCGAGCGTGGCAGGAAGCGACCGCTGCAAAACTTGGCGGTGTTTCAAAAATCAAGACGGCGATTCCTGCCAATCTCTTCGGAGAAGTACCCGAACACATCCCGTGGTTGGACTGAATTCACTTTTTGAGTGGATTGTCCGGAGCCTTGGTGTTTTTCGGAATGGTCGGGAGGTTTTGCAATTCTTCGAAGGAGAGTTGTTGTGGATTGGTCGTTTCAAAGGCCGAAAGCCGCTCTTCCATTCCCATTCGAACGTTGAAATCAATACGGCCTTTGGAGCGAGTAAGGTCGTAGGATAACGGCTGAAGACGTTCAATGACTTGCTCTTCAAAGTCGTGTCGTACCCGCTCGCCGCGCCACGACGAATAGCCCCAACGGTAGGATATTCCAACCATGGCTGCCCCGTAGAGCAACGTTAGCACGACGGTGGCGAAGAGGATGGGGTTACCGTCCACATCTCTTGATTCCTCGAGCAGGTTTCGGCCGAGCAAAAAGAGGAGACCGATCCCCACAACCGGGTTAAGGACGCCCTCCAACCATTGGTTCACCGGAACAAGACGTCCTTTTGCAGGGTCGACGAACACAAGGTCGGCTTCGAACGCCGTATTCAAGACCGATAAGACGGAGAGCAGCACCATGTAGAGGAAGGAAGAAACAATGAGTTCAACCGTCCATGAATCGAGGTCGAGAATCCAATGGACAATGAGCCAGGCAAACAACCCTAGGAAGGCCGCTTGTGGGACATAATTGAAGTGTTCAATATGCTGGGAGAACTCTGTCAACGACTTTCGCTGCTCTCGAGTCCCTCGGTGTGGTTTCGGGATGTGAATCACTTGCCAATGCATCAATCGTTCAATCGTCTTGAGCGTCCAAATGAGCAGTTTTCTCCGAATTAACATGTACTCCATGAAGAGCATGAAGGGAAAACCGATGAGGACGAGGGGTAAGGCCATGATTGCTGAGAGCGGTAAAATGAGAAGAGCGGGGAGTAACAGAAAATGAGACAGGGTCAGGGGGTGGAGCATTTCGGCCTCGATCAGCCGCTGTTTTGCAGGCGGAATTCGAAGGTTTCGAGCGATGTCGTCCAAGGTTTGTGAAAACGCAGATACTTGGTGTCCAGAGTCCAGAATTTGTCGGACGATGGTGCGGTACTCCGAGACCTCGTGACCAACGCCAACCCAGAACTGCCAGGCGAGTCGCATCGGTAGGGCCAAGATGAGCGGTAACGCCAAAATCCCAGCACCCCAAAGGAGTTCTTGCATTTCGGTCTCCACAGTTCTTCCTCGTACAAGCCACTCGCTTGGGGTTGTTGAAAACAACGGTCACCCGTGGACAAAACCCAATGTTCTAACGCCTTCGTGTCACCATCGACCCATGGCAAGGGTTGCCGTCACCGACGGAATGGACAAAAAAGCGGTTGCGCGTTTGAAAAAAGCAGGCCACGAGGTGGTGCTCGAGCATATCAACCCTGACGACTTGCTGGCCGGTGCCTTGGAATCCTTTGATGCCATCATCGTTCGCAGCGCTACCAAACTGACGTCCGAGGTGCTGAAGGCTTCGGGTGAACGACTGAAGGTCATCGGCCGAGCAGGCGTAGGCGTTGACAACATTGACCTCAAAACTGCGGGCCAGCGGGGCATAAAAGTCGTGAACGCACCTCGTGCAAGCACCCAATCTGTGGTTGAGTTGACGCTCGGACATTTGCTTGCCTCCATACGTCACCTACCCCGAGCAGACCGCTCCCTGCGAAACGGCAAATGGGAGAAAAAAGCGATGAACGGCTCAGAACTTTCTGGAAAAGCGCTCGGTTTGATTGGGTTTGGGCGAATTGCCCAGTCTGTGGGACGCATCGCCCAAGCGATTGGCATGGAGATTCACGCCTACGACCCGTATCTTCCGCCAAAGATTGCGAAGTCTCAGGGAACACGGCTCCACAAATCCCTTGAATCACTGTTCTCCAACTGCACGCACATTTCCATTCATTGTAATTTGACAGATGAAACGCACCACCTCGTCAATGCTGAACGTCTTGCCTCCATGCCCCACATCGGCAAAGACGGTGCTCGCTGTGGCAGCCACATCATCAACTGTGCACGCGGTGGCATCGTGGACGAAGATGCGGTCGTCGAGGCGCTTGAATCAGGCGTACTTACCTCCGCTGCTCTCGATGTCTTTGAAGTCGAACCGGTTGACCCATCTCATCCCCTGCTCCAAATGGAACACTTTCACGGAACGCCGCACATTGGGGCCTCTACCGTAGAGGCTCAAGGACGCGTCGGCATGGACATCGTCACGAACGTGATGGATGTGCTTCAGGACCGCCCGTGCGATTTCATCGTCAACGGTTCATTCCTGTAACACTTTCACTTTCAACGACTGGGTCTTGAATAAGCATCCCTTGCTTCTCGGGTCTCGTAGCGTTATGGGTCGAAGTGTGCCGCCATGGCGAACGCGAGTGGAAGACGAGTTGCAACACTTGATGCCCTATCGTCGGGCGCTGTCTTGTGTGGATCAAGCGGCGTTTGATGCGCTGCTCAATGAGGTGCGACAGCGTCGTTCTGCGGGAGGTCTCCTCCCCGCATTGAACACATGGCAGCCCATGGTGCTCAACATGCTGGTTGGATTGATGGCGCAAGTCTCGCACCTAACGGCCCGAATAGAAGCACTTGAGGAACGGCGTAGCGATGATTGAGGGGTGGCTTCTTGATGTTCATGAAAACGAGGCCAACACCGGCATGGTGGCGTGGGTGGTTGACCTCCATGGCGCTGCGCATCGGTGTGATGTTCCCTGGCGCCCCACCCTTCACGTTCACGCAACACATGAACAACTGGATCGTTTGGAACACTGGTTGATGCAACCCGAAATCCAACTCCGCTTCGGCATCGGTGATGTCCGAATGACACGTGCTCGTTTAGATTTGGAGGCAACGGGTCAAGTCGACGTGCTCGAAATCGGATTGCGTGCGTATCAACATCTTCGCGGATTGGCCGAACACATTGAAGCCAGAGGCGATTTTCACCGATTCAAACTTTATTCAGTCGATGCGCACCTTGCTCAACGTTTCTTGAACGAACACGGTTGCATTCCATTTCAACGGGTTCGTTGGTCAGATGCATCGCCAGAGGACTTGGAGCCCTTGGAGGAATGCACTACGGACAACGGTGTCTATCCGCCGTTCCATGTTGTACAGATGCGGTTTGAACGTGGCCACGGCTCAACGCTTCCCTCGCTTGAACGCACCGTTGAAGTCATTCATTTGAACAGCGTTCACGAACCGGGTTTGGCCTCGTTTTCAGTCCCGCTTTCGATCACGCTCAAGCGTCAAAATTTTCCGTCCATGTCGGCCATGCTCATGGCCTTTCAAGACGCTCTTGCGTCCATGAATCCAGACATTGTTATGTCGACGGGCGGCGATCAGCGTTGGCTTCCGTGGCTGGTCGAGCAGGCCACGCTGCACGATGTTCCCCTTCAACTCGGGCGCACCACGGACGTGCTCGCTCAGTCCACCCATCAACGTACGATTCATTCCTACGGCCAAACCCGTCATCGACACGGGTCGTTCTTCTTCAAAGGACGTCTCCATCTTGATATCAAGAACAGTTTCATCGTGAACGAGGGCGGTCTTGCTGGTTTGTTTGAATTGGCCCAACACTCGCGACAATCAGCTCAAATCATCTCTCGCCTTTCACCTGGTTCAGTCATCAGTGCCATCCAAATGCGGGTGGCCATGGACGACGGTGTGCTCGTACCTTGGAAGAAAAATCGGCCTGAAGACACCAAATCGGCACTGGATTTGCTTCATGCCGACCGAGGGGGCCTCTACCTTGACAGCCGGCCAGGCGTTCATGCATCGGTCATCGAACTTGATTTTGCGAGCCTGTTCCCGAGCATCATCGCCACCCGTAATATCTCACCTGAAACCTTGAATTGCTCTTGTTGCCAACCGGTGGCGCAAGCGGGTTCGCGAGGGGTGGTCCCTTTGCATCCCGATGAAGCCGCTCAAGAATTCCGAGAACGAGCAGTGTTGTCGGCCTTTGGTCACGGGTTGTTCCCTCTTTCGCACGAAAAAGCGCTTTCCGTTCCAGGCCTCAACATGCACACCTGCGGACGAACACACGGTTTTCTCGGTCGTGTTGTGGCACCCATCATTGAACGACGACGAGAACTGAAGCGTCAACGTCAGCACAAAGGGGACGCCTTTGACCTGCGGCAGAATGCCCTCAAGTGGCTTCTCGTGACCTGTTTTGGATACACGGGCTATCGCAATGCTCGCTTTGGACGAATCGAGGCCCATGAAGCGATCTGTGCGTGGTCTCGGGACCTCTTGTTAACCACCATTGAAGAGGCTCAGAAAGACGGGTGGGATGTCCTTCACGCCATCGTTGACTGCGTTTGGCTTTCGGATACACGGGGGCGTACGAAGCATCAACAACGGGTGGACGCCGAAGCGTTTGCCAGCCGCATCTCTGAACAGGTCGGTATTCCGCTTGAGTTTGAAGCGCACTACGACTTCATCGCCTTTTTGCCGAGCCGAATGCACGGTTCAGGTTCCCTGACAAAATACTGGGCCTGTACCGAAGGGGAATTCAAAGTGCGAGGCATTGAGTTACGCCAACATTCCACGCCCCGATGGGTAAGTGAACTTCAGCAAAAGGGATTGGAGTTGTTAGCCGAAGGTGAGCGTATCGAAGGACGTCCTTCCCTTCAGGCACAACGGTCGGTTTTGGCGCACTATCGGAGGGAACTTCAGCGCTTGAAGACGAACCAGGTATCGTTGTCAGACCTCGTCATGACACGACGAACGACCCGTTCCATTGAGGACTACCGAGTTCAGAATTTGACCTATGGCGCTTTGATGCGGGCCCACGGTCTCGGGCATGAGGTTCCCCCTGGGGGCAAGGTTCGGTATGCGGTCGTGAACCGTTCAGCCACCGAACCGATGGAACGCGTTTTGCTGGCCGAAGAAATTGAGGCCTTGGGCCGTCAACACGCCGGTTGCCCTCTGCACTATGCAGAACTTGCAGAGCGAGCCATTTGGGCCCTGCTTGCTCCGTTTGGCTGGACTACGGACCAACTGCGAAACGACGGTCTTCAACCGAGTCTTCTGGAATTTATTCATCCTGGTGGCGCAGCGTAAGAGCGCCAATGTTTGGCGGGGCTGTCGCCAGGGTGGGTCTTTTTTCGGTGAGACAAAAGCGTAATTGTGGGTCGATTTGGAGCGGCATCCATGGACCTTGCACACCGGATTTACGATGCTTGAGGTGCAAGACCCTCCGTCGTCTTCCGTGCCATGCCCCTTCAAGGTGGTTCTGTGCGTGTCGGTGAAGGTGTTGGAGCAAACGTGAATCGGTATACGGTGAATGGACCGTTCCTGTGATGGCAATGACGGCTGCGTGATGTTGCTGTGCAAGTTGGCGTAAAATGTGCACGTGCCGCCTTAGCAGCGTTCTGGATTCCAGTCGCGAAACGGCATCATCGCCGTGCATGGCCAGCAAACCGTCAAGCACCACCATCGGTGAACGGGTGATGGCCAGTTCATGCGGCAATCGTTCAATTTGGCGGTCGAGTTGGTGCAACGTGAACCCCCGACTCAGGTACAAGCGACCGAGGCACGCCTCAACATCGGCCCCCAGAGCTTCGAGAATCGGAATGAATCGCGAGGGGTCAATTCGGCAGGCGCCGTCCACCCAGTGAACAACCTCGCCCTGAACCAAGGCGTGGGCCACCCAGTGCTCGGCCACGCGTCGCATGCTCTTTCCTGCACGGCCAGGGCCGCTCAGTTGGTAGAGTTGGCCACGAACGGGCTGAATGGACATCGGGTCAATCCCTCGTCGTCGTCGAATCAATCCGCGTGCAGCATCAATGGCCGTATTCGTTGGTCCCATGGGAATCATTGAACGACGCTGTAGGAGGTCATCCTATCTTGCGAAGACCCCTGTGTTTAACTGAAGAGACACATCAACTTCAAACACCGCTGGCACCGATGGGCGAACGTGGTAGGCGAACAAAACGTGGCCGAACCGCTCGGGCCAAGGATTCTCATTCACTGCGATTTGGATGCCTTCTTTGCTGCGGTGGAAACCATCCACCATGGATTTGATGAAGCCGTGCCGTTGATCATCGGTTCAGACCCGAAGCAAGGTCGTGGACGAGGCATTGTTTCGACCTGCAATTACGCAGCACGAGCCTACGGAATCCGCTCAGCCATGCCGGTTTCTGAGGCGTGGCGTCGTTGCCCAGCGGCCCCGTTTGGACCCGCCATCTACATCCGAGGTACCCGTGGACTCTACAGCAGGGCGAGTCGAAAAGTGATGGCGTGTCTGCAGCAACCTGCCAACCTGTTTGAAAAAGCGAGCATTGACGAGGCGTATCTTGATGTCACCGAGACCGTCGAAGGCGACTGGGATGCTGCGCTTGCGCTTGCAAAGCACTTGCAACATCAAATCCTTGAGGAAGTCAACCTCACCGCATCCTTTGGTATTGGCCCCACGCGATTGGTTGCGAAAATGGCCAGTGAGGTGAACAAACCCAACGGTATTTTCAGGGTCATGCCCGACGAGGTGAATGCCTTTTTCGAAGGTCGTTCGCTGCGCGACATCCCGGGTATCGGCCCCAAACGGGCAACGCAACTGGCTGAGTGGGGCTACACCACGGCCGACGAACTTTACGCCCTGGGTGAACTCACGTTGTCAAGCCTCGCAGGTGAGCGATTTGCAACATGGTTCATGCGGGTGCTTGACGGTGAGAGCAGCAATGTCGTCAGTCCACTTCGCAGCAGGAAATCCATTGGAAAAGAGCATACGTTTGAGCGTGATGTAGAGAATCATGAAGTCGTGCTTGAGCGGCTTGAGGAACTGGTTTCTCTTGTCATGGAACGGGCCACGACCTTGGGTGTATCGGGTCGTTTGGCCGAGGTAAAAATACGATACACGGGATTTGAAACCCACACGTCGGGCAGAAGCATCCCGGTGGCCATGGACGACGAAACGGTGTTCAAACGATTAGCAAAGGGCCTGTTTGCCACAAATATTCGTCCTGAAAACCGGGTCCGATTAATTGGCTTCCGTCTCGGCCAACTGGAAATCCCTCCCTCTCGGCAAACAACGCTGTTTGAGGAAGAATAACTCACTCGAGGTGGTGCATGCGGGTGAGCGTTTCCCTGAACTCAAGGAGACCATCTGGAACAGCGATACCAGCGATGGGCTGGTTCAGTGAAATGCCTGCTTCCTTCTTGGCAGCCCATGTTTTCCCGTTGAACTCCTGCAATTCGTGGGAGAGTGAACACAGACGTGTTCCTTCATCCGTTCCGTGGGCCACCTCGGGGAGAGGCTCAGACGGGAAGGTGTCGACATCCACGGAAGACGATCCATAGACGGTGCTGGATATATGGTGTGTAAAGAAGGGGCAAACGGGACTAAACGCCGCCATGAAATCTCTGACCATGCGATGCAGCGTCCAAGCCGCCGATTCATCACCATCGTACAATCGTGATTTGACCATTTCGAGGTAGTGGCTGGGAAGAAGCCCCGTTCCGAAGGTTTTGAGGGCCTGCGTTGCCGTGTAGATGTCCAGATTTCCCCAAGCATGGTTCACGTTGTGCATGGTGCTTTGGAACTCAGCGAGCACCCATTTGTCCTCCGGAGCCAGCGTTTCTGGGCAACGGTCCAAGTCCTTAGGAATGTCAAATTGTGAGGCGAATCGGGCGACGTTGAACAGTTTGGTGAGAACACCAAAGTACTTTTTCTCAATCTCTTCAGGATTGATGTGGAAGTCGTCGCCCACCTGAGCGTCACATGCTTTCCAAAGGCGGAAACATTCGCTGCCGATTTTGTTGGCTCGGAGTTTGACTGAACCGTCCGGTCCTTTGACTTGCCATGACCCTGTTCGCCCACCTGCTCCACACTCCAAAACGGAATCAGCATCAATGCCGTTGCCGAGCGACTTGCTCATCTTACGCCCCCACGGGTCCATGCCTAAACCGTCAATCCAAACGTGTTGGAATCCAGGTTGGTCCAACACCAGAGCCGACTTTAGGAGGGTGTAGTAAAGCCATGTCCGAACAATTTCCTTTCCTTGCGGGCGCAGTGCGGTTGGGAACGCCTTCTCGAAGACATCGGGATGATTCAGATAACCGCTCACGAAAAGATTGGAATTTGAGGAATCCATCCATGTGTCAAACACTTTCTCTTCACCCTTGAGTGCCCCAAGTTGGTTCGATAAGTCTGCATAACTCCCGACGTCTTCCCGAGTTTCCCTGTTGAGGACGCGACTTCCGGTTGGAGGGATGTCTTTCCAGGGCTGGACGTAGGTTCCTGCAGGTGGCACGACAACCATTTGTTCATCTTCGCTGTACCAGATCGGTATCTCCGTGTGGTACCAGCGACGTCGACTGATCGGCCAATCAATGCTGATGTTGTCCATCCAATCCAGAAGGAACTGACGGTTTCGAATCGGATGGAAGGTAATGGATTCAATGTGCTCACGCATTCGGTCCTGAATGTGTGTTTGCCGGACATACCACTCCTTGAGGAGAATGATTTCAACAGGGTTCTTGCCTCGCTCAGAAACCGGGATGTCTTGGTCGCGTTCCACCGCTTGCACCAATCGTCCGTTTTCACCAAGAAGTTCGATGGCTTTAGCTCGTGCTTCAACAACTGACAGTCCCTGCAGCGGTCCTGCAATTTGCGTCATCCTCCCGTCAAGGTCAATGGCTTGGAAAGGTGCGAGGCCAAGTTCTCGGAAGACGGCCACGTCGTTTTGGTCGCCAAATGAACAGACCATCAAGACGCCGGTTCCAAAATCAGATTTGACGGAGTGGTGTTCCTGTACGATGACGGTCTTTGCCCTTCCTTCCGTTTCGAGTGGCAGAGTGATTTCTTGTCCGACCAAATGCGTGTACCGCTCGTCTTCAGGATGGACAACAACGACACCGCAGGCACAGATGAGTTCAGGTCGCGTCGTTGAAATCACAAGGTCGGTTCCGTCTTCACAGGTCCACCGAACATCGACGAGTTGGGTCTTGCGTGGCAGACGCTCAACTTCAGCGTCGGCAATGGTCGTTCCCTCAACGGGGTCGTAGATGTTGGGTCTGAGGTCCTCGACGATGTCGCCTTTCTTGAAGAGTTCAACGAAGATGGATTGCGTTACGCTTCGGTAGTCCGGAGCGTCGGTCAAGTATTCACGCGAAAAATCACACGAGAGGCCGACTCGTTTGGCCGTGTTTCGCATGGCTTGTGTAAACGATTCAATGGTTGTTTCACAAAGTTTGAGGAATTCTTCTCGGTCGTAGGTTTTCATCTTTCGCTTGGTGTTCTTTTCAACGGTAAATTCAATGTTGATGCCGTTTCTATCCACGCCCCAGGGAAAATACACTTCTTTGCCGAGCAAGCGCTGACTTCGTGCCAGAACATCGATCATCGAGTATTGGGCCACAGCACCAATGTGCCAGGTTCCCGATGGATAGGGTGGAGGCGTGTCGATGACAAACAATTCCTTTCCGCTTTCGGGATTGAAGCCATAGCGACCGCTGTAGGCTTTTGCGTCGGCATAATGCGCTTCTTGAATGGTCTTTTCAAGGTCGATTGACCATCGTTTCTCGGGAAGTTTTGGGGCTGGCATGTGCCTCACCTGGCCCCGCCTCGGTTACTGAGGTGGGTCCAGCCTTGCGGATGCTGGCCATCATTTCAACCCGTCGGCTCATCCTTCAAACTCCATGGTTCTAGGTCCACCACGAAGGTAAGCCTTTGAAGGTCGGTGCACTCGCAAACAATGAGGTGATGATTTGACGTCAAATGAGGATGCTTCAAATTCACCCTCCTCGGTGGAACTTGAGGCCGAATCCTTTGGAAATGAGCGCATTGCTGCCATTGCCGGAAAAAGTCGTCAAGTTCGCAATCAATTGGCTGACCAAATGAAAACCATGGACTCAAAACGTGCCTTGGATGCAGTGCTTGATGCCCCAAAACGGTTCAAGCGTGAATGGCAAAAAACCGGCGCCACCGGCGCCATCACGAAGTTCCCAATCCCAACCATTCTGGTATTTCTCCTGCTCACCGTTTACTTCGTCACCCAATCGGGTTTCCTCGACGGCACACAGTTTGATGACGACCCTGAAAACCCTGCGTTGAACGTGAACGGCGACTTGGAAGTTTACCTTCCAGACGGGAGTCGTGTTGCTGAACTGATCGGTAAGGTCGAGGAAGACTGGTCCACCAACGTGATGGTCGTCTACATTGAATCCACGAAAAACAACATCACTGACCAACGAATCTTACAAGAAATCAGTTATGTTGAAAACATCCTCAACCCCTATCTCTCAGATTCTTCTGATGACGTGATCTACATCCTATCGCTCTCCACGGTGTTGAAAGAGGTCAACTCCAGCGCCCCAAGGATTCGAGAAGCAGTCATCACTGAGGTTGGTGAATTGGGTTGCTCTAACAATCCTGAGGACGACTGCCCTTCCCGTGAACTGGCAACGGAAATGAATGAAGCCTTTGCGATAACCGACGACCAGTTTGGCGGTTCGTACGAAATTCCCAGTCAAACCACCATCGACCTTGTGATTGGTGAAATGTACACCGATGAGGGGGAACCCTCTGCAGGTATGAACAAGCTTGCACGCGACATCGAGGGTGGAGAAGACGGTGGACCTGACGGACTGCTCGACCGTGCCATCATGGCCATCGCTGTCACCGAAGAGCGTCCTGCCAAGGACATTATCGCAGATACGCAGGAGGTCCTCGACACCATTTCATCAATGGAACGAGCCTGTCTCTACGATGCAAACGGGGACCCTGTTGAATCCGAAGGCTTGTGCACTTGGGAAGATTTGGGGCTCTCCATGGTCCTGACGGGCCCCGTCCCAATCACCAACGCAGTGACTGAATTTTCCTTCAAGTTGTTCTGGGATATTTTCCCAAAGGCCGTTGTCCTTGTGGCGATTGGATTGTTTGTTTTCCACTCAGACCTTCTGCAAGCTGGCTTAACCGGTATTCGGCCCCTTCAGGGCTTTAAGGTCGTGGTTATCGCAGGTTTGCCTACGCTCTGTGCTGTGTTTTGGACGTTAGGTCTCATCGGTGCGACCAATTACGAAGTTACAATGACCGTGATTATCGTAGGACCTATTTTACTTGCATTGGGTGTGTCTTATGGGTTACACATCACGAATCGGTACGCTGAGGAAGAGGGAAGCAAAGATGAGAAAATGCGAGCGTCGTTGACATCAACTGGACGGGCCGTCTTCCTCTCTGCGGTCACAACGGTCATCGGTTTCATTTCCCTCGTTTTCACTCCGATGGCGCCTATTCAAACGGTAGGTATTGCACTTTCGGGAGGCATTGTCATCGTCTATTTCCTCACGATGTTCATGGTTCCAAATTTAACGCTGATTCTGGACCTAAAGAAACCAAAACATCCTCCCTTGAAGGCCTTCGATGTTCTCGTGGATGTTCCCGTAAAACGCAACAAGGGCGTTATTGGTGTGTTTGTATTGATGATCTTGCTCTCGGCCACCATCGGCCAAGCCAACGTTGAAGAGAACATTGACCTCTTGGGTATGGCTCCTGAGGGCGAGTCGCCTGTTGTCAAGATGAAGCAGTACAGTTCAGAGTTTGAAGCAGGCCAAGTCGGTATGGTCCTGGTAAACGCCAACGTAAGCGGGGACTTTAACGACGAGGACCTCTCGAACGACGACCCTGTTGAAATACTGCAGAAAATTGACAACCTAGAGGCTTCCTTGAATACAGTGGAAAACACCACCGCCGTGTCCGTTGTGTTTCTCATGAAATCCTCTGGTGTGCAGGTCACCGTTTCCGGAGAACAAGCCAATGAATTGTTCCAACTGATTCCTTGTGGCGGAAACGAACAATGTGAGGACGTAAAGACGACGGCCAATGTCCTGCTGAATCGAAGCCAATCTCTTGACGCTTCATTTTGGGACTTGCTCAACGACCCTGATGCATTTGGCCTGCCTGGTTCGCAACAGAGCCAGATTTTCCTCCTCGATGTGTTCTACGCTTCGTTGACGAAAGAGACTCGTGAAATTTTCGTGAGCGAAGATTTCAGTCGTTCTCTCATCTACGTCGATATGCCGTTTATCCCCGTAGCAGATACGGCAAAGAGCGTGGATTCGGTCAACGAGAAGGCTGCAACCTTCCAAGGGCGCTACGGCGAGAGTGCCGAGGAATTGACCGGTGTTGCGGCCACGGCGATTGAAGTCAACGAACTCATTGTTGGCTCCCAGTGGACATCGCTCGGGTTTGCTATCATCCTCACGCTCATTACCCTCGCCATCGTGTTCAGAGACATCAGGTATTCCATTTGGACCACCTCCCCCGTCATCGCAACCGTGGCGTTACAGTGGCTGGTAATGTGGCGAATGGACGTCCCACTCTCCTTGGTAACGGTCATGATTGGTTCAATTCTTGTCGGCGTGGGTGTTGACTTCTCGATTCACATCGCGAATCGCATTCGAGAACTTGGCGGCGGCATCCAGGCCATTCGTAGCGCCGCCGTTGGTACGGGCATGTCGTTGTTCGAAGCTGCCGTTGTTACGTCTCTTGGTATGTTCACCGCTTACGACATTCCCATCCCTGAAATCACGCCGTTTATCACCGTGATTCTCATTCTCTTGTGGGTTGCGGCTGCAAGCGCCTTAATCCTCTTACCGGCGATCTTTATCACCCTCGAAAAAATGGGCATTGGAGCGGTGAGCGGCGGCAATAACATGGCGAAGAAACTCGGTTTAATTCGAAGGACATCGGCCTCCGAGGATGTCATGGAAGCCGCACTGATGGATGATGTCGTTGATGCTTGGTGAGCGAGGGGTCCATAGACCCCTTTGACTTCCCAATCATCATGAACCACTGGCTGATGAAGTCCGAACTGGATGTTTATCCCTACAGTCAACTCGTTGAAGACGGTTGGACCCATTGGGACGGTGTTCGCAATTATCAGGCGCGAAACATGATGAGAGACGCCATGAAGGTCGGTGATTTGGTGCTCTTCTATCATTCGAACACCAAGCCACCGCATGTGGCAGGGGTGGCTCGTGTCATCAAGGAAGGATACGGAGATTTTACTTCGTGGGATGCTTCAAGCAACTACTTTGATGAGAAATCCACGGCGGAAAATCCCCGTTGGTTCATGGTTGACATCGAACCTGTGCTTGAAATGGATATGGTACCGCTTCAAGACATGAAAGACAATCCGAATTTGGAAGGTATGCCTCTGCTCCAACGTGGCCAACGCCTTTCGGTACAGCCTGTGTCTAAAGATCAGTTTGATGAAGTTCTTCGTATGGCTGGAGTCGATGGTTCAACGATTTAAACGAGGGATAGCATGCCACAGCCCGTTCCAGTATCATCCCGTGCGGCCAACATTGAATACGCCATCCGCGACGTTGTTGTTCCCGCAACGGAACTGGAAGCCGCTGGGCATGAAATCATTAAATTGAACATCGGCGATCCGATTGCTTACCCTGGTCTACCCACGCCACCTCATATGGTCGACGCCTATGTAGAGGCCTTGAAATCTGGGAAGAACGGCTATTCACCTTCGTACGGTCTGCCAGCCCTGCGTGAGGCCATCGCTGAAGATGAACAGCGGAAGGGGTGGAATGCTACCCCAGACGACATCTATGTTTGTCACGGAGTCACCGAGGCCCTGCAATTGATTTTCGCCGCAGTGCTTGAGGACGGTTCCAAGGTCCTTGCGCCCGGTCCACACTACCCACCCTACATGGCCTATCCACAAATGTACGGTGCGACCACCGTTGAATACCAACTTCACCAAAACGATGGATGGAAGCCCGATTTTAACGACATTGCTTCAAAGATGGACGATGATGTTCGTTTGCTGGTTCTCATCAATCCAAACAATCCGTGCGGGTCTGTTTGTGGTGCCGACGATGTTGATGCTTTGCTCAACATCGCTCGAGCGTATCCGAATTGCATCGTCGTTGCGGATGAAATCTACGATGGGCTTGATTTCACAGGGCGTCAAGTCTCGGTCGCCAGTCGCAGCCCCGATGTACCTGTCATTGCGCTCAACGGTGTATCCAAGGTCTACTACGCCCCAGGCTGGCGAATTGGCTACATGGCTTTGCATGACCCCAACGGACGCTTGACACTTGTCCGGGACGGTCTTGAACGCCTCCTTCGTTCTCGACTTTGCGCCTCTACACCTGCTCAGATGGGGTACTTGGCTGGATTGACCGGAGACCGACACTGGATGGTTGGCTACGCCAACCGTGTGATGGAGCAGAGAAATCACTGCCTCAAGCGTATTGCAGAAATCGAGGGTCTTGAAGTTGAGCAACCTGGCGGCGCTTTTTACATGTTCATCCGACTCACCGATGACCAATGGGCGAAGGATGACAAGTCATTCGTACTGCAACTCCTTCACGAAGAACATGTTCTCTTGGTCCACGGAAGTGGATTTTCTCCGGAACTCGGCAAGGGACATGTCCGTTTGGTCTACTTGGCAGATGTAAATGTCCTTGATGATGCCTTTGACCGAATTGAACGGTTCCTGAAGAAGCATCGTTCTTGAGCGCCCGCGTCGTCGGAGAATTCATCAATCAAAACCAAGGCGTTCATCTCATGAGCCGTTTGACAGGTGTGGGTGTTCTTGCGGCCATGGCCGTACTGACGCTACCCACGGCCTCGGCTGCAAACGTCTCAACAGCGTCCAACACCTCCATCGCATCGTTGACACCGCTCTTTCTTGCTCTTCTGATTGCTTTTTTCGTGCGAAGATGGTTTATTCCTCAGCAGCTTAAGAATCTCCAAGTGGCCTTTGAGATTGACGACGATCTCTACGAGGTCCACAGAATCACTCGGACGTTGAGAGATTCACGCCGTTTACTGCGAGCAGGACGTGTTGGTTATGGTGTCCTGTTGTACATGATGGGCCTCACAGGAGTGCTTATTCTCATCGCAGAATTGCTGTTTGATGCAAATGTGTTTGCACAATTCAATCTCTACATCATTGCGACGCTCATCCTCATACCCGTCTTCATGTCGCCATGGGAGACCCTGAACAGTCAACTTGCAGGTCGACAACGCGAGGTTCGCTCTTCTATCGGTGCCGACCTCATTCGCAGATTCTTTACCCTCGCTCTCTTGATCATCATCACCCTGCTCGTCATCGCTTACGGAGTCCAGGTTGAAGGTGCCCTCACACCAACTTGGCTCGCCTTTGCGATGTTGACCTTCATGGCACCGACCATCTTTGCCTATGGACGAATTATGGGTGCCTCTTGGAACATGCTTCTCATCAACAAATGGCGAACTACTCGAGGCCGTAAAAATCCGATTGACCCGGATAAAAACGGGTTCATCGGCCGATTGTTTTCCTTCCTCCTGGTCCTGTTTTTGTTAACCATGCCCATCACTGCCCTGAACGGCATTTTGACCGTTCTCTACGTGATGCTCAATTCCCCGGATAATTATGCAGATGTGCTCAATTATGGAGGCATCATTGGATATTCCATTTTCCTTCGTATTGACCTGATTTCTGAAATATTGTTTCACTGGGAATTCATCAAGGCGCTGCCGCAATTTTTGTCCCTCTACTTGACGCTCAACATTGCCATTGTTGGTCTTGCCTTTATTTTTGAACTGACAAGAAACCTGATTCTGGGAGGGCAGTCCTTTGGTGGGATGTTTGGTGTCATTCTGGACACTCCACGCGAAATACGAGCAGAGAAAGCCGCACAAGCTCGTCAATTGACCTTTGCTTTTGCTGGTTTTTCTGGCTACACTGTTTTGTTGCTCATCCTCGTTTGCTACAAGGAATTCGGGGGCTTGATGCCATTCACATCAACACTTGAGGCCAACGGGTTTGATGAAGGGATGCGACTTTTGACTGTTTGGTTATTTATCGCAGTCGGACAACTCGTTTTCCTCCTTACATGGCTCTTATCCATCAGTCGATTTGGCCACCTTCGCAAGTTGAGGTTTGACCTTAATCCAGACGAGCGTCGGGAAGGTGCCGTGCTGTTGGAGGGTGGAGACAAACTCCAGAACTTGGTTGAAAACGCGGCCTACAACGAGGATTTGGACATGCTCATTCGAATCCAAACCCATGACTTCCCAGGTGATCAGGCACTCATCCGACAAGAACAATCTCGTGCGGCCATGTGGGAGAAAGCCCTTCGCGGCCTTTGGCCCGAGGCCATTGAAGCGAGTCGCAAACTGCTCGCCCAAACGGGTGGTGACAACGACGAAGCACGCATGATCATCGCCACGGGCTACATGGCCCTGCGCCGTTTGGATGCTGCCCGAGAAGCCCTCCACGGACTCCAGCAACCCGAGGGCTACGACGAACCGGAAATTCTCTCCTTCGTTTGTGAGTGGTTAGACCCATGGAATGGTTCGGTCACGGAAGACGACTTGTGGGACTGGGAAAACAACTCCACCATTGATTATCTTCAGGTCCTTCAATCCATGATGCAAACATGGCAACCTCAGCCCAAAGAAATGATGGTTCACAACGACAAAATTTCGCTCACTGGGCAACTGACCATGGTTTCGCTGCTTCGAGCACAACGAAGGTACGACGAGGCCCTAGAACTCGCGCTCAGCCTTGTCCGTGCAGACCCAACAGGTGTTCGTCCAAGGATTGCCGTAGCACTTTCATTGCTCGATACCGGTCAATGGCACGACGCAAAAACGGTTCTTGATGAACTCATCAAAAGCGACAGCAAAGACCCGCGTGTGTTGGCGCTGGCTGTGATCTTTGGCTACGGTACAAAAGGCAAGGAACACATGGAAGTCTCGCTGATTCTTGATGAACAAAAAGAGACCAAAAAATGGATGGATGCAGCCCCCGTTAATGCATACGCAGCCATTCTTCAGAAGGGGGGCGTTGACGAGGCCCTCAATGCAAACGCGATGTTGGTGGCGCACGAGGCTACTCGGCGAGCTATGCCGCCTCGCTTTTCTCCGGGCATACTCTCCAGCATCTTCCAATACCTTGTCCTCATTCCAATGTGGTTTGTTCTTGGTATCCTCACGTATCAGGAAGTGGGAGAAACAGAAGGGCTGTCGTTGCTTGGAGGATTGCTGTTCATGCACTACTCCTACCGAAGATTCATGCGTCAACAAGAGCACCAAATTCGCCACCGAGACCAGCGTGGTATGATCAAATACGCACGTCGTATGAAGCGGTTCAAAGCCGTCCCCTCTGCGAGTAACATACCGATTGGGAACCATCTCCTCCTCGGTGGTATTCTCGTGACGGTTAACGGTGTCGTACTTGACATTGGGTTCCCTGCTTGGCTCTTTGAAAGGTTGCCTAAAGAACCTGAAAAGAAGGTACGTCAACGAATGCGAAGGCGTGCTGTCGCCGTTGAAAAAGGTCGCACGCCCCGAGTATCACCCCTTGGTAAGGCGTGGTGGCTCAAGCGACCGAAAGAACATAACGAAAGCGGGCCGATGCTTGAACGGACGATTGGACCTGTGGCCTACCGTGGACGGACCAATTATACTCGCAAGAAGGAAGCCCATTCACTGAACGATGCGGCTCAAGGAAAAGACACGCCCCTTCAGAAGCGATTCATCCCCCGGAACACCATTCGAAGTGAACGCTCCTGAGGACGAGGTCAAATCTGATTGAACGAGGGTTCAAAGACTGCCAAAACAACCGTTCTCCATGGCTAAGGTTTCAGGTGGCTGGAAAGCATCGGACGTCAATCAAGCGTTGGCAACAACCATTGTGAAGGCTGTTCAGGCCAGTGGTGAGTTGTATCGTAACGGTTTGGGAATGATCGCCTCAGAAAACATCGTTTCACCCGCCGTGAGAAACATTGTGGGAAGCGACCTCCACGGTCGGTATGCGGAAGGGCTCCCAGGGAAGCGGTATTATCAGGGGTGTGATGATTTCGACACCATCGAAGCGCTCGGTATCGAACTCGCACAGGAGGTCTTCAAGGCCCCGTTTGCCAACATACAATCAACGTCAGGAACGGTCTCCAACATTGGTGCGCTCAAAGCCCTTGCAAAACCCGGTGATGATATCACGGCCGTTTCCACCGCTGATGGCGGCCACATTTCGCACGCTCGAATGGGTGCTGTGGGATTGCGAGACCTCAACCTTACCACCTACCCATGGAATGAAGAACGCATGGAGCCTGACATTGATGCTGCGTGTAAAACCATCCGCGAAGTCAAACCCAAAGTTGCGCTTTTCGGACAGTCTGTGTTTTTGTTTCCCACTCCATTGAAGGAAATGGCTAACGCAGCGAAAGAAGTAGGAGCATCGGTGATGTACGACGGTGCACATGTGCTTGGCCTCATTGCGGGAGGTCAATTCCAAGACCCACTCCGAGAGGGTGCCGACATCATGACCGGTTCAAGCCACAAAACCTTCCCGGGTCCACAAGGCGGTTTCCTGCTTTCGTCCTCGGAAGATTCCGGTTTTAACCGCCGATTGAACACAGCCATGTTTCCTGGTGTCTGTTCCTCCTACCATCTGCATCACGTCGCGGGGAAAGTCATGGCCCTTGCTGAATTCAAAGAATACGGAGAAGCCTATGCACGGGACACGGTAGCGAACGCAAAAGCGTTCGCAGCGGCCTTGGCAAGTGAAGGATTTGATGTGTTGGCCGAGAGCCGAGGTTATACCGCATCTCACCAGGTGTTGACTCGCCACGGTGAACTTGATTCTGGTGCCGGAGCAAAAGCTGCGAAGAAACTCGAGGACGCCGGCATCATCACCAACATGAACATGTTACCCGGCGACACCAAAGCACTCTCCCCCTCAGGATTGCGACTGGGTGTACAAGAGTTAACCAGGGTTGGATTTTCTCAAGATGAAATGGCCGATGTCGCCAAGCTCTACGCAAGAGTGCTGTTGCACGGAGAGGAGCCTTCGGCTGTTCGAGAAGATGTTCATGCACTCAAATCAAGGCACCAAATCATCCGTTATTGCTTCAATGAGGATGAGCGATCTGGATATCCTGAATAGGTGGGCCGCCGATGGTAGTGTCAGCATCGGGCATTCACGATGACTTCACTTTTGGAGAGAATGGGTATTTTTTTGACGACTTGGGCCAACCTTGCGTGCTGTTGGGGGTGGTTGAATTTTCCACGTTTTGCCATCACTTGGATTCATTGTACTCTTCTCCCCTTGGAAGGAAATTGATTTACGCAGCAACCGATGCTGAAGAGCGCATTCTTCGACAGTCAAACCTCCAGTTTGGCCGATGGTTTGGAAAGCGCAACGTGACGAAAAAACTCGGACTGAGGGCGTCTTTGATGGGTTGGGGAGATTTCACCAAGGGCCACATCGTGAACCCGGCCCATGATGGACTCACCGTAGGGTTCGCACTTGCTCACCATGAACACCTTACGAGACAAAGGGCCAACGTCGACTGGAAGCAGATGAGTCCTGAACTGATTCGTTTGGTGTTTGAACCAAAAGACGACATGATGGACTCACCTTTAGCGCCAGACACGACACGTTGGTTCGGAGTTGGTCCTTCTTCGGTCGTTTCAGAATCGTTAGAACTTGACCTTGACATACGTCATTCAATGTTTTTCAATGGCGATGAGCGGTCGTTTTTCATCCCGGTTCACATGTTTTATCACCTTCTGCAGAGCCTTCTTGGCCGGCCGATTGCAGGTGATCATAGCAGCACATTCCCATTCACGACCTCCGATGAGATGATTCATGTGGACGCCTTGAATTGCGTCGTTCAGTCTGCATGCGCTGCCTTTGAAGCGAGCGAACGGGCGGTCTATCTTCAGTCTCGAGCCGATTGGGACGGCCACTTACGGGAGCGATTCATAGAACGTGGACTTGGCAACATCACGGTTGAAGAAAGTCTCCTTGATGGTGCGAAAGCCTCCATTTTTACGGTCCGTTCTCCCATCGCTCCCTTTGCATGTGGTTTGCTCGTCGGTATGTGGCAGCGTGCACACGGCGACCGACCTGTGGTGCACATTGAGGAAGGCGACGATTTCTTACGAATTTACTTGGCTCCTCCGCAGGTAAATTACGTTGCAGAATCGCAGGAATGAACGCCTGTTTGCATTCTTGATGTTCACTCATTTGTGGTCAAGGTTCATAACCGAATCAACGCCTCGGTCAATCTGCACAGCCGTGCCGGGTGTTACCAATGAGTCTCAACCACAATCAAATGGCGTATGTAGCAATCGTTTCGACCTTGATTTTTGGCTCCCTTTTCGTGGGTGTATCAGGGTTCTTTCAGACCAGCGAAGATATCGGTGGATTCGATAGTGCTGTTGAGGAAGATATTCGTGGAGATTCTGAATTGATGGCCGAAGCACTCGATACCGACGGTGACGGTCTTTCGGACAAACTCGAAGAGACCCAATACGGTACGGACGTGAACGATCCCGATACCGATAACGACGGGATGAGTGATGGTTGGGAAGTTCAACACGGACTCAACCCGCTCGATAACGGCGAATCTGAGGACCTTGAGATTGACCCCACTCAAAACGAAGACTCCAGCGATGCCCAAGTTGAAAATGAAACCGATTCATGGCCCGACCCCAGTCAGGGTCCAACCGGTGATCCTGACCGCGACGGTCTTACCAACCAAGCAGAGCAAGAGTTGGGAACAGACCCTCAGCGAGCCGACACTGACAACGACGGCCTCAACGACCGGTGGGAATCCCTCTACACCACAAGCGTCCAAACCCCTGGCGGTGAAGTCATTCTCTTCAACCCGCTCGATGGAAACTGGGACTGTCTTCTCCTTGACCAAGCCATGGTCGATGCACTTGAAACTCGGTTCAACGGTGAAAACGGCATGGCGGATTGGGACGACCTCGCTTCCAACGACCGTCATTCCTGCGACATGGTGCTGGACACCGACGACGACGGTCTTGCCAACTTCGAAGAGGAAGCCTTCGGGACGAATCCAACTTCCCGCGATTCAGACATGGATTTGATTGACGACATCGTTGAGGTGGCCAATGAAACCATTGCACTTTACACTGGACTTGGAGAGAACTGCAACGAGCCTCTCCTCGACCCAATTCCCCATGTTGGGCCCTTCTTTGGTGTTGAGCGAAACTGGTTCCTGATGGACATGGACGGCGATGGCCTCCTCAACGGTCCATCGGACTGGGATACCGATGGCGATGGCATGCCTGACGGTTTTGAGTTCTGTTATTCCGATGCCTCTATGGCGCCCAACGCCGGCTACATTCTCAACCCCGCAAACGCATCTGACGGCTACGGTGATTGGGATGAAGACGGCATGAACAACTTGGAAGAATACCAAGTCGCCCAAATCTTTGGAGAAGGTAACTTCACTTCCCCATGGCTACAGGACACCGACCAAGACGAAATGCCAGACCAATGGGAGGCATCGAACGGCCTCCATCCTCGCTCTGCACTGAACCGCGATCAAGACCCTGACATGGACGGCTACGACCTTGACGCAGACGGAGATGTTGTGTACGCCGAACTCGAAAACACGGCCATCGTCCACACGGTCGATGTCGCCCTTGGTGAACAAGTCTCCGCCAATCAACAGGTGGCTTCTGCCCGAATTATCCTCGCTGGTGGCAATCAGCAGATCATCCCTATGCGAGCACCTGTGGACGGCTATGTCTACCAATTGAACGTCGTTCTCGGCCAGAGTGTTGAATCTCGTTTGTTCTCTTGGATGAACATCGTGGAAGAGGAAGAGCGCTTTACCAACGTCATGGAGTACAAAGCCAACGACCGAGACCAAGACGGTATTCTTGACGGACGCAGCACCAACCCACTCAATGCCGATACCGATTCCGACGGTTTGATCGACGGGATTGAAGTGATGGGTTGGGAAATTCTTGTCGTCAACCGCGGCGTCCAACCAACATGGGTCACTTCCGACCCTGGTCTTTACGACACCGACGCTGACGGTTTGTCCGACTTTGAGGAATTCTCTTCAACATGCAACCTCGGTGGTTCAAACGCCTCCAATCCAGACACGGATTCGGACGGCTTGACCGATTTGGAGGAAGCGGGTGACAATTTCATGTGGGAGGGTGAGTCTTATTCCACCAGCCCGTGCATGTTTGACACCGATAACGACGGGCTTGAAGACGGTGAGGAAGTTATCGCAGGTGCGGACAACTTCCTTACACACGCCAATAAATCCGATACGGACGATGATGGTCTCGTCGACGGACAAGAAGTGCTCTTTGTCCCGCGCCCGTTCCAAAACCCCACCAATCCTCTGCTGAACGACACGGACGCTGACGGTATGTTGGACGGTTGGGAAATGCAAGTCAAGTCTGCTGAAGACAACACGAATTCCCACAGCCTCTGGGTTGCTACCTCAACATGGGAACGTCCAGGTTGTGAGGCAACCCAAACAAGCTCATGCACCATGCAACCTGGTGGTTATGTCTGGCAAAATTGGTTGGGGGGCTTTGCGCTCGAACCCAAGTTCCAAGTCAGTGAAATGAACTTGACTGGATTCCAAATGCCAACGAATTCTCTTTGTGATGGTTGTAACGGACGGTGGGCTTTGGATCCATCACTCAGTTCCCTCAAGGACGACACCTTTGACGTTGACAACGACACCCTTGCCAACGGTATGGAAGCGCCGGACCGCTGGGACACCAATCCGGTTGATGACGACACCGATGGCGATCAGCTCCCAGACGGCTGGGAAGTCTACTATTCGCAACAGGCCTTTGAAATCGGCCTTGCAGACAACGAAACAGTGGGTGTTTATGGTGCTCGTGGTGTGATGGACCCTTCGATGCCTGACAGTGATTTGGACGGTATTGAGGATGGATTTGAAGACCCAGACAACGACGGCCTCAACCGAACTGGACTCATCAAGCGATACTGCCCCGGATACAACGACAGTACGAATTCTGAATGCAACATTGACCCCGACACCCCAGATGGGCAGCGATTCTACGATAATCTCGAGAATTACACGAATTTTGAAGAGATGCAAAACGGCACCAACCCCATCACCAACGACACCGATGGGGATGATTGGAACGACGGCCCAGAAGTCTACTACCAAGACCACGACGACGATGGAATGGCCACCGGTTGGGAATATCACTTCCAATTTGACCCCTATGATAGTGCAGATCGTATGGTTGACACAGACGGCGACGGTCACGTGAACTTCTGTGAGTACAAATGGGATACAAACCCAAGAAACCCCGTCTCCTATCCTGGTCAAGGTGAGTTGTGCGACCCTTTCAGTGATTGATGAGACCGGGTGATGGGGACTGTTAACCACTGTACTTGGAAGAACTCAAGGTTTGGCATTGGTTGGCCTGCTGGTTCTTTGTTTGGTGCTGCCGCCTGCTCAGTCAAACCACGTAGAAAATCTTGATACGGAGATTCTCTTTGAATTCAGCCAACCAAACGGCACTCAATTCATAGAGGAATTAAACCTCACAGGAACATCAAACGTCCCCCTTCGCAACGCCAGTTGGTCCGTTGTCAACATATCTGGTCCAACACCAACAACGCTCATGAGCGGGCCGTTTCTCACTTCAGTCCAACCTGTTTCCAATCAGGTATTTGCGTGGCAGTTGATTGTTGATGTGCGAGGGCATGATTGTACTTGTTATGTTCAAATTGACATTGAAGATGCAGAACATCTGCCAAGTCCCTCAACACTACTGATTTATCTCGGTGAGAGTCTCCATCGACCGGTGTTTCATCAGGAGGTTGGTATTGACCTGACGTTTACACCGGAGGCACAATCTTCGGTATCTGACGAGCTTGTGATCATGTCAGATACGACGCAGTTGAGGTTTGGTTTTGTCCTGCCTCCAACTGGAACCACGATTGCCAGTGTTCAGGCCGACCTCTGTGAAGCACCAAACGGTGTTTGTAAGGACGCTCCGATTCGTATTGACCTCCCATTCCTCGTCTTCGAGGATGCAGTTCATCTTACGGTGAATGCCTCTGAACTTGGTCTTGGAGAGGGTGTTTGGCAACTCGATGTCACCGCAAAAGATGACCTCCTTCGGACAACGGGCGATGTTCGCGCCGTTGTGCTGTATGATGCTCAACCCCCGAGTATCTCACTATCGATGGCTCCATCCGTGAATGAATCGGAACCTTTGCATGTCTACGCCACGGTGTCCGATGGATACGATGGCTCAAAGTTCACCTACACATGGGCACTCCGGTCCGATACAGGTGAGCGGAGAGCACCCTTTGAACATGAGGTGATGAGCAACGAACATCTTGTGTTCAACCTTTCAGACAAAGGCCTCTACACTGTTGAACTATCGGTCCGTGACCGAGGTGGTTATGTTTCGCAGACTTCGGATTCATTCACGGTGCTCAACATTCGTCCAACGGCCCACATAAGCATCGATGGTTTGGTCGTGGAAGACAGCGGGCGCTTGACCATGAAGGCAGGCGGCGACTGGGAGTTGAACGCCAGCCAAAGTTTTGACAACGAAGGGGTCGATTTCCTTTGGGTCATCAATGACGACCGATCGGTGAGGGGAACGGCGCTCTTGCCTTCCTCTGAGTTTTCAAAGCCTGGCTCATACAGCGTTGAGCTGATTGTGTTTGACGACGATGGAGAAACACATTCCACGGTTGTTAACATCGAAGTGTTGGGGAATGACCTTGAGCAATCCTCCCCCATCTCACTTGCGTTGCTCGGCTTCTTCATCATCCTCACGATGTGCTACGTAGCCTATCGTTCCCGTGGTGCACCCACCGCTGAACTTCCAAAATGGACACCTTTCCAGAACGACGGCTCTGGCCAAATTAAACACAAGCGGGATGATTTGGATGCAACGATTGAAGAAGACGAAGCGCGAGGATGAAACATGTTCGCAGAAGCCATCGCAAGGCTACCTTCGCGGCCTCCTGAGACGACCGTAGAGGAATTTGTGCAACGTCAGGCACGCCTCACGTCTCAATTTCGGCAAGATGACGTGTTGATCTTAGCGTCACCTCCCTTTGCAGTACACTCCAATGACGTGGAGTACAGGTACCGAACGTCAAGTGATTTGTTGTATTTGACAGGATGGACTGAGCCTGAATCTGTGTTCGTTCTCCGCCATGACGGTAGTGATTGGCAATCGTGTCTCTTCGTCCAACCCAAGAATACGCTGATGGAAATATGGGAGGGCCGCCGGCCCGGTGTGGAAGGGGCCACAGCTTCCTTCGCCGTTGATGTTGCCTATCCGAACGATGATTTGGAAGACCGTTTGAATGACTGGTTGACCGATGCCCGACGCGTCTTTCATCGCAGAGGTCTTCACGAAGGTATTGATGGCATGGTCGACATGGCTGTTCGAAAACGAGATCGTGCTCGTCAACATTTTGGAACCGGCCCCGTTGCGGTGGAAGACCCATCCGGTATGCTCGCTGAACTTCGCCTGAGAAAATCACCGTCAGAGATTGAACAGATGGTCTATGCGAGTAAAGTCGCTGCTGTTGCCCATGAATTGGCCATGCGTCACAGCCGTGAAGGTGTTACAGAATATCAACTCCAATCCGTTATCGAAGGTTTCTTTTCCTATGCGGGGGCCTCTGGGTGGTCGTATCCATCCATCGTGGGTTGCGGCGAAAATGCAACAATCCTTCACTACACGACCAATCAGGATGTGTGTGGAATGGACGAAGTCATTCTTATCGACGCTGGGGCAGAATTTCGCGGCTATGCAAGCGACATCACTCGCTCTTGGCCTATTTCTGGAACGTTCAGTGATGCTCAACGAGAAATCTATGAGATTGTGCTTGATGCTCAGGTAGCAGCCATTGATGCTTGCAAAGTGGGGATGCCCTACACCGCCCCCCACGACGCTGCTCGGCGTGTGCTTGCTGAAGGTTTGATTCGGTTGGGCGTTATCACCCAAAACCTCGACGAAGCTCTTGACGTGGAAACTGGTGAACTCAAACGCTGGTACATGCACAACACCAGCCACTGGATTGGTCTTGATGTCCACGACGCAGGCGTGTACAAACCCGGAGGCGAACCTCGTCTTCTAGAACCAGGTATGTGCCTCACGATTGAACCGGGCCTCTACTTTGGTGCATGGCGCCCCGATGTTGACTGCCCAGAACGCTACGCCAACATTGGCATTCGAATTGAAGATGATGTCCTGGTCACCGCAGAAGGGCCAGTTGTGTTAACGGAAGACTGCCCAAAAACGGTTGAAGACATTGAGCGAATCGTTGGTCAGACCCTCAACTGAGGTGAGCGTTTGGATTGGAAACAGATCTTGCACCGTCAGTCCGGTTGGACGAGGGAGAACGCCTCTTCACTTCGCCTTTCAAGCGCAGAGGCCGTTGTTTTGTACGATAAGGCCCCACTTCATGACTTGATGCAGGCTGCGCATCAACGCCGCCTGACCATGCATCCAGATGGTAACGTGACCTACCTTGTTGACCGGAACATCAATTATACCAATGTCTGCACAATCAATTGCCAATTTTGTTCGTTTTACAGACCACCAGGTCATGACGAGACCTACACGCAGACGTACGAAGAAATCTCACAACGGGTTCGAGAATTGGAGGCGATCGGAGGGTCAAGAATTCTCATGCAGGGAGGGGTGAATCCCGAACTCCCTTTTTCATGGTATACGGATTTACTCGCACACCTTCGCAACCATCACCCAAGCATTGACCTTGATTGTTTCAGTCCGATTGAAATTGAAGGTCTTGCTGAAGTATGTGGAATGACGACCCTGGAAGTTCTTCAACATCTCAAGGATGCTGGCATGCACGGGCTCCCCGGTGGTGGCGCTGAGATGCTGGTTGAGGACGTGAGAAAAGACGTATCTCCCAAAAAGGGTGCACCGGCGAACTGGTTGCGGGTCATGTCGGAAGCACAATCGCTCGGGTTGACCACCAGCGCGACCAACGTCATCGGTTTTGGTGAAGGTTCGGTCGAACGGGTCGAACACATGCGCCGCATTCGTGAACTCCAAGCGGCGTCCATGTCAGCACACGGTCATGGCTTCACATCGTTTATTGCCTGGCCAGTACAACTGGAGGTGAATTCATTTGGTCGTCGAAACCGAGGCCAGAACAAGCACGTGTTGGGCGCAGGCTCCTCCGAATACCTGCGGCACGTCGCCGTATCCAGATTGTTCCTTGACAATGTTGAACACATCCAAGCATCGTGGCCTACGATGGGCCTTCATATTGCACAAATGGCCTTGCTCGGTGGAGCCGATGATGCTGGTTCAACCATGATGGAAGAGAACGTCGTTTCAGCATCTGGGACCAGCAAATTGGATGCCTCAGAGCTTGAATTGCAGTCCGCTATTCTGCGTGCTGGATTTACGCCGCAGCGAAGGGACAGTGACTATGTTCACTTGGAAACCGATGTGCTTGCCCCATCAAGTGCTCAACTCGCAGCGCCACCGCCGACCATCACGTCGTAGGGCCGTAGAAGACGATCCACACCACGGCTCGAATATTTCTCCCACCGTTGCCTATTCCGTCAGAAGGAACGTACTCTGCGCCGTTGTAGTAGCCGCGGTAGATGATATGATTCGAGTTGTTTGTCCCGTTATCAATCCAGTCCGTGATGTCGTAGGTCCACTGTTTGACATCTTGACCTGCACACCAACCTGCCCGACCAAACGGCCATGAACCGAATTGATTGGCTACAACACCATTATCAACTTCATTTTCGCATCCTTCACTGCTGTAGACGATGGGATGCCACTCGTATGTTTGGTGCTCGCCAATCGTGTAGTAGTGTTGGTGGTCGCAGAATTCTGCACAGTTTGCCGTGTCTTTGTTGAACCCGTGACCCGTAATGGTTGCGACAATCTCAACGCTGGTCGCTTCAGGTGGGACAGTGAAGTTCATTTGACGAAGATACCGAGATTCGTTGTTGTAGGTTCCATCAAATTGGCCTCCGCTGAAAGCATATGTGCCGTTGATTGCGCGATTACCGCTTCCCCAGTTGCTGAAGAGGAACGTGACCGTAAGATCTCCTTTGTTGGCACCAGCGTATTTGAATCGACGCTCTTCGCCGTCGTTCAACATGAAAAGGTAGGGTGAGATGTCGGTTAACCACATTCCCTCACGACCGTATGTTGTGATCCATCGAACAGACTCTGTTGAACAGACGGAACTGTTGTCTCGGTCACAAATGAAGAGATAGGCGAGGTAGTCCCATTCATGGCAACCTCCATAGGTGCCATCGGATTTTTGGTACCGATTTGTACGTTCAAAGCAAGCGTGCTCGTGGTAGACCTCGAGCGTGTCGTAGCTTGTGAGGTCGTTTGGTAGGTCAAAGGTGGCGTTTGAAAACGAGGAGTAGCCGGAGCCCCATCCTCCTGCATGTCGTTGGAAGTCCATCACCTGAACAGCGTGAACGGCAGGGTCCTGTTCTCTGATTTTGGTAGGGAATTCCGCAACCCACTGGTTGGGTTCGTAAGAGAGGTGGTATGGGTCATTTGATTGGCTTGTCCAAGCGTAGAGGGATCCCGTTTCTCGAGCGAGTTGGAAACGGTCGATGCCCATGAAGAACGGATTGTTGAACGAACCAATCATGTTTCCAATCCCTCCACCAAGGTTGCTCGCATCAACATCGATGTAGTGAATTCTATTGTCCCACTTGGCCTCTTCACTGGTCGTCAGCCCAGAGAGGACGGCGTTTCGTTGTTGGATCACATCGTTGTGGTAAGTGTTGTCAAATGAACCATAGAACAGGTGGGTGTTGTCTGGAAGATTCCGAATGAAACGCCCGGGATTCTGACCCCATGTGGCACCGTTGTTATTTCCACTTGAATCGGTGTACTTGAACATAAAGAAATAGACGTCCTCACCGGTCCAACGGTCGTTGAAATTAAAGGTGCCATTCAAGGTCGGGAAGGAGAACTGTGGGACGGTCTGCATCGGTCCGTTGAGGCTGCTTGCGTCCGTCCAAGCCACAGGCAATTGAACGACAGCGCATCCGTTTTCATCTACGCTCCATCGGTCTGGAGAATCTGAGCAATCGTCCACATTGGCGAAAACGCCATCACCATCAATGTCAGCACATCCAACGGTGTTCACGCTGAGGCCGATCGGTGTGCCTTCACACTGGTCGAGCAGGTCATTGACTCCATCGCCATCGGTGTCTCGTTCAATAGCGGCGCAGCCATGAGCATCAACGTCCGTGGCGTTGAGCGGCGTTTGGGGACAGCGGTCCAGTGTGTCGCCCGTAGCATTCACATCGTTTACGCCGTCATTGTCGTCGTCATCGTCTTCTGTTGCATCCTGGCAGCCATCATTATCCCAATCGTTACTGGCATCGGAAACCCAGTTGGCTACGCCTTTTTGGCAAGCATCGTCAATGTCGAGGTGGTCATCGTTGTCATCGTTGTCATCTTCATCAAGGTCAGAACAACCGTCGTTGTCCCAATCGCTGTATCGATTCGAGTACCAACCTTTGCGGCCTACGGGACAACGGTCATCGACATCCTCGACACCGTCGTTGTCGTCGTCTAAATCTTCGTCGGCATCGTGGCAACCGTCATAATCGTAATCAGCGGAAGGTGTGCTCACCCATCCATACGATGTCGGGCATAAGTCGTAGGTGTCAACGATGCCGTCGTTGTCATCATCGTCGTCCTCATCGTTGTCTCGGCAACCGTCTTGGTCACCGTCGGTGGCTTGTGTTGATTGCCAACCCTCGTTCGCACCGATTCCGGACGGACATCGGTCGTCAACGTCCTGCACGCCGTCTCCGTCCTCATCATCGCCTGCACCTTCAATGATAACCTGCGTCGTCGCCGTGTCGCTTGAAGAAGAATAGCGACCGCAGTCTGCTTTGGTGGTGATGGTGTGGGAACTGGTCGCCTCCGTGAAATCAATGAGGACCTTCCAAGCCCCTGCGGCATCGATTGAAACGCTTCCTTCCGTTCCGTCGCTGATGGTGTAGGATACGACGCATGAATCGATGTAAAGATGGTCAACTGAACCCTCAAACCAGACAACATCGGGTTGTTCAAGCACCAATCGATTGGGTGCGGTGATGATCGGAGCAGGTTCATCTGGGGCGCTGACAATCAACACGATGACTTGGGGCTCAAGCGGTGGCACAAGGTACGTTGTACCTGTGTTCACAACGGTGACCGATACAATATGCTCTCCGGTTGTTTGTGGGGTGAATGTCAGTTGGTAACCCTGGTCATGTTCCTTCACATCGATGGATGCAAGTGGGCTAAAGTTGGGTTGGAGGACTGAAACCTCAACGTCCCATGTCCCTTCACCTTCTTGCTCAATTCCGAGAAGGTAGGATACCTCTTCACCGAGTTGGATTTCCGTCGGCGATAGAATCCATGTCGGCTGGAGTGTGTATGTGGTGACCGTTGGTTCTTCAATATCCGGAACCGGTTCTGTTCCTCCGAGACAACCCGCTAGAGCCATCAGCCCAACCAAAAAAAGAGCAGAGTACTTGCGCAGGTCCATGCTTTCGGGTCATCGTGGCTGTCCTTGAATGTGTTGTTTATGTCATATCAAGTTCAGAGCGGCCATCGTGGAGAGGGGGCGATGCAAGGCTCACCGCCTTTGGTGAGTGAGCTACTTTGAGCGGTTGAACCCAAAGCAATGCACCGCCACGTCTTCGGTCAATTCGTAAAATGCATTCCCAGTGAATTCGAAGGAGATCTGAATTTACGGAGCCAGGCCACGTGGGTTGAGGGGGTTCGAGCCGTACCGGTTCACCGTCGTTCCACCGTTGAGGCTCGCCTTGAACCATGATCCGCATGGGTCGCAAGTACAGACCTCCCTTCACTTCTTTGAGTTCCATGGGGGCGTCCTCGCCACCTGCGGTTCCGTCGTCCAAACCCACTTCCCAATGATGCGGCAATTCGGTAGACAGACCGGGCGGTGGTTGCCGGTTTGGCATCCGCCCCAACGTATCAAACAAGACCTCTCTCGAAGGCGGCAATACGCCAACTCGCAAGATGGCATCAACATGATTCCATCCATCGTCCCATTCGGGGAAGTTTACGACAAACTCAAGCGTTTCATCGGCTCTGCTGTCTTTTGAAAATTCAATAACTGGGGGGCTGAGGTTTCGTTTTAGAAATTGATTTTGTCGTCGTAATTCAGCCAAATTTGCCCCAACACGAATGAGAAGCGGGGCGAAGATGAGCGGGACAACAAAGACAGCAAGCGCAGGATAATCCAGCAAGCCCCATCGAACGGTTTCCAATCCGTAGACAGGGAGATTGAGCAACAACAACACAGGCGATACGAAGAGATAGAAGAGGCAGACGAGCAAGACGACGACCACGCCATTGATGAATTGTCGAAGTATGTTGTGAATCGGGTTTGGAATCAGGTACCATCCACGTCGTTGACGTTTGACGAGACGAACAAATCCCGCATCCTCAAGCACGGTGTCTTCATGCGCAGGCACCACTTCTTCTTCGTCAAAAACAAACGTCCGTTCGATCAACCAACCATCTTCGCCACCAAGACGAAACGACGGTTTTCTGAGGTCCTTGACCGCATCCCCTTTAGTTGCATATTGACCAATCTCGTATCGATGTTTGGCGACCGGCAGCTCACTGGATTCCCACCGTGCCGCTTCAAAGGGTGGATAGCGAACTCGATGCTGTTCGTAGAGTGGTTTCACGAAACCACCTCATGACAACAACAACCGTACGCCGGCTTTGAGGGCAAGCGGCCGGAAGGCAGGAACCTGACGGAGAAGGGCCATACCCAAAGGAACGGGTTTCTCAATATCTCCAATCGCATTGATGAGGCTGAGCGTATCTGGATGTGCGAAGTTGATGAAATGCTTGTCGAGGACTTCATCGGTGCAATCGCTGACCAATAAATTGCGGAGTGCTCTGGCTCTGTCTTGCTCTTTTTTCATAGCATTCCATGGTTGTTTGGTAATTGCCTTGAGGTTCGCTTCGCTCAACGCGTTGGCCTCGATCGCTTCCACCAGGGGTTCGAGGATGCATTGGATTTGATGGAAACCAGGACCCAGTCCCCCTCCGGTCGTGGGCTTGGCCATGCCTGCGGCATCCCCGAGCAACATCACTCTGTTTTTGACCGGATGTTTGACCATTCCAGAGGGGACCGGTCCGCAGTATCGTGCAATCTCCGATGTGTTCGCAAATCGGTCTTTCCAGAGGGGGTGATCCATCAAGTCTTGATAGCAGGATTCAATGCTTCTCCCATTAAGACGGTCGGCGGTGGACCAAAGTCCAATTCGATGGGTGCCAAATCCAGATGGAATTACCCACGCAAAAAAACCAGGTGCAATCGCGTTGCCGCTGTACATTTCAAGCCAACGGTCACGCCCCTCGTATCCGACCACCTCAGTCTGGAATCCAATCATCAATTCCTTCATTCGTCCCATCTTGAACGTTCGTCGCGTCCAACTGTGAGCGCCATCTGCACCGATGAGAAGTTTGCACGACAGTGCATGCTCCTTGCCATCTTTTCGAACCACCACATCAATACCCGTGTCCGATGGTTGGGCGTCAAGCGGAATACTGTCCAGCCACAAGGTGGCTCCTGCCTCCATCCCTTGCTGGACAACATATTGATCGAATCGTTTTCTACACACAACATATGTTCTCAGGGTCCCTTCAGTGCCCACGGGCACCAAGGTTCCGCTCGGTCCGTGAATGAGGGCTCCATCTACCTCCTGCAGGACGGTCTCGTAAGCCTCAACGGCGTCCATGGCTGAGGGCGTGACCAAGCCAGCGCATTGGAACGGTCGGCCGATTTCTTTGTGTTCTTCAAGCATGAGAACGTTCAAGCCCTGTTGACTGAGGAGGGTGGCTGCCCGGCCGCCTACTGGACCTGCGCCGACGATGATGACATCGTAATCGTGGTGGTCCATGCTTTTGCCTGAAGAAGGTATTGTTTCAACCTTCCTTCATTCAAGGCGTTGCTCTTCACCGTTTGGCGAATTTGTAGCCAATCGATTGATTCTTTTTCAAGTAGAGTGTGGCTGAGAATGGATTGTTGGTCTTCTTTGAAATAAAGTCGTCAAACGGACCCAAGGAACCTGTTTCAATGAGGGTTTTCGCCTCGTCTCGAGTGATGTCTCGTTTCGATATGCATCGTTCAATATGAATTTTGCAATTCGCCGAGGAATCTTCCGCCGTGTAGTGTGTTTCCGTTTCGATGATGTTCGTTTTGGTCTTGGGACAAACGGCCACTACGCCTGGAACAACGGGGAAACGTTTGGCGTCCGCAGCTGCAGCACGAGGTGGGAAATCAAACGAAACCCTGTTTTTGTCCAACATCAAAAAGGCGCTGAATGGACGGTTTTTCCTTGAAGTAAAATCTTCGAGGAGCTTGGATTTTCCATCAACAAAGATGTCTTTGGCTTCCTCAGGTGTTATGGCCCGCTTGCACATGACGTTTTGCATGCCTCTGAATTTGCAGTCTGGATTGTCACAATTGTAGGCGGATGGCGTGATTCGGATGGAGCCGTGATCGCACAGGGGGCAAGGACACAAGACCTCGTCATTATCACTCGCACCCCCTCCTGCGGCACCCTTGCCAGCAACCTTTCCATCCTTTGCGAGGACAACCGAGGTTTCGTAACCTTCGCCGGCCTGAGAAAAGAAGCCGTGGAGGTCGTCCAACGCACCGTTTTCAATCAATCGTGTGGCGGTGGTACGGTCAAACCAGCGTCCGGAGGTGTCCTTCCAAAACACAAACGAACACCCCTTGTTGCGGCCTTCATTGTTCTCACACTGGTAGGCGAGTGTGTTTTCGAGGATATCGCCCTCACAGGACGGACACGAGCCCAAACTTGGTTCATTCACATACAAGGTACTGCGGTCGTGGTCGCGAATGCGCTCAACCATCGTTTGCGTTTGTTGAATGATTTTCTGCATATAGACTTCCATGGGTTCTTCGCCTCGTTGAACAGCAAGGAGTGATGCTTCCATGTCGCCAGTAAGTTCGGGCGATGTAATCCACTCAACGGGTATACGGCGAAGAACGTCAATCATGCGTATACCGTGCGGGGCTGCGCTGATGGTGCCATTCCGAGAACGTCGAATGTAGTTTCGAGCCAGTAATTTTTCGATGGTGTCTGCACGGGTTGCAGGCGTACCCAACCCTTTCTCCTTCATGGCCTCAGCAAGATCATCGTCCTCAATGTGCTTCCCTGCATGTTCCATCAACTGCAGAAGACTGGCTTCCTTCAGCCTGTTTTTGGGTTTGCTCTTCTCTTCAGAAAATTCGTGGTCTTCAAGAGTCGAGGCACTGGGGTTTTCGGGCAACTTGCCCCATCCCTCTGGCACCTTGTCCTTCTTGTGAACAACAGCTCTCCAACCCGGTGTGGTCAATTGTTCAACCTCTTTGACAAATTGGTGCCCGGATTTGGTCGTAACCCGCTTGTCCACGGTCCATTCTGCAACAGGATGCCACGAGGCAAGGAAGTTGCGCACGATCATATCGTAGAGTTTGGCATGGTCTCCACCAAATGTTGAGGGTGGCGTCTGTCCTGTGGGAACAATGGCATAGTGGTCAGACACTTTCGTGTTGTTAAAATTCCTCTTGGCGTTGGACAACCCATCGGATTGGAGACGACGAACATGTTCCGTGTAGTCGGATTGGCCGGCGAGTTGGTCAAGCGTTTTGGCCACGGTCTCATGCATGTCCTCCGGAAGATGCTTTGAATCCGTTCGGGGGTAAGTGGTGAGTTTGAATTTGTCATAGAGGTCTTGGGCGACACCTAAGGTACGCTTTGCCGACCACGACCAGAGACTGTTTGCTCTTTTTTGGAGCGTCGTCAAGTCAAAATTAAGGGGCGGTTGTTCCTTCTTGATGCGACTCGTTTCTTCGGTAGAATAGCCGTTGCTTTCGATTAAGAGTGCTTCAATGGCTTCTTTTTCCGAAACATCCATGATTCGATGGGCTTTGTATTCTGGCCGGTCAGCATCGTCTTTGTGACCCATGCGCTCCCAACGAGCTGTCCAACGGGCATCGCCTGCGGAAAACGTGGCGTTGAGTTGCCAGTAGGGTACAGGAATGTGGGCCAGCACCTCGAGTTCGTGGTCAACCACGAGTGCCAATGTGGCCGTTTGAACACGACCCAAGGAATTCGCTGAGCGGTCTCTACTTTGCGGCAGCCTTGTTGCGACCCGAGAGCCGTTCATGCCGATGATCCAATCCGCATGAGAACGCGAATAGGCTGCATCGCTTAGGGCTTGGTAGGTTTCTCCGGATTGACGGTTTTCAAAGGCTTGCAGCATCGCATCAAACGTCATGGATTGCATCCACATTCGTGATGTTGGCGTCTTGACTTTGGCGTATCCCACGATGGTGCGGAAGATGAGTTCTCCTTCCCTTGCTGCGTCGCAAGCGTTGACAATTTCGGTCGTCGATTTATCTTTCACCAGTTTCATAATGGCTGAAAGTTGCTTCTTAGCACGGCCAGCTTTGGGTTTGTACTGAAAGGACTCAGGGATGTAAGGCAGCCGCTCAATGGTTTTTCTCCAGTTTTTGAAGTCTTCATCATAATCATCCATGTATTTGAGTTCAAGCAAATGGCCAATGGCCCAGGTGATGATGATGTCGTCGCTGTGCCAGTGTGTTTCTGTTTTTTTACCGACACCCAATACGTTGGCAAGGTCCTCGGCAACACTGGGTTTCTCAGCAATGATGACGATGGACATGTGTAGAAAGCGCACCGACGACCATACTTGAACCCTCCTTTGTGTCCTCAATGCCTTGACTTACACGCATGAAATGTGACATTTCATGAACGAGAACCTTGCCATTTTCGCATGACTTCTCGGCTGGTCGCCTCGTCCCAAGGATGCTCAGCATTCGGTCCACCGCACCCCAAGCATCCAGGATAACCGGCCTGCAAAAGTTCGTCCGCAACCGAATGGATCATTTCCCAAGCCTCTCGCACTTCCATCGGTAGCCAGACGGTGGTAAGGTCGGGCTCATCGATACTGCACATGACCAAAGGATGCGGTTGGTTTTGCTTGGTCAATGCCAATGTTTGGCCTTCGGATGGAACAAACACTGGGAACTCGGTACGGGAGGGGATGGCATCTCCAATGTTCGTGCTGAGGTCGTGGACATGGGTGGATAACCATTGAGGGCCATGAATCTCCAAATCATCGGTTCGCAGGAGCGTTCGTGCTATTTCGCGAACGACGGGCCAACGAGGGTCGGTGATTCGCACGTATTTATCCAAACAGGGGCAAGTCTTGAAGGATGGTGTGCGGAACCCTCCATCCATGGGCGTCGTTTACCGTTGGTTCCTGCGCCCGTTCCTCCGATTTCAAGACTCAGAGAAGGCTCACGCTCGTTCGTTGAACATGTTGCGGCTGATGGGGTCAAATGCTCTGAGCAGAAGGCTGATCCGTCTCCTTTACAATCCCCGAAAAACCCTCACCGTTGAATTGTTTGGACATCAATACAAGCATCCGTTCGGTCTTGCTGCTGGGATGGATAAGAACGCTAAAGCGCTCAGAGGCTGGGAAGCAGCCGGTCTGTCGTTTGTGGAAATTGGTGGCGTCACGATGCTCGAGCAGTCTGGAAATCCAAAACCCCGGATGTTTCGGGCATCTCGCTCCCAAGCTCTTGTCAATCGCATGGGATTCAACAATCATGGCAGTGAACGCATTCAAGCATCGCTTCATCAACATTTTAAGCGGCATGGACGACCCGATATCCCGTTATGGGTGAACCTCGGAAAATCAAAAGTGACGCCTCTTGACGAAGCTCACATTGATTACGGTACCACGCTCGAGCGTTTGTGGTCCTATGGCGACGTGTTCGTGGTCAATGTCTCATCTCCGAACACACCCAATCTACGAGACTTGCAAAACGATGACGGTCTCAAACGTATTATTGAGCATTGCATGGCCATCAACCAGGAGATGGCCAAAGCCAAGAATTCCAAGCCCAAACCTCTCTTGGTTAAGTTGGCACCTGACATGACCTCCGACCAACTGGTCCACCTCGCCATGACGGCCAAGGGCCTCGGTGCTGACGGCATCGTCGTATCCAATACAACGGTTGAACGACCGGATTCCACGGACTCCTCCGAGCAGCGTGTGTTTGCTGAACAAGGCGGACTGAGTGGGCAGCCACTCAAAACCAAGTCTACAGAGATGATTCGTACAATTCGGGCTGCCGTTGGCAATGAATGGCCGATTGTTGGCGTAGGTGGAATTGGATCTGCTGAAGATGCGTGGGATAAAATTGAGGCGGGTGCAACACTCCTGCAAGCTTACAGCGCTTTTGTGTTTGAAGGACCTGCACTTACCAAACAGGTCGTTCATGGACTTCACCAGCGCCTCTCGGCCTCGCCCCATTCAAGCATTGGGGAGGCGGTTGGGTGTTGGCACGATTGAAAAGAGGATTGTTAAGGGTCAGCGAGGTGGAAAAACCATGTGGGCGAGAAGAACACGTGTTCTCGTTTTGGGCGCCGTATTAACGGTAGGTCTTCTTGCCACGGTTCTTCTTCAATCACCTGTTCCCACACAGACGGTTGATGAATTGATGGCGTCGCCTTCTTTACATCTCGATGAGGAAGTTGCTGTTCGCGGCGAAGTTCAAGACGGCACGATTGACAACGAAACCAAGACCTTTGTGCTCGAGGGCGTAAGTTCCACGTTGTCCATTCGATTCACCGATGCCATGGTGTCAAATGGACTGGATGACAATCGTACCGTCTATGCTGAAGGGACCCTTTTCCTCGAAGATGGCGTGTACTATCTTGATGCTCATACCATCAAAACGTCCTGTCCGTCAAAATACGAAGAGGCCAACGAGTAGGCAAATTTCTTCCTGCGTTGGCTTCATATAGGCTAGGCGTCGGCAGCATGACGGGATAGGTGGGGAGCTCGGCGTACCCTGTATCACAAATCGTCGTTATGGTGGACCGAACGCCTTGGGGCGGCGAAAGCGGTCGCATGGTTCCCGTAGGCGGACGTTGATGTCTCGCCCCCACATGACTCGGGTGTCATGAACCGTCTCCGGAAGGAAACGGGAAGTGAATAACCGGGGGACTAGGTCAGGCCGGGAACGGAGCAGCCCTACCTGGGGCCATGGGTGCTGTGGGGATCCGGGATGGAGGAAGCCTGCGGATTTGGCCGTGGGAAGCGCACGTCCACCTTTGGCTCTCCCACCTCATATGTCAAACACCACATCGGCGTACCAGCCTGGTCCGTCGAATTCGGGTACGTCTGCCCATTCACTCTTGATGGTCGTTCCTTCATGGACTTCGCTCACAACGAGATTGTGTGTAGTTACCGCCTTGATCTCAACCTCGCGCTCAATGTCGCTTGCTTCCACCCACGAGACCTGTGCGACAATCTGGTATGCTTCCTCGCTCTTCTCAATTTTGATCAATCCGTCCACGAACCACTGGTTGTTGACTTCTGCACGATAGAGAATTTCGTCAAGCCACGCCAAGAAGAGAAATTCGTAGTCAAGCGGCTTGTGTTCGGATTGAACTCGCCATTCACCGGTATGACGCATGTGGGAGTTGAGGTCATTGGCACTCCTTTCGCTC
>JBMYQB010000006.1:0-61019 GCA_049600935.1 Candidatus Poseidonia sp.
ACGCTTTTTTCGAGCTGCACGTTTCATTGCAAGAACTTCAGGCTTGATTTTTTGAACTTCGTTCAGTTTGTCGTACCTGTAATCGCTTGGCTTGCGGCCAGTTCGCTTGCTCCTTCCTTTTCGCTTGGTCTCCTCTTCTTTTTTGGTATTCCCCATGTATATTCCCCCATAATCCTGTGCAGAATCGTCTAGCGATTCCGCCGTAGGGTAGCGGATGTGCTCCGAATTCGGGGGGGTTGGTTCAGTTCATGGGGCGGCCTCTGGAATGCAAGTCTGCAGAATATCTATTTCCCCGAGTTCATATAAGGAATGCACGCTAAAAGTCCCAAAAAAAGGGGGCTCAATCGTTCATTTCTTCCCGTAAAGCATCCAGCGCACTGCTGGCTGCGGGAAGGGGTGGAAGGGCCAATGGAGTGCCGTCCGGAGCGAGCAAAGGTGGCAATTCTTTGCCGTCGGGACCGATGAGAACGGGAAGTTCGGGTTCTGCTTGGGTTGAGCCTACGGATTCAAACCCAACATCCAGCGGAAGTCGGAGTTTGAGAATGCGTGCATCGTCAATTCGGACAAAGGTGGCACCGTAGACATGCCCCGGTTCGGGGTGTTCAGGCTCGACCATGACCGTGTGGCCGTGGCCCGGTGTTTGCAAAAGGGCCACAAGGTCCTCGCCCGAAGCATGTTCTTCCCACATGCGAGCGGTCGATGCACGAATGTCAGCCATCTGCCCCATGCGGCGACGCTTGATGCGTTCTCGAATGGCTTCGTGGCGTTCACGACGGTCTCGAACCGTCAATTCGATGTCCGCATCCTCGACCGATTCAGGGCTCACGTCCACGACGTATTCATCGGCGACATGAACGTCCTCAAGCTCAACTTCGACCACGACCTCCCCGTCGGTCTCGGCCTGGGCCTCGGCTTCAACTGCAGCCTCTGCTTTGGCGGCTTCTGCCGCAGCGATTTTGGCCAATTTGCGTTCTCGTAAGGTTGCACCGTCAAGAGAATCGGCCGTAACTGGCGCTGGAAGGTCGTCTTCTTCGTCCTCTTCAATCGATACCTGCTCTTGGTCGACGGCGACCGCTTCGGGTTGCGCTGCACGAGTCCGAGGACGAGATGCGCGAGCGGGCTGAGACGTGGTTCCAAGGTGAATCCAGAGAAACGCCAGCACACCCATGGCACCAACGAACCCCCACTTGGCCTCATCCGTGAGTTGGCCGACGGTTGCGAGGTAGAACACCAAGACGGAGATGAACAACACACCGACGGCGGTCCTTGCGAATCCCATGTCCCTCGGCCCACCCAACTCTTGATTCTTTATGACGGTGATGGAAGCGTTGCTTATTGCTCATGTTCAGGTGCGGGGAGTTGCCGAAGCAAATCTTCCAGTGCTCGTCGACGATGACTGAATTGATGCTTGGTGAACGGTCCAACGGTACCAAAGGTCTGGCCGTGTGTGCTCACCACGCCCAGCGTATCCGGGCTGACGGGTTCACCTTGATCGTCAAGGTCAGCGGGAACAAAAACAGGGTCAAAACCGAAACCAGCCTCACCTTGAACTTCGGTGGCGATGGACCCTTTGCAGATACCTCGCCCAATCAGGACCTCATGACCGTCCCACAGGGCGGCAACGGCTTGGAAGGATGCAGAGCGGAGATTCTTGATGCGCACAGGGTCGTCATCGACAAGGTGAGAAAGCAATCGCAAGACCCCTTGGTTGCCGACCGTAGAGAAGACGTAGGAGGAATAAACGCCGGGAAAACCATCGAGCGCATCCACGAAGAGCCCCGCATCCTCAACCATCACCATCGCACCGTCGTGAGGAAGATGCTGCATGGCTTGCTGAAGTTTGGCTCTCGCGACCTCCTCCAAATCATCCGATTGGGGCTCAATGATGCTCCCTTCGGGCACCTCCAGCGCCTTCACGTCCATGCCCAGAGGCTGAAAATGGTGCGTTGCCTCTTCCAACTTTCCGGCGTTGGAGGTGAGAAACCATACCGTGCTGCTCATGGCGGTCGGTCCAACCGACAGCCTAAGACCATGCCCCAATCCTGTTTCTCTCTCTTCATACCAAAGGAGGTTCTTTAGCAAACCACGGGCTAAGCCATCCATGCTCTCGCATTGGATGTTGGTCGCTGTAGGCGGAGCCGCCGGTGCGGTTCTTCGGTTCTATCTGAGCGAAACGATTCCATCTGATTCCTTTCCGTGGGCGACCTTGAGCGTCAACCTTCTCGGCTCCTTCTTGCTCGGCATCGTGGCCGCTGCTGGCTTGGTGCAGGTCTTGGGAGAAGCACAGACCTTGCTGCTCGGCGTCGGATTTTTGGGTGCCTTCACGACCATGTCCACCTTTTCGGTGGAAACCATCGCCATGATGGAAGAGGGGCGGTGGCAGAGCGCTGGCATCTACGTGATGGTGAGCGCTCTCGCTGGACCGCTTCTGGCGTTCATCGGTTGGAAAGGCGGCCATGCATGGCTTGGCTGATTCACTTGAGAATCGCAAGCATGCGATTCAACGCCAAGAGCGAGCCGGCCTGAACGGCCTCGGGCACGACGATCTGATTCGGGACTTCCCCGTCAACCAAGCGCTCCAAGACGTCCATCAGGTAGGCAGGGTGAATCATGTACATCGTTGAGCAGGGGCATATCTCCTCATCAAGGCACTCAATGTGCTTGTCTGGATGTTCTTGAGCCAGGCGGGCCACCATGTTGATTTCGGTACCGATGGCGATGCTCGACCCTGCCGGCTGCTGCGCTACGAAGTTGCGAATGTATTGGGTGGAACCGTAGGCATCCGCCAACTCCACCGTCTCGCGAGGACACTCAGGATGGACCACGACAATGCCGTCGGGGTGTTGGGTACGGAAGTCCTCGATTTGCTGAGGCGTGAACCGCTTATGAACCGAACAAAAGCCATGCCAGAGAACGATGCGCGCCCCGTCAAGCGACCCCATGGCGCCAAAACCTGGCGTCCATGTTGGCATGCGATCAGCGGAAATGCCCATGGCGAGACCTGTGTTTCGACCGAGATGCTGGTCCGGGAAAAACAGCACAGCACCGTTCGGTCCTGCCCGCTCAAAGGCCCAATTCAGCACGCCTTCTGCGTTCGATGACGTACACACCACACCGCCATGTCGACCAACAAAGTCCTTCAGGTCGGCGCTCGAATTCATGTAGGTGACAGGCACGAGGTAAGCTTCGTTTTCACCTGCTGGCTCCTCGGGATATTCTCGGGTGATGGGGTCTGCGAGACCGGATTCTTTGAGCAGCTCATCCCACGCCACTTCCACTTCGCTCAAGGTGGCCATATCGGCCATGGAGCATCCGGCACGAAGGTTGGGCAAGATGACGCTCTGGTCCTCTGAAGTCAGAATATCAGCGGATTCTGCCATGAAATGAACGCCGCAGAACACGATGTATTTGGCATCGGATTCGGCTGCTTTTTGGCTGAGCATGAAGGAATCACCGAGGAAATCGGCATGCATGACAATGCTGTCTCGCTGGTAATGGTGGCCGAGGATGAGCAGGTCATCACCAAGTTGCTCCTTGAGTTCCTGAATCCTGTCGGCAATGGCCTGTTCTTCGATGGACAAAGTGGTGTCCATGAAGTTGACCGAGCACATTGGGAGGGTTACTGCCATGGGTCTCATGTAACCCAAGCAGCGACCCCTTTTCAAGGAACGGATGGGCATGAATGTTCAAAAAGAGGGGGTTGGTGAGCGAGCCATGGTCTTCAAGCCAATCCAGCGCCTCCACCTCGGTGCAGAAGCCGAGGTTTGGAAGGGTGAATGGTTTGGTAAGCCAGCCGTGCGCAAACAACGCCGACCCCGTTCTTGGCGACACCCGAACCTTGACCATCGCCTTGGCGTTCGCCGAATGATCAGCGAAGCCCGCCTCTTGATCCGCACTCGAAAAGCAGGACTTTCCGTCCCATCTGTATGGGATTTGGATTACGAGGGTGGCCAACTCATCATCGAACATTTGGGCGGCAGACCGCTTATCGACGTGCTCAATGACGAGGCCACCACCTCCACCACCGCCCAAGCCATCCTCCGACGCGTTGGCGCTGCCGTGCGGCGACTCCACCGAGAAGCAACCACCCACGGGGATCTTTCCAGCAACAACATCCTCATCGAGGGGGAACTGGTTCACCTCATCGATTTCGGACTGGCCTCCATCGAATACGACGTCGAGCGGTTCGGCATTGACCTGCACGTGCTGGATGAAATTCTCGGAGCCTCTCACCCACAATGGGAGGGCGCCATCGATTGGGTGGTGGACGGCTACATGGAGGCTGAAGAGGCGCTCGGTCCCGCACCGGCACTCCAAGGCGGTGCTGTACCGTCGGCTCGGGAAGTGCATGCTCGGCTTGAAGACATCCGCACCCGAGTTCGCTATCACGGTTGACGCTGCATGCGACGTTCACTTTGGCGCTGCCACATGTTCCAAGCAACCACCACAAAGGCGGCCAGCACACCGATCTGGAGAACGATGCTGGAATAGAACCGGAGTTCGGGCTCCCAAGAATGAATTTCTACCGAAACCACATCCTCGTCCATCTCAAAATACACCAAATGGTGTTCCAAGACTTGAGGGCCCCACTGGTCCTTGGTGTCCGATGTCAACACGTGGGAGGTGTTGGTTTCCAATTCCGTGAAGTAGATTTCACGGTCGAGATACTTCTCTTGGGGGCTCAGTGGATTGAGGTGGTCTCGAACCGACCATGCCAAAATGCCGTGGTCAAGCGAAAGGTCCGAGACGTGATATTTCGGATTGCTTGCAAGCCACTGCTCAGCCGTTGTTCTGTTGTAGAGCACCAAGCGGTCGGTGGCCGAGACGTTGACCGTCACGGCCAAGTATTCACGATTGAACGCCATGGTTTGGATGCTGGCGTTGTCCATGTCAACCGGCGTCCCCCACGACGCAAGAAGGTCGTCCTCCTCGACCGGAGCGGTGGCGTTGATGGTGTAGCCGACTTCTCCACGAACACCCAACTGGAGGATGTTCACTTCCATGGGGTTTAATGAGGAGACGTAGGCGATTTCGGAGCCAGAACAGGTCATGGACCGGATGTTTCCAGGTTGCTCTTCGCCAAGCACCGAGACGCCCTGTAAATTCATCACGTCCAGGACACCGTCAACGGTGTAGGCAACGACGGCAGAGCCTGCTTGTTCACAGAGTAACAATTGTTCGTGAGTTGAAAAGGGCATGGTCATCAAGGCCGTTGTTGGGTCTTCAACGTCAAAAACGAACAAGGCGGTTGCGTTGGTGGCGACCAACCGGTCCTCCTTCAGAGCATAACTCGAATCAAGAGAGACATCTGGAATGTTCACCATTACCGAGGCAAAGTCTTCGGATGACAAATCATGGAGCATCATGTAGACGGCATCGCTCTGATTGTCCAGTGTCACCAACCAACCATCTGCAGCCGCCGCTGCTTCGGGCGCCTCCACGCCCCCTGCTGGTAGAGAGCGGTGAGTGAGGTCCCAGGTGATTACCGCCGCCACGACGACCAAAATCACTACGGCGATATGACCCGTCTCTCGGCTTGTTGGTGAACGGTATTGCTTGAACAGCCTCACCGTACGACCACGAATCCACGCCCAAGCCTGGCCTGGTCGAGTAAGCACGGTCACAATCCGAGCGTTCATCGTGCGTTCGTCAAAGAATTTCCACCACGTGTTGGATGTCCGGTCGGCCATTGAAACGGCTGCGCCGGCAATGAGCATCCCCCCGATAATGTCCACAAACCAGTGGATACCGAGGTAGATGATGGTGAACGCCGTGAGCAAGGTGTAGGCAAACACGGTGTACCGATACCGATTCCAACGTCGGTCGTCGTCGAACCGCGTGAGGCACAGCCACACAGCAAAGGGGATGCCGATGTGGAGGGAGGGCATGCCGTTGGTGAACGGGTCAATCCGGCGGAACCAATCAGCGATTTCCGGCGTGAGGGTGTAAGCAAGCGTTTCCATTTCGGGGATGGTATCGCCCGTCACTCGAACGTTGAAGAAGAGGTAAAACGGTACGGCGAGAATGTAGACCCAAGCGATGGAGAGGGTGACTCGGTCAGCGAGCCAACGGTCATCGAAATAGGCAAAATAAAACACGGAAACATAGCAAATGAACATGAAACCTGCCACGTAGAAATGGGTCAGGGCCGTGGTCAACCAATCCGCCTCAAACGTTTGCTGAACCCACAGCACCAAATTTCCTTCAATCGCCCAAATGTACGGCGTCATGTCGAGGCCGGTGCTGGCCATGAGCAAACGATCGATCTGGTCAAGGCTGTCTTTGGCGTTGTAGATGGCGAAGACGATGAGAATGTGAACCCAGTAGCGTCGAAAAAAGTCAACAAAAGGTGGGAGTGACAACTTCGCCCACGGTGGTTTGAACACCGGAAGTAGGATGACGCCCAAGGCGAGGGCGCTGATCATCCAAGTCAGATAGACGCTCTGCACGGCAACGCACTCCGGTTCTGTGTCATGCCTTTCCTTCATCAAAGCGTCGTCAACAGCCGGACGCAGCGAGCGTTCTTTCTACCATGCACCGTGAACGTAGGGTTTTCCTCGGTCAGGATCCCGTCGATTGGCCAGGTCAAAGATACGTTCGAAACGATAAATTCCACTTGAACACCCCTGCTGCCATTCGAAGGCCAAGGCGTACTTGCCAACGGTTCTCACCGTCGGTTTTTCTGCTGGCAAGGCCTCAACCTGACGACGAAGGGTCCGACTGGTGTCGTCTTCGTTTCGCATGGGTGAACACTTCGCACACGGACAAGCATGGCGGAGGTCATCGTAGGAGACGGTATATTCGGAGGCGTCGTCGTAGGTGAGCACCATGTCTTGCTGACGGCGTTCCAGTTTCTTGAGGGTGGGCAGGACGTCGCTCATCGGACCACCTCAGATAATTTCGAGACCACCATCGGCGCCGTCCGAGAGTTGGTCTTGAATCGCAGCGACCACCTTGGAAAAGGCCTGAGCAGAGGGGCCGTCAGGTTCCGAAACGATGCGGTGAACACCATCATCGCCACCTCGGACAAAGCCCGGGTCAAACGGGAGCGCCCCAAGGAAGGGTACACCAAATTCCTCGGCCGTGTCTTTTCCTCCACCCTCCTTGAAGATGTCAAGGGTCACGGAGAACTTTCCTTCGCCATCGGCCTTCGCCGTGAGCGTTTTTCCACCGGGGGCGGCGATGCTGACCTCCGTGCCTGGTGCCGCTGTTCCGTTGACGGTGAAACCGCTCATGTTCTCGACCACACCCAAAACGGGTACTTTCAGCGATTCCGAGAAGGTGATGGATTTCCGGCTATCGAGCAACGCAACTTGTTGCGGTGTCGTCACGATGACCATGCCGTCGATATCGGGAAGGGATTGGGCCACCGTTAGCGGTTCGTCCGAGGTGCCCGGGGGGAAATCGATGATGAGGTAGTCCAGCTCACCCCATTCCACATCACCAATGAACTGCTGAATGGCACCGAGTTTGATGGGGCCACGCCATACGACAGGCGTGTCTTCGTCCTCAAGCAAGAACGCCATGCTGATGACCTTCACGCCCAGATGGCCCTGAGCGGGGTGAATGCGCTTGTTTTCGACGTGAAGGCGTCGACCGTCGAGGCCCATCATCTTGGGGACGTTCGGCCCGGTGATGTCAATGTCGAGAATGCCCACGGCATGACCCTGTTGGGCAAGCGAGAGAGCGAGGCCCGTTGAAACGGTGGATTTGCCCACGCCGCCCTTGCCAGAAAGGACCATGATCTTGTGTTTGATTTTCCGGCCAATTTCCTCCATGGCCATTTTCCGCTTCATTTGAGCATAGGCCTGTTCCATCTGCTTCTGTTCCTGAGGAGATGGGCCCGCGGGAGCATCGTTTGAGCCACCGGGCGTGTTGATGGATACGGGAGAATCCGCCATAACCTCACCACCAAACTGGCCTACTTCAACCCACCCACGACCCCGCGTGCCCTCGATGTGGCGTCATGAAGCCAATTTGCGGTCCAACACCCCGTGAACCATCACGGTCAAGCCGACAATGGCCACCGTATGGGGGGCCGACCACGCCATGCCGCCGTACGCCCACGCCAATCCGAAAGCGAGCGGGAATGCGACGAGGGTTGATGCACGATTTGTTTGCCGTCGCTTCGCCCTGCTCACCGGGCGTTCAAGCACGACCACCAGCGGGCCAAACGTGAGGACTTGGAGGCTAATGAGCACAGCAACAATGGAGAACGCCAGTTCCATGCCTCCCGCCGCAAAGGCCACGTGCAAGGCGAACAGAACGGTGAAGCCGACGAGGTTGAGGCTCAGACCACGCCACACATACTCCCGAAGAAGTCGCCCTATGTGAAGTCATCAATACGCTATGGAGATAGGCTTCATAATGCGTCAAGTGTTCGTTAGACCATGAAGGTCCTCTTCGTTTGTGTTGGCAATTCTTGCAGGTCCCAAATGGCCGAAGGGTTGGCGTCCTCAATGGGACTGGAAGCAGCATCGGCTGGAACTCATCCGGCTGACTGCGTGGCAGAGCACGCCATCACGCTGCTTCAATCAAAAGGCATCTCCACCGAAGGGATGACGCCCAAAAGCTTGGACGAATTTGACCCAACTACGTTTGACAAAGTCATTTCGATGGGGTGTGGGGTGCACTGTCCGGCCATCAAGATTGACGAAGACTGGGGCCTTGAGGACCCTGTCGGGCATGATTTTGAGGTCTACGAACGAACCGCTGAAGAAATTCAACGACGCCTCCGTCTGCTCGTTGATCAGTCGTCTTGAGGCGTCGGCATCTCGCCAACACCCTCGAGGTCAATACGCAGCACGCTCACCGTGCGCATGCCGTTTTCCCCCTCGACTTCTTCCGATTCACACATCAAATTCTGAATGTTGACCGTCTCAGGAAGGCCCTGAGCGATGTGCCCGTTGCGACGTCGACAGACCTCAGCGACGTCAACGGCTCGAGAGATGGTCGCCCCGCGTGCGACGAGTTGAAGGGAACGGTCGCCGTCTTCCATGGCTTTCACCACGGCGCGTACGTAGGCGTGAAGGGGTTTTTTTCCAACAAAGATGATGCGGCGGTCGGCCATGGTTATCGGGCTATCTTGGTGTCGGACACCCCATAAACATTGACAATGAAAACACCAAAAATGGCTTGCAGTGGTGCGAGCGCCGGGACTCGAACCCGGGTTCAGGCGTTGGCAACGCCCGGTGATAACCACTACACTACGCTCGCTGGTACCCTCCGCATCTTGCAGGGGTTTAAACGGTTGTCGGCGGAGAATGACGAGGGATTAGGGAGAGGTTGTATCGGTGCATTACTGCATGCCAAAACGGTCGCCACCACCGCCATCACCGCGCCGCCACATCATCGTCATGACCGCCAGCGCCCCAAGAAGCACCACCAAGCCGAGGCCTCCAAGAACGGCCGTGCTCAAACCACCGGATACGACGGGAGGCTCATCGGCTTCAACGAGGGTGATGGCCACCGATGCCGTGTTGAGTTCTCCGTACGTATCAAAGGCTCGAAGGGACACTTCATGGGTGCCTAACGGGGTTCCATCTCGAATCGACAAGACCACGCTGTATACGCCGTCGCCGGCCACTTCATCTCCACCGTTCACACCGTCGTCATGCATGAAGGCCCACGTTTGGCCGCCAATGGGCGTGAACACACCGAGGTCGATTTGAACCCGTTCAATACCGTCCGGATCGTTGACCTCAACGGTGTACGTGGTTGGATTCTGCGTGTCCTTCTCAACGGTGGTCGGCGCAGTTGTGAAGTTGGGTCGGTCGTTGAGGATGTTTACCTCAATCGGTAGACGAACGTCCGGACTGACATGATGCGGCCCAAACACAGCATCGCCAACGCCGTTTGGAGCAGGGGTGTAGATTCGTTGTTGGCTCGTGGCACCCAAGCCATCTTCAGCGATGACCAGCAGCGACTGGTCGCCCGGTGTCATGCCGGATGGCATCTGAACCATGGCCGCCCATGGGCTGTCACCGCCTTCGGAAGTGAGGTTCACCACCGCACCGCCGTAGGCCCGTAGGTCGATGGAAACCGAGGCGACACCATGGCCGTCGTAGGCCTTGATGTTGACCACCACGGATTGCCCTCGCTCCAGCGAATCGGGAACGATTTCGGCATCGATCAGCCTCGGAGGTTGGTTGGTTACCTCCAAACTGCCCTGCTCTACGGTTGAGGCTCCGAAGCTATCCGATGCAGTGACAACGACATCAACAAGCCCGACCTCCAATCCCGTTACGATGATGGCTGCCGTGTAGACGTCATCACCAACCGCTTGGTCGCCGTGAAGTCCACGGTCGTTCAATTCAACCGTTCCGAGTCCCAGAGAAGAAAGGTCGGCAAGCACGCTGACCACGTTCCATTCCGAATCTTCGACGGTTGCCTGAAGGTGGGCAACGCTTCCACCCTCTCCAACGGCGAGACCCTCTCGCCAGTCGATCTCGGAAACGACGGGAGGGTTGTTGTCATCTTCGCTGACAATTTCAGGCGAGAGAACACGCTCGAGAACCTGCGTCTCTTGCAACACCACGCTTTCGTTTTCCTCGCCGAAAGGAACGGTCAGGGAACGGTCAATCGTGGACAACAACCCGCTCAACGGGCCTGCCGAAACCACGGACCCGGTGGCAACACCGCTATCGCCCTCGCCTTCGTAAACGCCCGTCCAGTCGATGACGGTCAAATTGTGACCGTCCCGTGTGTCAACACGGGAATCGCCGGCACGCACGGTCAAGATGATGCCGTCCTGTCCGTTCAGACGAAGGTAATCGTCGGTTGCAAGAGGGATGGGCATCCAGCCCGTTTCCCGACCGACCGTTAAATCGCCGAGACCTTCCTCGGCGACCGGAGCCGTTGCATTGCGCTGTTGAGGACTTCGTTCGGGAAATTCTTCGCCTTCTGAGGCGTCCGGACCCGTTTCTCTCCAGACCAAACGCACGGTGCGATTTTCCCAATCGGACTGCACGGCCTGGTAGTCCCACGTTTGGTTATGGGTCGCTCCAACGCCCGCACCGTCGAAGAAATTTCCACCGTTAACGCCGGTGATGTTGAACCATGATTCTTGGAAGATAACGTTCACGAGGAACTCCTCCCCGGTAATGTTCGCCTGCATGCCGGTGGTTTCGATACCACGAACCACACCAAACGTGCCCTGAACGTCCCCCGTCAACGTCCCGTCAACATGGAGATCGTCGATCATGGTCGTTCCGTTTTCCAGTTTGGTGTGAAGGTCGAGGATGGTGCCGTTGATTTGAACCGAGGCGTTTTCGTCCTGGTCGGCGAAGCCAAACGTACCGTCGCCGTAGAGTTCCTCGAGGTGCTGGGTTCGCACACCGTCCTCCCACCGTTCAACGGACGTAAATCCATTCAAGGACACGTCGAGGCGGGTCTCTTCATCGATGAGCACGAAATCCGCCATCGCTTCAAATTGGGTGTGCTGAAGAATTCGTTCACCGTCCACGTCAGCGTATTCAAAGAAAAACACGGCCAACTCACCGTCGATGTTGAGCGAGTTGTTCTCGCCGTCATCCTCGGAAACATTGAGCAGGCCGGTGGCCTCAAGCGACAAGCGCTCGCCCACAACACCGTTGATAACCGAACGGTTGAGCATGGCATGCGAGACATCGGCGTCGATGACCGTGGTGGTGTCTCCGTCAACGAGGGTGGTTTTCAAACCACCAAAGCCCCGTGCGTCAAAGACCTGGCTGGTGAGCACGCCTGCGACGATGGTTTCGTTTTTCCACAATTGTGTTAACACCAAGTCGAGTTCGGTCACCCCATCGTCGGTGCTCTCAACCGTCGCAAAGGTGCCGTTGCCCAATTCCCAAGACGAGAGGGTGTCGCCCACTCGTTCTTGCCAGCCTTGCCCGCTGAAGGCCAGCGAAAAATTCTGATCGCCTGCATCGGTCGCATAGCTCTGGTCGAGAGCCCATGTGGTGGAGAGAAGAATCTCATGGTCATCCATCGGTTGGTTCCACAAGCCAACGACAACATCGCGAACGGTCTCGATGTCAAGGTCGGTTGCATCGTCATGGTCGGTGATGGTGACGGTCAGTTGGATGGTGTCGCCCCAGGAAAGCGAGGTATTGAACGTCAGCAAGGCTGTTCGCACACCCTCCGCACTCCCCCAGACCACGGTATGACTGGTGTCGAGGAGGCTGCCGTTGTGCGTGTGCTCCATGTCAACCTCAATGCCGTAGGAGCCGTTGTCGGAAAACGTGAGCAAGTAGGCGTGGGGGGCATCGTTTGTACCCTGCCCAACCCAGTGCGTGGTGATGCGAACGGAAGGGTGCTCGTTCGCTTGAACATGCAAGGGGAGGACGCTGGCAAGCAGCATCACCACCATGCACAGTGAAACCAGCCTTCGGCGGGCCTTCATGGATTGAATGTGGGACGGCTCCCCTTCAAGACTTTGGGTCCAACGCCTCGCTCAGAGGTCCAGAACGTACCCAAACATCAGAGGAAGAACAATGCTCGCATCGCTTTGGATATTGAACCGTGGAGTGTCAACCCCAAGTTTTCCCCAGGTGATTTTTTCGTTGGGTGGAGCGCCCGAATACCCGCCGTACGAAGCGCTCGCATCGGTGATTTGACAAAACCAAGACCACAGCGGGACATCGGTTTCTTCGAGGTCCTGATGAAGCAGGGGGACCACGCATATCGGGAAATCCCCGGCGATACCGCCACCCGACTGCAGGAACGCCAGTGGTGATTGGTGGCCTCGGTAGAAATCGATGAGGTGCGTCATGTAGTGCGTACCGCTCAACACGATATTTGGGCTTAATTTCCCTTCCGAGCACCGAGCAGCAAAGATGTTGCCCAGCGTGGAATCTTCCCAACCTGGAACGTACAACGGAAGGTTACACTCCGCTGCGGCCAAGAGCCAGGAATGTTGGGCTTCGCCTTGGTAGGAGCCTGCGAGTTCGCCTGAACGAAGGAGACGGTACAGAAACTGGTGAGGAAGGAGGGCTTGATCGCTGTGGTGAGCTTCCTTCCACAGACGCATCAAAGCGTGCTCAATCGTCCGTATGGCCTCTTCCTCAGGAATACAAACATCGGTCACTCGGTTCAATTTCCGCTTGAGAAGGTCGTGCTCGTCCTCGGCCGTCAGGTCGTCGGGAGAAGGGATGTCAACATAGGCATCCCGAGCAACAAGATGGAAGAGGTCCTCCTCAAGGTTGGCACCCGTGCACGAAATCGCAGCGATATGACCGGCGCGAATCATCTGGGCAAGGCTACGGCCAATCTCGGCCGTGCTCATGGCACCTGCGAGAGTGGCGAAGACGGTCCCGCCTTTTTCGATATGATCAACCAACGAGGAGGAGGCTCGGCGGAGCGTACCCGCATTGAAGTGGCGATAGTGTTCGTCCACGAAGGCTCGAACCGACATCGCTCAAACCTCCGTAAGGAACCGGTCGACACGCTCTCTGCGTACACACTCAATGGCAGGCATTCGCTCGAGCAATCGGTCATGGAGGTAGGTAGCGATATCGTCAGGATCGGTCGCTCCACAGGTGAAACAATCGATGGCCAGCAGTCCTCGGTCGGCGTAGCAATGGGCCGTGATGTGGCTTTCGTCAATCAACACAACAGCGGCAAAGCCCGGAGGCGAGGTGCTCCCGTCAAAGGGAGCAAGGTGGGCGTGAACTTCGGTTGCGGGGCTCTTCCGAACGGCTTCCCTCATCTGCGAAAACAGCCATCGATAGGCTGCTTCATCCTCAAAGTTCGCGTTCACGTAGTCCAGAAAGACATGGGCACCTCGACTGGGGTTGACCGTCATGTGTTCACCTGCCGGCTGCCGGACCATTCTCTTTTTCAAACTACCGAAATTTATTCTCCGTCAAATTCAGCAAAAAATGTTGCATTGAACGGCAACTGAGTAGTTTTTTTGGCTCGCATCCAACGCCCATTCTGGCGCGCAAGAGCATGGCTTGCGATGATCTTCGTCGCCAGCATGGCGGCCGTAAACTGCGTCAAGACACCGTTTTCTTGGGCCACAATTTCGTTCACGTCAGCGCTGATGACCACCACGTCGGGGTTCGCAAACAGCGTTTCAATGGTCTCAACCGCCTGCCAGAAGCTCAAACCTCCTGGAACAGGTGTGCCCGTGGCAGGGACAAGAGAACCGTCGAGGCCGTCAATATCCAGCGTGAAATGCACGGGGCCACTGAGGGAGCGAAGTTCATTCAACCATCGCTGCCAAGCCTCATCGCCCGAGTGGGGGTGTTGGGTATCACGAGCGAAGAAGGTCGTGATGCGGTCGTCCGCTTCAATGCGCTCCAATTCTTCCTTGCTGTAAGCTCGAATGCCGGCCTGTAAGAGGCGTCCTGCCCCAACATCAAGACTACGTGAAGCCGCACAGGCATGTGAAAAAATCTCTCCGTCAAGGGATGAACGCAAGTCTGCATGAGCGTCAAGTTGGACCAAGGTCAACCTTGTGAGGTCCCCTGCCACGGCGGGATGGTGGCGAGCAGCGTGAACAAGCGGCGGAAGGATGCCGTGTTCCCCTCCCAAAAACACTGGAAACATGTCCCCGTTGTAGAAGGTGCGAGCATGGGCTGCAAGTTCATCAAGTTGGCCACGCAAGGTGGCGGCGGTTCCTTCCCAGACCGATTCGGTGGCAAGGACATTCCCTGCAGGAAGGTCGGCACCCAAACGGTCGTCAAAGAGTTCCACCTGCGCGCTGGCATCAATGCAGGCTTGTGGTCCATCACACGCTCCCGTGCCGTAGGAAGTGGTCAATTCGTAGGCGAGCGGCACGACGGCGATATCGGTCGGACCATCGGCTTTCGGGAGACCGAGAAACGCGCCCTCCTCGAAGTCCACTGACATGCATATTGCGGGTCGCCGCCCCCTTCATCATCCTGCCGATGAGGAAGCACCCCCGATTTTAGGCGCCAAAGTGTCGGTTTCAAGAAAATACATGGAACACTTAATATGGGTCGGTGACCAATAAAATATAGCAACGGGAACCGATTATCGCCGGTTTCCGCCTGCACGGAGGGAAAACGATGGGAATGACACTTGCCGAGCTTACCAAAGCCATTCAGCAGCACATTGACTTGGACATGGACGCCGAAGTCGCTCAGGGCATGGCCGAGCACGCGCTCGGATTCTTTGGATTCTACAATCGAATCATTGACAATGCCCTTGAGCCAACCGACCGCAACCTGTTTTACATGTTCCAAGATTACGACCTCCTCACCACGGAGTCCGAGGAAACCACGCTCTGGGATGGACGAGAATGGCGCATCCACTACTGGAAGTTCAAGCCCGACCTACGAGAGCGCGTAGAAGCCTACATGCAGCGAAACTTGCAGGAAGACGAAATTGACCCCTTTGCTGACATCTACGCCACGGACGGGCCAAGCATTTGGACCCGAGAGGGCGAAAAAGTGGCCAACCCCAATGCCTTCACCTCCGATTGGTGATGAACGCTCAATGCAAGCGTTTTTGATTCGCATCGGTGAGGGGAATCCATGCGAGTTGCCGTCGGTCTGGTTCTCTGCATGCTGATGGCGTGCATACCTACCGCCTCCGCTCAATTCGACCCCGAGCACCTCTATGCTTGGCCCGGTGATCCCGTTGACAGCCATGTCCACCTAACGTGGGCCGCCTTGACCCTTGATGTCAACAACTGGGCTGATGACTATCCGGAAATCGTGGATTTGACAAGCGCTGGTGAATCTGAACTCGGCAAGACCCTGTGGGTGGTTCGGCTGTCCGACTGGTCCATGGACACCAAAGCCAACGGCTCGGCGAAAGAAATCATCTACATCGACGGCGGCCATCACGGGAACGAATACCTGGGTACGGCGCTTGCTTACCTCTCTGCAAAGTGGTACATCAACGGCTGGGCGGAAGGCAACGAAGAGGCCATCAACGTCCTCCAAAACACGGAACTTCACATTCTCATCATGCTCAATCCGGACGGTAACGACATCGACACGCGCTGGAACATCAATCAGGTGGACCTGAACCGAAACTACGACCACTACTGGAACACATGTCCAACGACCCAACCCGGCAGCGCCGCCTTCAGCGAGTCCGAAACCGCCGCCAATTCCGCTTACATGAACGCCTTCGTCACCGATGCTGACCTCTACGTGACCATGCACACCGGCGTGTGGATCATGCTCTACCCGTGGGGGAAGTGGCCCGAACAGCCACCCGATTGGGAATTGTTCTGGCGTATTCGAGAAGACGTGCAGGCCAACGTCTCGGAAATTCCCATCCAAAACGCCAACCAAGGCCTGTACCCGAACTGCGGCACCAGCCGAGATTACGGTTACGGCCACATGGGATTCCCGACCTTCACCTTTGAAACCGACGACGAGCAATTTGTCCCTGGCAGTTTTGAGAACCTCAACGAGCGGTTGGGCGAAGAGATGGACGTGATGCGTTTTCTCATCGATAACGTCTGGTACTGGCGGGCTCGACTTGATGTTCAATCCATCATCCTCGATGACGACCAACTGAGTCTCGAGATTGCAAACCACGGCTTGTCATCAACCGCCAACGCCAGCTTGGAGTATCACAGCCTCGCAGGCGAAGTTCTCTGGGCATCGCCGCTGTTCGGCGTCAACGCCAGCAATGCAACCCAAGTGTCCTTTGAGGTGGACGATGATGTCTTCGAATCAGACGGGTTATGGAACCTGAATTACCAAAAGCGCGTCATCAACGCAGCCATTTGGGTCAACGAAACCGTGGACAGCAATGTTTCGTTCACGATGGTGGACGACGAGGAAGGCTTCCTCATCGGCTATGGATTGTTCAATCCCGTGACGGTCTTGCTCGCGTTCATTGGCGTGAGTACGCTCAGGCGAAACGACCTCGTGTCACGAGAGGAAGAGGCCGTTTGAGACCAAGGTCGCTGTCTTTCGGCTGACCGAGGACTGCGAGGGTTGAAGTGTAAGAAATCGTTGGGCTAAATTGGTGAACCCATGCAAGTGACCATCAGTTCAGGAAACAACATCAACGGAACCCTTGTTCTTCCTCTCTTCGAGGGTGAAGAAACCCTCCCAGAAATTGTCGAAGGCATTCCTTCAACGCTGAAAGGCCAAATCAATCGCGTTCTAGCTGACGGCGACTTCAAGGCCAAAGCCAACGCCACCATGACCCTGATGGGCACCGAAGGCGGCAAAGCCATGCTCGTTGGTGTGGGCAAGCCCGAAAAGGCCGACGTCCACGCTTACCGTGAGGCAGGCGCCACCGTGGTCGCTTCCTGTAAGAAAGTCCACGGCGACGAATTGACGGTGGTGTTCCACGATGCAGACCTTGCCTGCATGGCGTCCTTCGCCGAGGGCATGATGCTTCGAGACTACAGCTACGACCTCTACAAGAAGAAGGACGAAGACGACGAAGACATCACCCTCTCCGCTCGAATCAACTGCAACGAAGGCGACACGACGGCGCTCTCTGCGGCCATTGACCGGGCCGCTTCCATCGTGAGCGGGGTCCACCTCTCCCGAGACCTCGGTAACTGCCCTCCCAACGACATGTACCCCATGGCGTTCGCCACGAAGGCAGAGAAGTGGGCCAAGGCATACGACAACGTCAAGGTTGAAGTCATTGATTACGAAGCCGCCAAGCGCTTCGGAATGGGCGGCCTCGTCGCTGTCGGCATGGGCTCGTCTCGCAAGCCCTGCATGGTCATTTTCACTCTCAACGGCGACCAGAAAGGCCGACACCCCATTCTGGTGGGTAAAGGGATCACCTTTGACACCGGTGGCATCTCACTCAAGCCAGGCGCGAACATGGACGAGATGAAGTACGATATGGGCGGGTCCGCCACGGTGTTTGGAACCATGGAAGCCCTTGCTTCCAGCGGCTATGCGGGCAAGGTCATCGGCATCACCTGCATGGCAGAAAACATGCCTGCCGCCAATGCGCAACGTCCTGGAGACGTCATCACAACCCTCTCGGGCAAGACCATTGAAGTCCTCAACACCGATGCCGAAGGCCGCCTTGTGCTCTCCGATGGACTTTGGAAGGCGGGCACGGACTACGACCCTGAATACATCGTCGACTTTGCCACCTTGACCGGTGCCTGCGTCGTTGCCCTCGGTCACGAAGCCACCGGATTGTGGTCCAATGACGACGACTTCCGAACCCGTATTCACGAGGCTGGAAACGATGTCGGCGAACTCGCGTGGCCCATGCCTCTTCTCCCAGCGTTCGAGAAGGAAATGACCGATTCCAAGATTGCCGATACCCGCAACTTGGGAGCCGGTCGCTGGGGCGGTGCCAACACCGCCGCTGCCTTCCTTAAGCAGTTCGTGCCCAACCGTGGCGAAGGCGACGACGCCGAGCAAATTACCTGGGCTCACATGGACATCGCTGGAACCTACTGGGGCGCTAAGACCAACAAGATGGTCGGACACGGTGCCACGGGCATTCACGTACGAACCATGGTCCGCCTCATCACCGGCGAGTAAAACCAACATCGCCCGTTTCGGGTGCTTTTGGCTTGATTTCGGGGCCTCTTCTTGATTCTCCCGTTGCATGGCAACGTTGAGTTTGCGCGTACGCATCTGTTTCAGTACGCCGTTTTCACTAGATTTATATGGGGTAGCACACTCGCAACTACATAACCGATGGTTTAGTAGTGGTGTTGACGATGGCCGATGATTGGGAAGATGACCTGCTTGACAAGTTGGAAGAGATGCTCCGTAACATGGGCATGCCCATTACTCGAGAGCAACTCAAGGGCTTCATGAACCAGTTCAAAGACCAGTTTGACGCCCTCGGCATCAATCCCGAAAAAATCGCTAAAGGTGAGGTCAACTTCAATTTCGACATCTCTGACATCTCGAAGATGTTCAACGCAGGCACGTCCGTTGAGGACCTGTTCAAGAATCTCGGCATGGACATTCGAGTGGACGCGGCACCCGTAGAAATTGACCCCTCAGCCCTCGAATCCAACGATGACGAGACGATGAAACTCCCTGCGGAAGACGTGTACCTCGACGGTTGGAACATGTCCGTCACCCTCGATTTTGCCCTCAAAGGCGACATCGAATCCGAACACCTCGAAATTGAACTCATCAAGAACGGGTCCCAAATTGAGATCATGCGTTCAACGCAGCCCAAGCCCCTGGCGCTGGTTGAACTCCCTCATCCCTGCGACGACGTCGTAGAATGGACCCTGAACAACGGTATTCTCGACATCACCCTGAAACTGACGCCCCAAGGAAAAGCGTTGGACCCGGATGATGACGACACCCTCCCTGCCCCGGGGGAGGTAAGCATCGACCTCGGTGACGATGACGATGACGAAGACGACGGTGGCATCCCCATCTTTTGAAGGACGTGAAAACAATGAGCAAAGTGATTGGAATTGACCTAGGAACAACGAACAGCTGCGTGGCCACCATCGAAAACGGTGAACCCGTGGTGATCCCGAATGCAGAAGGCGCCCGCACAACCCCTTCGGTGGTGGCGTTTGCCAAGGACGGTGGTGAGCGACTCATCGGCGTAACGGCCAAGCGACAAGCCGTGACCAACGCTGACCGGACCATGATTTCCGTGAAGCGACACATGGGAACCAAGTGGACCACCGATGTGGACGAAACCACCTACACCCCGCAGGAAGTCTCGGCGTTCATTCTTCAGAAGTTGAAGGCCGATGCTGAAGCCTACCTCGGACATGAAGTGAAGCAGGCGGTCATCACCTGCCCTGCCTACTTTACCGACGCACAGCGAAAAGCGACCAAGGACGCCGGCCGTATCGCAGGTTTAGATGTCCTTCGTATCATCAACGAACCCACGGCCGCAGCCTTGGCCTACGGCGTTGACAAGACCCAGGACCAGACCATCTTGGTCTACGATTTGGGCGGTGGGACCTTTGACGTCTCCGTGCTTGAAATCTACGAAGTTGACGGTCAGCCTCAAATCGAAGTGAAAGCCACGGCAGGAAACAACAAACTCGGTGGTGACGACTTCGATGAGAAGATCATCGACTGGATGGTCGCGGAATTCAAGAAAGACACCGGCATTGATTTGTCCAAAGATAAGCAAGCGATGTCCCGATTGAAGGAAGCCGCTGAGAAGGCCAAAATTGAACTCTCAGGCACCCAGCAAACCCAGGTCAACCTGCCGTTCATCTCCATGGCCGACGGCCAACCCGTTCACATGGACCTCTCGCTCTCCCGAGCCAAGTTTGAGGACCTCATCGCCAAACTCATCGAGAAGACGATGGTGCCAACGCGTCAGGCCATGAAAGACGCCGGTCTGAAGAAGGGCGATGTCGACAAGGTCATTCTTGTCGGCGGTTCCACGCGTGTTCCTGCCGTTCAAGACGCCGTCGAAAAGGAAGCGGGCAAACCACCCTACAAGGGCATCAACCCCGACGAAGCGGTGGCGATGGGCGCTGCACTCCAAGCAGGCATCATCGCAGGCGACGAAGGCGTTTCTGACGTGTTGTTGCTGGACGTGACCCCGCTCACCCTCGGAATCGAAACCCTCGGTGGCGTGATGACCACGATGATTGAGCGAAACACCACCATTCCCGCACGACGCTCTGAAGTCTACTCCACGGCCTCAGACAACCAACCGGCTGTGGAAATCCACGTCCTGCAGGGCGAGCGTGAATTCGCCAAGGACAACGTCACGCTCGGTCAATTCCAACTCGTCGGCATCCCCCCAGCACCTCGCGGCGTGCCTCAAATTGAGGTCACCTTCGACATCGACGCCAACGGCATCGTGAACGTGAGTGCCAAGGACATGGGAACCGGAAAAGAACAATCCATCAAGATTGAATCCGCCACCTCGCTCAGCGAAGACGAGATTCAGGACAAGATTGCCGAAGCTGAGAAGTTCGCCGAAGAAGACCAGCGCCGCAAGGCCAAGGTCGAGCTTCGCAACATGGCCGACCAAGTGGTTTACCAAACCCGCCGAACCCTTGAGGAATCGGCCGACAAACTGGACGACAGCGATGTTGACCCCGTCAAGGCACACCTGGACGAACTTGAGAAGATGGTGCAGGACGACGACGGCAAACCCGTTGACATCGATGCCATGGACGACGCCGCTATCCAGGCGAAAGTCAAAGAAATCGAGGAAGCCATGCACGGCGTCTCAACCAAACTCTACGAAGCCGCTGCTGCCGAAATGGCGCAACAAGAAAGCGGTGAAGACGGCGACATCAGCGTTGATGACGGCGTTGTCGATGCCGACTTCGAAGTGGTCGAAGACGAAGACTGACGACGACCTGAAGCAAGGCCGAGCGCTTGGCTTATGGGGAAGTGGTCGGTGGACGAGGCATGAGCGAAGTCCCTATTCTCAAGGAGACCACGCGCTCAACGGGTCGTGAAGCCCTTCGAAACAACATCACAGCCGCCATGGCGCTCGCTGGTGCCGTACGCAGTACCCTTGGGCCGCTTGGTCAAGACAAGTTGCTCATCGACGATGAAGGCCGCACCATGGTGACCAACGACGGCGTCACCGTGCTCGAGTCTGCCAAGGTGGAGCATCCAGTTGCCAACATGCTCATCAACGCTTCAACCACACAGGATCGTATCGCTCGAGACGGCACCACGAGCGCCGTGTTGCTCTCGGCGGAATTGCTGCAGAACGCATGGGAACTTGTGCTCCAAGGCGTCCACCCTTCGGCGATCGCCCGAGGTTATCGCCACGCTGAGGAGGCTTGCCGAGACCATTTTGACGACCTCATCATCGAGGCCAACGAAGAACAGATGCTGGCGGCAGCGACCACTTCGCTCTCAGGGAAGATCCACCAAGCCATGCAGCATCATTTGGCTGGGCTGGCCGTTCAAGCAGCCAAGGCCGTTGTGGAAGAACGCCCGTCGGGGGTGCTCGCCGACCCCACTCGTGTCAAAATCCTCACCCAAACGGGCGGTTCCATGAGCGATTCATCGTTGGTCACAGGCTTGGTGTTGGCCAAACAACGGGTTTCGGACCGCATGCCAAAGCACCTCAATTCGGGGAAAATCGCCCTCGTCGACGGTGGTCTCGAGCGAAGAGAGCTGATGAGCAACGTCAAACTCAAGGTGTCAAACACCGGCGTGCTCGAGAGTTTTCGCCAACAGGAGAAGACGGTGCTCCTCCAACAAATCGAACACCTCGTCGAGCTCGGTGTCACGCTCTTGGCGTGCAAAGAAGGCATTGACGACGATGTTCATGCTGCGCTCACTGGGGCAGGTATCCAGGCTTATCGCAGGGTTTCCCGAGCTGACTTGGATTTGCTCGCCAGAGGAACCAATGCCACCCTCAACAACGACGTCAAAGGGTTGACAGCCTCAGATTTGGGCGTGTTCATCAGCAGCAAGAACGAGCGCTGGAACGGTGTCATGCACTGGATTGTTGAGACCGAAGAAGGCGGTGCGACCTTCATTGCCAAAGGTTCCACCAACGAGGTCGTTGGTGAGGTTGAACGCTGTTTTGCCGACGCCTTGGGCGTGGCGTGCCAACTGCTCGAAGAGCCCTATCTTCTCCCCGGTGGAGGCGCAACACAAATCGCCCTTGCTCGCCATCTGCGACGGTTCGCAGAAGGTTTCGCAGGACGTGAACAATTGGCCGTTGAAGCCTTTGCCGATGCCCTCGAGGTCATTCCCAGAACCCTCGCTCAAAACGCAGGATTGGATCCTCTTGACACCTTGCTTCAGACGGTTGCCAAACAGACGACCTACGAAGGTCCTGAGGCTCATTTTATTGGCCTGAACGTCGAGAGCAAACAACCGAGCAACATGGTCGCTGACGGCGTCGTTGAACCGCTTCGCATCACTCGCCAAGTGCTGGCTGGAGCCACGGAAGCAGCGCTTTCCGTGTTGCGGATTGATGACGTGCTTTGGGCGAAGCAAGACCCAACGGTTCCCGAACTCCCTGACGAAGACTGAGCGGGAAGGGTTGGATAAAACCAGCCCTATAAATAGCGGACGGCCGAGGGCAGGCAGTGTCAGATACAACCGTTGCACCCGTTGGCATTGACGACATCGCCATCCATTTCCCCCGCCTTTACATGGACATGAAGGACTTTGCAGACCTTCGGGGAGCCGATTATGGAAAATTGAACAAGGGCCTGGGCCTTGAAGCCATGGCCATCCCAGACGTTCACGAAGACACCGCCACCATGGGCGCCATGGCCGTCATGCAACTCATCGACCGGAACGGCCTCGATCCTCGAACCATTGGTCGCATGTACCTCGGTACGGAATCTGCACTGGATGGTGCAAAACCAACAGCGACCTACATTGTGGACATGCTCACGCAACGCTACGCCGAGCGATTTGGCGAAGATTGTTTCCAAACCTGTGATGTCGTTGACATGACCTTCGCATGCATCGGTGCGGTGGACGCTCTGCACACGACCCTCGACTGGGTTGCACGCTCCAGCGAGAAAGACGAGCGACTCGGCATCGTCATTTTCTCAGACAACGCCAAGTATGCACTGGAATCTTCGGGCGAGTATACCCAAGGAGCCGGTGGCGGCGCTCTGTTGATTCGTCGAAATCCTCGTCTCCTGGAAATTCCCGACTGCATCGGTGTATCGACCACACCCGTGCACGATTTCTTCAAACCCCGACGAGAGGTGTCGATTCGTTCGGTGATTTCCAACGTGATGCAACTCGCCCAAGAAGCCGGTCAAACTGTCAAGAAAGGCATCATTGAGCGCATGATTCGTCACCTCCCGAAATCAACGGTTCGGAAACTCGGTATTTTCGCCCACGGCGAGGAAAAGGTGAGCGTTCACCGCGACGACCCTGTCTTCGACGGCCAGTTTTCCAACCGTTGCTACCAAAACGCTGTCCGTCAGGCCTTCTACGACTTCAGTCAAAAAGCCGAGCGAGATGGAAGAATCAATTCGGAAACCGATGAGCCGTTTACCGAACAGTGGTCTCGCATCATCATGCACTTGCCGTATGCCTATCAGGCCAAGCGCATGTTCCCCGATGTGTTCCGACACGACCGAGAACACACGGCCATGTGGGAAGATGTCGTTGCGAGCATTGGCCATATGCCGGAACAACCCGAGACCAACGACAGCGAGGTGTTGGAGGCGTGGGAGAAGGAGAAGGACGCCTATCGACGTCAAATTTCCAAGACACCGCAGTACGCTGAATTCCATGCCAGCCGCATCGAAAAAGGGCAACGTGCCAGCAGCCTGATCGGCAACCAATACACCGGCTCTATTTTCTTGGCCCTGATGTCAACCTTTGAATCCGACCTCGAAGACAACAGCAACCTCGACAACGTCATGTTCGGCATGTGCGGGTACGGCTCAGGAGCGAAGGCCAAGGTCTTCGAAGGCAAAGTCAACCCCCGCTGGCGAGAAGTCGTGGCCACGTGGCGACTCTTTGAACGCCTCGCTGGCCGCATGGCCATCGACCACGTGACCTACGAGAACCTGCACAAGGGGACCCAAGACAACAGCGTCATCGAGCCAAAAGGCGAGTTTGCGCTGGTCGATATCGGGGATGAGGGCGTCGACGAAGGTGCCCGCCGTTACCGATGGATCAAGGCGTGAGGCTCAAAAGTCCAAGACGACTTTACCGCACTCGCCCTCCATCGCCAACTGCATCGCTGATTCAAAGTCGGCGATGCCCATCCGATGGGTGAGCACTTTGTCCACATCAATGGCACCTTTTGCAAGCAGGGCGTGCATGGTATCCCAAGTGGACCACATTTTCCGGCCGTTGATGCCTTTGAGATGGAGATAACGGAACACGACCTCGTTCATGGGCACTTCTGGCATGGACTGGCCGTACACCGAGAGGATGTTGACATAACCGCCCATGCGGGTGGAGTGAATCGCATTGGACAAGGCTGAGGCTGCGCCAGAAAATTCGCAACTGTTGTCAACACCTCGGCCATCGGTCGCCTCCAAGATTGAGGCAACAACATCGTCGTCTTTGCCAAGGACGATGTCAGCCCCCAACTCCCTTGCCAGATTCATGCGATAGGTGTTGTCCCAGTCCACCGCAATCACGGTGGTTGCACCCATCGCCTTGGCAGCGTTAACCGCAAACAGACCGATGGGTCCCAAACCGTGAACGGCCACCGTCGCTCCCTTGACGGGACCGCCGGTTAAGGTGTGAATGGCGTTGCCCAAGGGATCCTGAATGGAAGCGTGTCCTGGGTCGAGGCCCTCGGGTACGTGTCGAGCGTTGATGGCGGGGACGGTGAAGAACGGGGCAAAAGCTCCGTGCCCGTGGACACCAAAAATTGAGCCATTTTCACAAACATGGGCGTTGCCTTCGTCGCAACGAGGGCAATTCCAACATGCGAGATGGCACTCGATGGCGACCACATCCCCGATGGCATGGCTTGACACACCTTCGCCAAGCGCAACGATGCTACCGCTGGTTTCGTGGCCGGTCACGGTGCCCAAGGGGACGTTTTCGCGACTCCAATCGTCCCATTTCCAAATATGGATGTCCGTACCGCACACCGAAGTTGATTGGGTTTTGACGAGCACTTCTCCGGGGCCGGGTTGAGGAACGGGGTGTTCCTCGAGGCTGAACCCCCCGACCTCAGAGCGTGTTTTTGTCCACGCCTTCATGGTCGTTGGTATCGCACCCATGCTTCGCCCTCGAGTTGGTCTTGCTCGGGCACCTTTTCATCCTTCGGTCATGAGGAGTTGGAGGTCTTGACCGTCGGTTCTTCGGTATGTTGATTAGGGAGGCGCGACGGCCTCAAATCCCGTTGATGTTGCAATGAAGTACGTCGTGGTCAGCGGAGGAGTCCTCTCTGGACTCGGCAAAGGTGTCACTGCAAGTAGCATTGGCGTCCTGCTCAAAAGCGCTGGACTGCGGGTCACATCCATCAAAATTGACCCGTATCTCAACAGCGACGCTGGGACCATGTCACCCTTCGAACACGGCGAAGTCTTCGTTCTGGATGATGGAGGAGAAGTCGACCTCGACCTGGGAAATTACGAACGCTTCCTCGACATCAACCTCTCCAAAGACAACAATTTGACCACGGGGAAAATCTACGCCAAGGTGATTGAAGCAGAACGACGTGGAGACTACCTCGGAAAGACCGTTCAGGTAATTCCTCACATCACCGATGCGATTCAGGACTGGATAGAAGACGTTGCACAACGACCCGCCGACGGGACCGAAGACGTACCCGATGCGTGCATCATCGAACTGGGCGGCACGGTGGGCGACATCGAATCGGCCCCGTATGTTGAGGCTCTTAGGCAATTTCAGTTTCGCGTGGGCCGAGAGAACGTCACCTTTGTCCACGTCTCTTTGGTCCCGGTCCTCGGACCTGTGGGTGAACAGAAAACAAAACCAACCCAGCACACGGTGAAGGAGCTTCGAGGTCTTGGCATCAGCCCTGACATCCTGGTGTGCCGGTCGTCCGCTCCTCTCAACGATGAAACGAGGAACAAGTTGGCCGCCTTCTGTCATGTCAAACCAGAGGCCGTAATGTCAACCCACGATGTACCCAACATCTACCACGTTCCGTTGATGTTGCAAGAACAAGGCTTGTGCGACATTCTGAACGTTGATTGCTCGGCCACGTCGCTGCTTCAAGACTGGAAAGCCATGGCGCACCACCTCGACACGCTCACCGAAGAAGTGCACATCGCCATGGTGGGCAAATACACCGACCTGTCGGACGCTTACCTCTCGGTCATCAAGAGCCTCCAACATGCGGCAATGGCGGTTGACAGAAAGCTCGTCATCGACTGGATTGAAGCCAGCCATCTCGAGGAAGGTTGGGATGCACAAGAACACGCCACGGCGTGGGCGCTCCTCCGAGCGGCTGACGGGGTGCTCGTTCCGGGCGGCTTTGGCGATCGGGGCATTGAAGGAAAAATCCTCGCCGCTCATCACGCCCGCACCGAAAACGTGCCCTACCTGGGCATCTGCCTCGGGCTCCAAATCGCCACCATTGAATTCTGTCGCAATGTGCTCGGAATGACCGGCGCCAACTCCACGGAATTTGAAGACAACCCAGAACACGCTGCGGTCGTCTTCATGCCTGAAATTTCGAAAACACACCTTGGAGGCACGATGCGGTTGGGAAGCAGACCAACGCTCTGGCAGGCTGACGGCTCCACGATTCGGGCACTTTACGGCGACGGTGACGCCGTTGACGAGCGACACCGCCATCGCTATGAGGTCAATCCGGATTTGATTGAATCCATTGAAACCGCAGGGCTGGTCTTTGTGGGCAAGGACGAATCGGGACAACGTTGCGAAATTTTTGAGCTCGAAGGGCATCCATATTTCGTTGGCGTGCAGTTCCACCCCGAATTCAAATCGCGCCCCGGTCGCCCGAGCCCGCCGTTCCTCGGATTGCTCAAGGCTGCGTCAGGCCAACTTTGAGACGAGGGCTGATGCCCAAGACTCAATGTTTGTCATGAAGGACAATCACGGGTGAACATTGAAGCGCTTGAGGTGGTTGTGGAATTCATGGCCCTACGAGAGCGCATGGGGACGGGACTCTTTGTCGCCCTTGGCATCGTATGGTACCTCATTGCTCCAGAATCGCTTGACTGTACGGACATGGAAACCGGTGAGACCCTCGAGGGTTGCGTGGAGTTTTTTTCGCCATTGTTGACGTATTTTTGTGCACTGCCGCCGCTCGTTCTTGCGGTGTTCTTCCATACAGTGAGCAGAGGAGGTGAGCACAAACCATCCCTTCAGTACATCCCGGTTGATGAACAGGGCCGGACAGTCATTCCTGAACATGACACCGTCCAGACACAACAAGAATCGACAGCGTCGCTCCTCCGCAAGGGCATGAATCTTGGAGGGTTTACGTTTGCAGGAGCCTATGCATTCATTTTCCTCGTCGGAATGCTTGCCATCCCGTTTTTGATAATGTGCGGCATGATGGGTTCCAATTGCAGCGACAGTGATTTTCTGTGGGCTGAAAACAGCATACGCTTTGGCTATACAGCGATGATGATCAGCTTTTGGGTGTTCTTGATTTCCTCAGTTGGAACCTACGCACTTCGAAGCATGAGCGAGTACGATGAAGGGTCATCCTCCAGCCTCCCCCGGCAGGAAGAAAAAATCGTCATTCCGTGCCCATCCTGCAACAAGAAATTGAGATTCCCAGCAGCGTATGAGGGCGAGGTACAATGCCCCAACTGCGAGCACACGTTTCCCGTTGTGAAGAAGTGAATACGCCTCACGCTTCTACTGCAAGCCAGGCCTTCACCAAATCGGGAAGAAGTTCCCCCGCATTACCAAGATGAACCTCATCAAAGGCTTCCACGTTCATCGGTGCTTCTGCATTGACGAGGACGGTGCGTGCCCCGTTGGCACGAGCAATATGAACCAAGTCAGCCGCAGGATAGACGTGGCCTGAACTCCCCACGACAATGAACACCTCACACGCATCAACGGCAGCGTAAATGTCCTCCATGTGCATGGGCATTTCGCCAAACCAAACGATGTCGGGCCTCAGCCGACTTTGTTCAACACAGCACGAGCATGTGAGAAATTCATCCACCAGATCGGCTTCTGCCATGCGGGGCTCGCTACGGCCACTGCGTTCACATCGAAGGGTCTGGAGTTGCCCGTGCATGTGAATGATGTCCTTGCTTCCACCTCGTTCATGTAAATCGTCCACGTTTTGGGTGATGAGCGTCATGTGGGCGAGACCGTCTGCCAAGGTCGCAAGGGCGGTGTGGGCTGGATTGGGTTCCACTTCGGCGAGTTGGCGTCGTCGAGCCTGATAGAATCCCCACACGAGTTCAGGGTTCGCCCTCCACGCTTCGGGCGTCGCCACGTCTTCGATGCGATTGTTCTCCCAAAGTCCATCGTTGTCCCGAAACGTCCGAATACCGGACTCTGCCGAAACGCCTGCTCCTGTCAACACCACCACTCGTTGTTCTTTCATACCATCACGACGCGTTGAGAATATATGAACAAAACATGAGGATTTCTTGTTCGCACTTTTTCACAAAATCGGTCCGCAACTTCGCTTGTTGAAGGCTACAATTCGGCGACGCGAAGAAGTCGGGTGGTTCTGAAACCTTGGAGGATTTTGATGAATCGCTTCGCTTGGAATTCGGCATCAAGCGATTCGTCGCTCGTGTCGATGCGAACGGCTTCGAGTCCAATGAGTTTCGACGGCGTGGCCACCCCGAGGATGTTGCTGTGCCCAATGAGCCGAAGCACGTCCGGGGAGAGTTGCAGATTCCCGCGCCCGATGAGGAAGCCTTGGCCGCCCATGGGCGAGAGAAGCAGGAGAAGAGGGCGCGGGCTGTCTTCATTGACGTGGGCACCGATGATGTTGATGAGCGATGCTTCGTTGAGGTCGTTGTGAACGGTTGTGCCGTGTTGGACGTCGATACCCAGCAACGTGAGGTTGAGATCGAGATGCTCTCCCATTCGCCGCAACGTACCGCCGCTGCCCCAGACCACCATCAAATCGGGTTCGTCTTCCAGAAGGCTGGCCACATGGTGGGCCAATCCCTCGATGGTATCTTCCTCACTGACCCGCTCAACCTGTTCTTTTGCCCCTTGCATGAAACGTGGTGAAGAGGGCGTCCACGCCTCGCCGTACATGCGCACCTTCCATTCGCCTTTGGCGTAAACCGTCTCGTCCAAATCCATGACCTCAGTTATGGCGGTTCGTAAATCACCGAGCGCAAAAGCAAGGGCCACTTCTGCGGCCGCTTTTGGCGTGGTTGCGAAACAGCCCGAATGCATTTTCACGCCTCCCGGGACACCGATGAGGGCCGTTTTTTGGGCTTCTTCACCCATGGCCTCCAAGGCGTTAACGATGTCTCGGGTGGTGCCGTCTCCGCCAGCGTAAAGCAACGCATCGACGCCTGCCTTCACGAGTTCCTCCACGAGTCGTGCGGTGTCGGCCTGTGCTGTATGCGAAGGTGTTTCGCCCATCAACTCAACACCAACGTGGCCGTTCTCAGGCAAGGAGGGCAACCACGTTCCACCCATGCGACCTTCCCAGGTGAGTAACTCCAAGTTCACGTCGCTTCGGTTCAAGGACGACGAGGCCAGTGCAACGAGATGGTTGAGGCATTGATGCATTCGTGGCCCTGCGCGATCTTCTGCTCCGGCCGCCCGGGCTTCTTCGGCTCGGCCATCGCTGCCCTTGAACCCCAACTTGCCACCCAGGCCAGCATCAGGATTCACCACGATGCCCAGGCGCATGACCTACGCTCTCGCTGCTCCCTCAAATAGGCGCGCTTGTCGTCATTTCTCCTCGTTGCGTAGAATAAACACCCGAGCCTTCTTGAGGAAGACCGGAAATGGCACCTCATGAAACGGGCACCGTCGGACACACCGAACCTCGACGACATTCTCCAACGTGATTTCGCAGAACTCAAGGTTGGCGAGCAACACTTGCCCGAAACTGCGCCTCCAAAGAAAGCGGAAGAACAACCAGCAGAATCACCACAACGTCCCAAGGTCTACAACCAGCGCATCAACGCCGTCGAGGACCGAGAGGTGTTTGCGGTAAAGCCGCCCCAGGCAGCGAAAACAGAGGAAACCTCCGAACAAACCTCCACACCCACGGTGCTGAAAACCCCATCAGCCCAACCGGGTGACGACTTCGATGTTGAGTGGTAGAACGCAAGAATGCGCTAAAATCCAGGCGCGGGATTCATAGCAAGGATTCAACCCCATAGGGGTTGAGGGAGTGGCGACAAGCATGACCATGATTCACATCACCTTGCCCGACGGAACCGTCAACGAGTACGCCTCGGGCATCACCTGTGGTGAGGTCATCGTGGATGCTTTGGGCAAAAAACACGGTTGCCTTGCGGCCCGAGTAGACGGCCAGGAATGCGACCTTTCAACCGTTTTGGACGTCAACTGTTCCGTCGAAGGCATTGCGGCCGATTCCGATGAGGGCATCCACATCCTTCGCCACTCTGCAGCCCACCTGCTGGCGCAGGCCGTAATGGAACTTTACCCTGGTGCGTTGCCCACCATCGGACCTGCCATTGACCGCGGCTTTTACTACGACTTTGCGATGGAACCCATTGCTCAGGGCGACCTGAAGAAAATTGAGAAAAAAATGCAGGAGCTCGCTCGGCGCAATCTGACGGTCGAACGGGTTGAACTCGACCAAACCAGTCTGCGAGAGCACTTTGAAAGCAACCCGTACAAACTCGAAATCATCGACGACAAACTCGAGGCTGGCGATGGCTCTACGATTTACAAACAGGGCGAATGGTACGACCTCTGCCTTGGTCCGCACGTGCCCAGCACCTCAAAACTGATGTTCGTTCGATTGACGTCGGTATCAACGGCCTACTGGCGAGGTGATCAGGACCGTGAACAACTGGTTCGGATTTACGGCTTGGTTGAGCCAACCAAAGAAGCCCTCAAAGCCACGCTCACTCGCATGGAAGAGGCCAAAAAGCGAGACCATCGGAAACTGGGCAAGGATTTGCAACTGTTCCACATTGACGAAGAAGTGGGCCAGGGCCTCATCCTTTGGACGCCCCGAGGTGCCGTCGTTCGCCAAGAGTTGCAAGATTTCATTTCCCATCATCTTCGCCGACAAGGCTACGCCCAGGTCTTTACTCCACACATCGGAAAACTGGACTTGTACCGAACATCAGGACATTTCCCTTACTACCAGGAGTCGCAATACCCGCCGCTTGTTGAACGAGAACTGATGAAGAAATTGGCCGACGAAGGCTGCACGTGCGGCGACCTTTCCAACATGATGAAATCGGGTGAAATCGATGGCTACATGCTCAAGCCGATGAACTGCCCTCATCACGTCAAGATCTACGCCAGTCAACCTCGCTCCTACCGAAACTTACCCCTTCGATTGGCTGAATTTGGAACGGTGTACCGTTGGGAACAATCCGGTGAAATCTCAGGCATGACCCGCGTTCGCGGATTCACGCAAGACGATGCTCATCTCTTCGTGACCGAGGACCAACTTGCCGAGGAAGTGTTGGGCTGCATTGAACTCGTGCAGATTATTTTTGACAAACTTGGCATGAAAGACTACCGCGTTCGTGTCGGTCTGCGAGACCCGGATTCAACCAAATACGTCGGCGACCCAAAGCGATGGGACAAAGCAGAGGAAGCCTGCCGTGCGGCAGCCGAATCGCTCGGTGTGCCGTGGTCGGAAGAGGAAGGGGAAGCAGCCTTTTACGGACCGAAAATTGACTTCGTGGTCAAGGATGTCATCGGACGTGAATGGCAATTGGGGACCGTCCAAGTCGACTACAACCTTCCTGAGCGCTTTGACCTGAACTACAAGGGAAGTGACGGCGAACTGCACCGACCCGTTATGATTCATCGCGCCCCGTTCGGATCCATGGAACGGTTCTGTGGCGTGTTGATCGAACACTTTGCTGGCCGCTTCCCCACCTGGTTGACGCCAACACAGTGTCATCTCATCACGATTCGAGAAGAGCACACAGCGTACGCCGGACGTGTGGCGGATGCTCTTCGGGCCGAAGGCGTTCGGGTCGAGGTTGACGATTCATCCAACAACATCATGAAGAAAATTCGCAATCATCGAAAACTTCAGCCCGCCTACCTCGTCATTCTTGGGGATGACGAGATGAAGAACGAAACCGTAAGTTTGCGTGCAAGAAACGGCGACCAAATTGCGGGCATCCCGCTCACCACCTTCGTTGCCGACCTCATGAGCGAAATTGAGGAAAAAATCCCTCAACCTTCGCTGGTTCCGCCTTCAACCGAGTGATCAACAATGAGCTCTCCGTCCATCATCCAAGGTTTCTCTTTGGACATGGTCGCACCGCTCTTGTTCGCTTTTTTGACGGCATGGTTTTTTTGGCGAAACGTCGTCCCCAGGCAACTCAAAGGGTTGCAAGTCGCCTTCCCCACCGGTCAGAAAACCTACGAAGTCCACAAGGTGACCTCCAGCGTCGACGATGTTCGTCGCCTGCTCGCACGGCGAGGCACACGGCTGGGCGTCACCTCCTACCTGATGGCGCTGATGGGCAGTCTGGTGTTGTTGTTTGAATTCTTCAACTTCCGCAGCGGCGGGTCAGCGGGGTATCATTCGCCATCGGTTGCCTTTGCTCTGATTCTTATCGTGATTCCTGCTGTTGTCTCAAGTGGCACATCACTGGGCGCCCAAGTCATCAAACCCTTAGGGGTGAGTCGAGCGACCCTGCAAAGCAATTCCAATACCCGAAACGCCTCGTATGTCGCCCTGACGTTCGCTTGGTTGCTCTTGGCGCTGGCTATTGGAGAGGTCTTGGACAGCATGGGCACGTCAAAAACCACCCGCTACAGTGCCGTGGCCATGGTGGCCTTCAGCCCCGCCGTGTTGGCGTATGGACGTATTTTGGGTTCGTCGTGGAATGCCCTCAAGCAATCCTCTTCACAAATCGCCAAAGGTGGTGCGTCGCCGTTCCACAATCATCTTCCAAACGCACGTCAACAATTCATCGCTCAGGTCGTTCATCTCAACTTGGTCGCCATGCCCTACGTCGCCGTCAATACCCTGATTTCGCTGATGGTTCTGGCGTACAATCCTGACATGTTCGTTCATTCCGACCGGGTGCTTGAGCTCCCTGAATACCGCATTCAGTCCACGTACATGGAGGAAGGAGGCTTGCTTGGGTTTGGGTTGATTGAACTCTTTTCTCACATCCCCCAATCAGGCATCAGGGTTCCCATCGTGACCACCCTCTTGCTGTTCTTGCTGTTGAACGTCGCTGCCATTGGCTTCCTCTTCGTGTATGAAGTCGCCCGAATTCTGTTCCTCGACATTCAAGATATCTCAGGCTGGGGTGGCATTCGTTTGGCCGACAGTCGCTTGTTGCGAGCCGAACCCATTCAACAAGCCAACGTCCTGAACTTTTGTTTCACAGGCTTTGCCGGTCAATCCATGCTCTTGCTGGCCCTGGCGATGGTCACTTTCTGGGATTCCAGTTTCCTTCCACAGGGTGATGCATGCGGCGCATGGGAAACCAGTGTGTGTTCCGTGCTCGAGAAAGACATGCTCGAACAGTTGACCTGGATGCTGGCTTCGGGAGGTCAGGTGGCCTTTTTGGTGGTCTGGGCCTTCTCGAGAAGAGGCTCGACACAGTTGAGTGAAATCACGTTTGACGCCACCATGGACGAAGACCGAACCCGCCTTCGAGGCATGAGCGACATGATCTACCTCAAACAGCGACCTGTCAACGAGTTACTCGGAAAAGACGACTGGAGTACGGCGATTGAGCGCTTTGACGACGCCACCATGAACAGAGAAGCCACGCTGGTGGGTCTGGACATGATTCGCCACACGCAAGCCAAGATGCTGCTCTTCATCGGACTTGGTCGATGGGACGAAGCAGAAGAATTGGCCGTTGACCTTCTCGCCCTTCAAGGCGGACGAGATTCACAAATCGCAAGGCTTGTGTTGTGCGCATCCAGTTTGGCCCAACGGGATTATCGGGAAGCGATTCCACGCCTCGAGGTGCTTGACAACCAGGACATCGAAGCCGTGCGCCTGCGCTGGGCCGCCAGCATTCTAAGCGGACAGAGAAAAGTGGATGAGCAAGCCTCGTCGATGCTGAGTGTCGACCCGCTACGAAAGGATAACATTCGCATGCTGACGGCGTTTGAGAACGGCGAAATGGACCTTCGAACCACACCGCCCCGACAACCTGCACAGCGAAGCATGTACCTCTCCCAACTCGCCCGCTTGCGCATGAACGGTGAAAGCGAACGAGCACTCAACCACCTTGAACGCACGCTCGCTGGTATGGAAGGCGAACCTTGGGTTCACGGGGAACTGGTAGCGGCTCTTCTCAACCATGACGACGGGCGCCACCTCACGGCCATCAACAAGGTGAAGGCCTTGGCAAAACAACACCCTCGCCATCCACACGTCCGGGCCGTTTTGCATCAGTTCGCCGCCCTCGGAAAGGCTGAGCGCCCCGCCTCTGAACCAACAAAAATTCACTGGATATTGGAGGAAGAAACCGATTGGAAGCGTTCCTGGCCGCTTCACAACGTTGTCATTCCACCCGTCATGGACACAACAGAACTCAAGCAACACGCTGTCAACGGGAATGCTTGGGTGATGATGCTGGGCGGTGACCTGTCCAAACACGCCAAGAAAGGGGCGCACAACTCGCTGGACGACGAGGTCCCTATCGGGCTGTTCACTCATCTCAAAGGCATCATCATCACCATCGGCGGCATGCCTGTTGATCTTGGTCTCCCCGCCGACATCAATCTGAAAGCCGCTCGAAAGAACGGCCTGCTCGATGTTTGATCAAATCCTGCGGCGAAGGCGTTCCATGGCGCCGTCCGCTTGACCAAGAGCATCGAGCGTCTCCTCGATGCGGCCAACGCCAAGCATGCTTTCGGCCTCAGCGATAGCGGCTTCGCAGGCACGACGGTCGTCATCGGTAACCTTGATGCTGGCCGCTTCGCATTGATTTCTGAGGACTTTCCACTGGTCGACCACAAAGTCGTAGAGTTCCGTTGCTTCATCGCTTGCGTGTCCTTCTTTATCCAAGGCAGAGGTCATTCGCTCAAGCAACATGCCTGCGTGGGACCAGGAACGCTCATCGGCCGCTTGCGTGATTTCTTCGAGCATCGCATCCCATTTTTCTCGGTCGTCTCGTTCAGCATATCGCTTCGTCAGCTGTTTTTTCTGTTTGAGTGCACGCAGGACATCGTCCATGGCTGCCCGTTCTCGCTCGACCGTACGGACCACGCCGTCCGCCAATCCAATGGCTTGACTCGCATTCCCTGCCTCAAGTGCCTCTTCGGCTTGCCTCAGACGTTCTTCAATATCGGTCGTATCCAGACCATCGCTCTGGTCGACCGTTCTTTTTGCTTCAGCCAAGGAGGACACCGCTCGTTCAAGGGCGCCCTCGTCGGCTTCAAGTTGTGGCAGAATGGCCATCGCAAACTCAAAGGCTTCTTTCGGTTGTTCCTGATTCAGTTTTGCTTTGGCATCAGCGAGCAATTCACGCAATTGCGTGACTCCGGCACCCTTCTTTCCATCAAGGGCTCGGGTCGCTTCAAGGATGACATCCTCGGCTTTTGACCACCATGAAATCACCTCTGAGGCTCGCTTCTTGGCTTGGCGGTAGAGTTGTTCCCCCTCCCGCAGGGAGCCAAGTTTCACCTCTCGCTCGCCCATTTCGTAGGCCTTTCTCGGGCGTTTGACGGTAGGAGCAATGTCTTCGGCGGATTGAACGGCTTGAAGAGCGTCCTTTCGGATGATTTCGACATCATCGGCAAAGGAAAGGGCTCGGTCCATGTCCTCCTCGCTTTCATCGAGCAGCCGCATGCCGTAATCGGGGTCGAGGTGCCCTTCCTCTTTGGCCGTGGTCAGCAAACTCGCGGCTTGGGCCACAGCTGCACCTTGGGATTTGAGTTCCAGAAGGCGGGTTTCGAGGACATCAAGGCGCTTCTTGAATCGCTTTCGCTCGGCTTTCTGATCGTCCCCAACCGTCCAGGTGTACACCGTATCAACGATGGCAGCCACGGACACCAAGGCGGCAACACCACCGGACACCGTCAGGAAATCGGAGGCTTGTGTCACCGTCAACACTGCGGCAGAGGCCGACCCAATACCGGTCAGAATCGCACGAAACCTGAGAACGCCAAAATGGCCTCGCATGGTGCGATGGGAAAAGCGGTAACACGTGAACCCTGCAAGCATGATCATCAGGCTGCCGACCTGTTGCACAGCGCCGTCATCAAGCCCCAAAGCACCCAAGCAGAGAAGAATTGGCCAGGCAACGGTGGAGGCCGATGCGACCCGCGAACGTGCGACGGCGTCATCCAGGGTCACGTCTTGAACAAAGATCCCCCAAATCAACAGCAGCAGAGGCGCTCCAAAACTGGTCAACACGACACCGTCGCCGTTCATCAGGCCCTTGATGGAAGGCCATGCGAGCCATACAGCACACACCAAGAGGGAAAGAGCCGTCAGCAGGGTCGTGTTTTCCACCCTTCGAAGGCGTTGAGCACGCTCGGCTTCAACGGCTGCATCCGCATCCGCCCATGTGACCATGCCAACGCCCTTCCCGCTGTTGCCCATAATCACTCCGATGAAATGAGCCCAGCCCGCTGGAGAGTGAACCGTTCCAGCGGCAATGTTCATGTGTGGTATCGGGGTGTAAAGCGTTACGAGGGAACATCATGTCCGGACTCATCACCATGGATGACTTATCCAACGAAGAAATCTTGAGTATTCTGGACGATGCTCGACGCCTGTTACCCGTGGCGAAAGGCCATCTCTACCTCCCTCTTCTTCAAGGAAAAATTCTGGGCAACCTCTTCTTCGAGCCCAGCACGAGGACCCGTATGTCGTTCGAAACCGCCATGAAACGGCTTGGTGGTGATGTGGTCAACCTGGGCGATGTCAAAACATCCTCGGTGGTCAAAGGGGAAACGTTGTTTGACACCATTCAGATGGTCGACGGTTACACCGACATCATCGCCATGCGACATCCGCGTCAGGGTGCAGCTCAATACGCCCAAGACGCAGCGCAGGTTCCCATTCTCAACGGCGGCGACGGCGCAGGCCATCACCCGACGCAAACCATGCTGGACCTCTTCACCATCCAACAGGCCCACGGACGTCTTGACGGACTCAAGGTTGTCCTCGCCGGTGATTTACGATACGGGCGTACCGTGCACTCTCTGAGCCACGCCTTGACACGATTTGGCTGTGAACTTATCTTGGCCAGTCCAAGCCTGCTCAAAATGCCACAAGAAATCGTGGCAGACCTGAACAAGCACGGTGGAAACGTAACCGAAACCGAAGATTTACTCGGCTCCATTGAATCCGCTGATGTCGTGTACATGACGCGTATTCAGAAGGAGCGATTCGCCGATGAAGATGAGTATGCGAAGGTAGCCGGCGCCTACAAACTCCACGCCTCAAACCTTGACGGCGCCAAGGAGAACATGATCATCATGCACCCCCTTCCAAGGGTTGACGAGATTCATCCTTCGGTCGACAAAACCCGCCATGCTCGGTACTTTGAACAGGCCTTCAATGGCGTCGTTGCCCGAATGGCCTTACTCTGCAGACTCCTGAATGTTGAGGTCCCAGCAGATATTGGAGGTGATGCCTGATGTCTCAAGAACACAACATGCGCCGAGTCACCGCCATTCGAAACGGTACCGTCATCGACCACATTCCCGCTGGACACGCCATGCGGGTGCTGGAGATGCTCGGCATCAACAAGAGTTCGTCCGTCCCTGTTTCCATGGTCATGAACGTTCCTTCGAAGAAGATGGGAACAAAGGACATCATCAAGGTTGAAGACCGCGAATTGAACCAAGACGAGTTGAATCGCCTTGCCTTGGTTGCGCCCGATGCGCACGTGGCCATCATCCGTGCTTACAGCGTCGCTGAGAAAATGACCATTGAGTTGGGCGATGAAATCGAAAACGTGGTGCGCTGCACCTTTTCCAACTGCATCACGACCAATCCGCGGGAGCCGTTGGCACACCGTTTGAAAATCATATCAAGGGTCCCGCTCGAGTTGCGATGTCACTATTGTGGACGGCCCCAAGACCTCGATGAACTGGTCGGGAACGTGCTCTAATCCTGCCCTACGCCGAGTAAATCTCGCATGTCGCAGGCCTTGCATTGCGCACCTGAACTTGGACTTCCACATCGTGGGCACGGTGTCGGCGGAGCAGGGCGCTGCTCTTGGCCACCAAGGTCGACGATTTGGTCTCGTAGGCCTTTGATTTGGTCCGCCATTCGCACCAAACCGTGTCGCGTTCCGGGGACATCCGCTTCCATCTTAGCGACCATTTCTCGATGCCGCCAGCGCAGAGCACCTCGAGCGTTTGGGCACTCTTCATGATGAAGAGGAAGGTCTCGGTGGAGAGCATAGAGATGCACCTCTTGTTCAGGAACCCAGCGCAACGGAACGATACGAGGGGAGAGTCCGTCAACGGGCGTGGCGGTGTGGGGCGCCAAGCGGAGGGTGCGTTCGATGTCGGCGTTGGCCATGTTCATCAGTACGGTTTGTGCCATATCGTCGAGGTTGTGGCCCAAAGCGATGACGTCGGCGCCAACACGCTCTGCAAGATGATTGATTCCCTGACGGCGGAAGACACCGCAATACGAACAAGCCATTCGAGGTGCATCGTTATCTTTCTGAATGACCATGGGAAGGCGCTGCACCACTTCGTCCATCTCAATGAAGGACAATTCAGGATAGGAAACAACGTGGTGCTCAACACCAAGGCGTTCGCAAAGTGCCGCAGCGCATTCAATTGAAGGTGGACGATAGCCCTCAATCCCCTCGTCGACGGTTCCGGCGACAATCGTGACGTCCTTTCGTTTTCCAACAAGGTCGACCAAGGCGTCCAGAAGAACAGCGGAATCCTTCCCGCCAGAAACCGCCACCAGCACCGTGGTGTGCTCCCCCTTCTTCAGCGGAAGCTGAAGCCGAAGTTCCCGGCTGATCTTCTTTCGAACGGACTTCGCAAGGTGTTTGCCACACAGGATGCGACCCGAATAAGCCTGTTCCACCACAGCGGGTTTATCGCAGGAGTCACAGGTCGGGACGGAGAAGAGCATCTCCGCCTCCTTGCCGCCCATGATTGCCGCTCGCAGGGCGTTGGGTTTCAAATGAGCGGCGGAACGGTTGTCAGTCGAGGAAAAGAGAGGTCAATATTTTCAATTGTAAATTCAAATATTCAATTGAAAAATCAAACCGATTCTCCCGCCGTACTCTGGAAAAAATGCCGACGGATTGTTGGTCATTTCAACGGACTGATATGGATTTGATGAGGTAGAATTCACTGTGCTGAAACCTAATTTTCAGTTGGAAAATGACAAAGGGTGCCCAAACAGGCAATTTTGCCCGTTGTGGCGCAAAACTTCTTGAAGGCTACAGCGGTGTCGCAAGGGTTGAGCAACCATGCTGCAACGTCTCCTGAGTGAATTTCTCAAAGTGGACGGCGTGGTGCAAGCCATGATGATGGACGACCGTGGATCGTTGCTGTCAAGCGTTGGAATGGAGGGTCAAACGCCACCAATTCAGCAAACCGTCAACCTCACGATTGCTGCCTTGGATGCCGTGCAGCACCACGACCAAGGCGATTTGCACGAAGTTTGGATTGAAGGGGAGCAACAGATGCTCATCGACATCATCACGCCGTACAGAATCATGTTGCTTCGTGGAACCAAAGGGAACATTGCCCGCTGGAGGCATTCCATGGACCACTTCCGTCCTCAACTTGCGACAACCCAAGAAATGTAGGTGAACAACCATGTTTGAATTGCCATTAGGAAAGCCCGTCAGCGAACCCATCAAGCTCGAAGAAGGGGTGTTGCAACCCTTTGCCCACGGTTCAATCTCAACCTACATCGGTCGACGGAAAGCGCCAGTTGGACATCGCCTTGTTCGTGGTGGCCGCGTCGTTGGCTACCTCGCCGAGGGAACTGAGAAAAATGTCATGCTCGGTGGAACGGATGCCAAACACATGCTTGAATCGCTCGAGGCTGAAAAGAAGCCGCGTCTTCTCGCCACGGCCTACACCATTTCCGAACTCGGGGGTCTTGCCGAACTTGTTCCTGAAGCCTTCATTCACCAGGCCGACCGTCAGGGCCTCAAATCTTCCACCAATGCCGTGGAGCGATTGCTTTCCCGCGACCTCTCGACCGTCATTCGCACCTTGGAGGCGAACGATACGGTTCGTGGAGCCATGGCCATTGACAGCGGGATGCTCATCGACCATGTCGGCGACCTGCCGGGGCTTGGAGAAGAGGAACGTTTGGCGAGCGAGTTGCACGAGATGATGGCCGCCATGGGCAGTCAGAAGATGCACGGAGAATGGGGGATGAAGGGGCAAAGCCACTGGACCCTCCACACCGATACCGGTGCGCTTTTGTTGGCGCAAAGTGGTGAAATCTCACTGGCGGTATGGACGGAAAAAGATGCCAACCACGGCCGCCTCCTTTCCTCTGCTTCAATTGCACTTGATGGCGACATCGTCGCAGCAGGCGCCCACGGTTCAAAGATGCCGGAAGGGTTCACGCTGAGAGACGGGCGAGGCGGTCCGGATGCTGTTGTTTCCATGCTGAAGGCTGCCATGGAAGAAGAGGTGACCGGCCACATTCAATCCGGTTCCTCGAGCAAGGCGGTCTCGTTGGTGCTGTCCCGTGGTGTGCCTGTGGCCTTGTGGGCTCCCTCGTTTGAGACCGAAGAAGCGGCGATGTTGGGTCTGACCGAGTCAAAACGGAAGGTCAAACTCATCCGATTTCCAGCCGGGACCATCGTCTCGTCCACTTCGGGAACGATTGACGCCTTTACGCTCAACGGATTCATCAACGCCCTGGCGACCGTCCGAACGCGTTCGGAAGCAAGGCAAGCCTCGCTCAAGGCCTTGCTCGATGATTTACTTGGTTTCGATGCGGGGCTGGAAGCCCTGCACAAGGCACGTGCTAAGTTGACGTTCAAGTCCGACGGCGCCGATATCGCCGAACCTCTCCCCGTGATGCGAGACGAAGCCGTCAGCGCAGTGGATGCCGGCCTACGACGAAAATTGGAGAAAGCCGAACAGACCATCGATGAACTCAACAAGGGCAAGGCCGTTTTGGAAAGCCAAATCAAAGCCCTCGAAAAGAAGAAAGATGCTGCGCAAATCGTTGCGAGAGAAGCCACTGAATCGCGTCAAGAAAACACCACGGCACTGGAAGACGCCCATGCCCAACTCAACACGATGCAGGTCGACCTTGCCCAGGCTCGTGGACAGTTTGAGGAAGCAGAAACTCGCGCCGAGCGCCTGGTTCGCCGTGTCAACGAGTTGGAGCACCAAGTCAGCGAGCGAGCAGCCGAATTGGCCAAAGCCATCGGCGATGCCGGAAGCAGTGCGGAATTGAAGACGATGATCGAAGAACTCTCGTTGAAAGAAGCCACCTTGCAAGCCAACCTCGCTGAAGGAAGCGAACGCCTCAACACCATTCGGCAGCAAAGCGAGGATGAAGAGCGACGCCTTCGCGTGCTCAGCGAGCAGGTGAACACCAGCCGCGAACGCCACGCACGCATTCAATCGGATTTGATTGCCGCCCAAGAGCAGGTTCATGTGAGCAACTTGGAACTCGATGCCGCACGCACCGAGGAAAAGCATGCTCGGCAACGCACGGAAGAAGACCGAGTGAGAAGGGCCGAAGAAGAATCTCGCAGGGCGAACATCCAGGCTGAATTACGAGAACTGATGGACGAGCGACGCCAAGTGCTGCGAGAACTCGGTGATTTGGGGGCTCGACGAGGTCATGCTGAAGCAGAACTCGCCACGCTCGTTGACAAAGCCACCTCACTCGCCGAAGCCCATGAAGAGGCCCTCGCTGACATTCAGGAAGCAGAACGGCTGCGTGCACGCCTGGCTGAAGAGCCCTTGGCTCAAGCCTTGCTGGACGACAACAACACCTTCCAGGGCCTTGGTCCGGTGCTTGAGCGGCTGGAACACGCACGTGGCTTGGGCTACTCCGTGACGATGCTCGACCGTGCGGTGGAACGTGCGCTTCAGGTGATTCAGGGCACCGTCGACCATGTCGCTGCGACACCCCGTCATTTGCTCTCCTCGGAGGTCATGACGTTGCTTGAGCGGCAAGTGCCGCAAACAGCAGGAGCCGTACGCGGCCTCGCTCGCTGGTCGGTCCAGCAACGCTTGGAGCAGCAACTCGGCGAAACGGTCAACCACGTTGTGGTGGACCTCGAGCACCTGCTCGAAGACTTTGACAGGTCGATTACGATGCTGCGACGGATTCGAAACGTGCTTGAGCAAGTGGAACGTCTTGGTGCGCCATCGCACGAGGTTCACGCTCTTCTCGCCAATTGTCAACGACCAGAAGCCCTTCCGAGCCTCGCGCAAGGCACGAGAAAACTGATCCAGGTGGCTCTTGATGACATCTACTTGGAGGCCGACCAGCGGGATGCTGGAGAAGCCATTGGATTGGAGGAAACGGCCCGGGTGCTCGAGGAACTCATCACCCAGTTGGACGCCTCGGGATTGACCGACGGTCGACCACGAGGCATGATGTGGGACTTCCAACGGGACGGTTTGCTGCCGTTTGAGCGAGAATCCATCCCGGCCGAACAACGCATTCCGGTCAACGAGAACATGTTGAGCGACCTTGAATCCCATCTTGTCCATGCCGAACAGGTTTCGGTGGTGGAAACGGCCAGCGAGGCGATTGACGAGGACGGCTGGTCACCCCTGCCTCCACCGACGGATGAGGCGGCCGAGGACGTTCATGAATCGACGGTGTCCGTTTCAGCGGCATCGATGGACCTTGATGATGAACGCGCTCAACTCGAGGCCGAACTCGCACGCTTGGATGCAGAGCGAAGCCATCGGATCAGCCACGACCCCGCCCCTGCAACACCGAAGGACACGGCGCTTGCTGACCTTGAATCACGGCTCTCTGAACTTGAATTCTGAAGATTGACATGTCGGAAGAAGCCACCACGTTGATGGCCCGTGAAGAGGTCCCCGGCAAGGCGTATCCCTTGTGGTTAGAGCGCCTTTTTCTCTTGGCGGCCGTGATGATCTTCGTGTTCTTCAGCCCCGAGGTATCCCAGGCCGTTGACCACGCCTTGCTCGGACCGCTCGTGGCTTTCGTCGCCTTCCCACTCGCACTCTTGGCTCTGGTGGAAATCGCAGGTCGCTTGCTCCAGGCCAACCTGACCTCATAGCTGGGTGAAGTCCTTGCTCTCCGGCTCAGGGGGAAGTCGGCTGGTTCTTGATTGGATGAAGCCGATAACTCGCTGCCAGGGAATGAAGAACCGAAGCACGGCCATGATGCTCAGGAAAAGCAGGGCGGAAATGACCAACCCGTAGGTCAGCGTGAGTTCAATCGATTCTGAGACTTGTCCGGCCCACTGACTCCCGGTCGTGTCGGACACGATGGTCAACAGCACCTTGTGGAAACCCAGCGCAACCATCGTGGCAACAGCGGTCAGCCCAAGGAAAAGGAAGGTATGGCGCAGATGGGTGTTGAGGACGTTGTCCATCTGACGCACGTATTCAGGGTCGCGCTTGCAGGACTCGGGAAGACGGAAGGCGTATTCGAGGTTGCGAATGACGCCGTAGCTGGCCTCTTGGAAGACCATGATCAAGACAGCGATGAGAATGAGATTGAACTGTTCTTGTGTTACGAGTTTCAAACCGAACAAACCGATGGTCGGGTCCGATGTTTGGCTTTCCAGTGTGGCAAGAGCACCACCGTACGCACCCAGTTGGGATTTGATGAGCGGGAAGGTGAGGATAGCGTGAATGCCCAAGAACAGAAGCGTGAACCCAATGGCCCATGCAATGGAACGCCGAGAGAGCCCCCAGATGCCTCGAGTACCCATGATAACGGGAAGGAGATAGATGAAGAGAATCATGAGCGACATGATCATCAACAACGGCCATTGCAGTGTTTCCAATTCATCGTTGGTTGGCAAACGCAGGTCAAACGAGAAGAGCATGCCAGCAAACCAGGAAAGGACAAGGCGCCCTACGAGAAGCACGATGAGACCGACAATGAAGCCGAGTTTGATTCGCTGCTGAACCTTCGGAGACTGGAAGGCAATGAACGCCATGACACCGCCAAAGGACAAACCCAGTACCAACGGAACGAAAAAGCGAGCCATGCCCGTTCGCCCTTCGCCCGTAAGCCAATCACCCAACGGCAATTGGTCAGAGATGAGCAATTCGATGGAGTCGAAGAGGATGGTGTGGTCGATTGAACCAACGACGTAGGTGGAAACAACCTCGAGGTACATCCCCACCAGCGCCACGGTGGCGATGATTTGAAGGGCGAGAATCTGCCACTGGCGTCGCAGGTTCTTCAAGTGAAGCGTTCGAGGCTTTGCCGCACCGTCGAGGTAGACGTCCGATTGAAGACCGACTTCACCCGCCATTTCAGTACCCCCTTACCTGCATCAAGGCCTGCGACAAATCCATGTCGGGCATCCAATCAATAACTTGCGCACCCGAACCTGCAAGAGTCGTCAGGCGGTTTTGTCGCTCCAACTTGAGAACTTCATAGGACATCCGTGGAATACGGCTCACCAATCGCTCAAAGTCAACGCTTGATGGCGATAGGACGGTGACCTCGTGTCCACGTCCAACGAGGTCTCGAACGGCTGCAGGCACCGTTCCGTCACCCTCGCATGAGGAGATGATGAAGACCGGGCTTCCACGGCTGAACCGTCCGCTCAAGGAGTTGGTCACCGCTTGCAGGGGCATGGCGCCTTGGGGGCGTACACCTGCAAGGGCGCTCAGGATTTTGAAGTACTGCTTGTCGCCCGTATCGGGAGGCAAGTAGGACAGTTTCTCGTCGTAAATCGCCAGCGCCACGGAATCTCGGCGTTTGAGGAAGAACGCAGCAAGGCTCGCTGCGGAGACCGTTCCCATTTCAAGGGGATTCTTCAGCACCGTTCCGATACGGGCAAGGTCTCGGCTGTCAAGGATGAGGTAGAGGTCGGTCACGGCGTCGCGGCACTTTTCGTTGACCATCAGGTCGCCGGTCCGTGCAAAGGCCTTCCAGTTGATGTTCTTGAACGGGTCTCCCGGAACATATTCTCGAAGCGAGTAGAACTCGGAGCCTTGACCGGGGGTGCGCAAGGTGGTGGCTCCAGTGTACATTTTTGGCGTTCGACTTCGCAAGAAGGCTTCTTCGATGTCCTTGATTTGTGGGAAAATGACGATGTCGCTGTGGTGATCAACATACATCTCCTCAACACCGAGGTTGAAGGTGTTGCGAGCTCGCAGTGAAACGGGCCCGATGGAATAGTGTCCGCGCAGCGGGCATCGCAAAACATAGCGGATTCGAGCACTTTCACCCGGACGGAGATTAAGTTGCATTTGATTCAGCCCACTACGTAGCTTCATCTCGTGCGGAATGTTATCGTAGATGTCCAGCATCTGCGTCTTCCGATTGCTGCGGTTGGTGACGAGAAGTTCAACGTACAGGTCGTCGCCCTTGTAGAGGTTGTCGGCAGAGAGCGTGCGTTGAACCTCAACGTCGCCGTGGCCCGAAATCCACGAGTTCACGACGATGAACGCGATGAGGCTCAACCCGAGAATCATCATTTGTTGATTGGAAATCATCATCCCGATCAAGACCAGCGCAATTCCGCCGGTGAACGTGAAGGCTGCCTTACGTGTCCACATGTTCACACCTCACTGACGCCCCCACGCTTTGATGCGTTTCACCAGCGCAACGGTCTGTTCAAGCGTGTATTTATTGCTGGATTCAACGGCAAATTTCGCCAAAACAGGGTCGTTGATCATCGATACCAGTTCGTTGGCTTTCATCGCCTGGAATTCTTCTCGGTTCAATCCGTTTTGATTGCGAACCTTGGAAAGGAAGACCTGTCGGATTTTTTCCACTTTGGAGTAGTATGCGTAGCGATTCGCATCACCAAAGCCGTAGTAGATGATGCTGAACACGTGTCGCCAAGGCTCTGGGTCTCGTTTCTTGATGAGCACGGCTTCGAAGGTGATGAACAGAATGAGGAACAGAAGCAGCATCGCCAATCCTTCGCCCGTGAAATACACGAGAAGGAAGTAGACGGTGTTGTAAGAATCAGCGGCCAGAGCGCTCTGTGGATGGCGGGACTCGTCGAAGATGACCATGGCGTTCTCGGCCGGTTCGCCAACTTCATCAATACGCTCGCTCATCAACGCTTCAGCGATAAAATCGAGTGCCCACTTCCGATTGTCGTTGCTGGGCATCATCGTGTCGGTCGGTCCGTACTTTCCTTCGTTGAAGCCCTCGTAATCGTACATGGCGTTGATGAGAGCAGAACCATCGGCGACGAACACAACCCGTCCACCATCCGTGGGTGAGCAACTGGCTCGGGCGCAGGCCTCGATGCTGAGGTTGAATTGGCCCCATCGGTCGGGGGTTTCAGGTGTGATTTCGTTGCCAACCCAAATCTCACCGTCGCCGTTGACGTCGACCGTTGCCTCGTTGCTGGTTAGCGCACGGACGGCGACCTCGGAAAGCGGACCACGGACACCTGGAATGATTTCCAACCCCGTGATGTTGTTGAGCAGGAGTTGGTAGGTGCCGTTGTAATCAACACGCCCGTTGATCATGTGTTGTTCGCACAACGGTGCCTCGCCAGACACGAAATTCTGTTCGTCAAGTTTGGAGCAGGGGTGCTCGCCGGGCCCGCCTACCTGCGCCCAACGCTCGTGCGTTGAGAGCGTGGAGGGGTCAAGCTGAGTGCCGTTCATGCCGCAGGGATTGCTCTGAACGCACATCCAGACATAGTTGAAATCCAATTCAGCAGCGTATGTGGTGTCGAAGACTTGCTCACCCGTGTAGCGTATGCCGAAGGCTTCAGCAATGGTGTTCGCATAGCCGTAGTCTTCGAAGATCATGGCCGTGCCGCCGGCTTCGACAAACTCAACGATGGCGTTGATTTCTGAGGGAGAATACCCTGCACCCGAGGCGATGGTGATGAATCCATCATCGTCAAACTGAGGCAGCGAAAGGGTGTCGCGCTCCACACCCGCCAACACGTAGGTGGTGTTTCGTGGGTCTTCGATGTCGGCGAGCAGGAGCGGGCTGCTTACGAGGGAGCGTGTTTCAATCCCCATATCCTTGATGTCTTCACGGAAAGCGGACATGTCGTTCCAGTCATCGTCGTAGGCAGAGAGTTGATTGGTGGCACTGAGGTTGATGAAATTGAGAAGAATCGTCATCAATAAAATCAGCATAACCGCCCAAAACGACGCTTGGAGAGCCAACCTCCGAGCGTTGAAATTGGAAGGAAGGCCAAGCATACGAATCACAGGGAGAGGATTCCCACCCGAATACGGCTCACACTGACTTTAGAAGGTTGTCCACCCAAGTGGGAAAAATGCTCATCGGCGCATCCCAGACCATCAGGTGTTCAAATGGATTTTTTCTGCGATACGAGCCACGGCATTTCCGGGTATTTTGACGGTGTTTCCAACATTATCAAACGGGAGGGCATCGGCGTTCAATCCTGCGTCCACCTCGACCAGCAACTCACTGATGAGCCCGGTGTTGAGGTCAACGTGCATGTCGGCCAACACACCCATCACGGCCCCGGTTCGGTCAACCACGGCGTTTCCGAGTATTTCACGACCAAAAATCGCCATGCAGTCCGACTCCTTGCTCACCTTGGAGGGGCGGAATCACATCAATGCGTCGGTGATTGATTCACCCTCACATGGTTTCCATGCCGCGGCTGAAGTCTCGGTTTCGCTTAATGTTGGTCAGTCCCGAAGTCAGGCGAGTTTCCATCTTTTGGTAGTACTCGAGCATGTCAGGAGTGACCGTCGGTCGAACCCGTGAAATAGCCTCTTCAAAGTGAGACTTTGTGACCTTTTTCTTTCCAGCACGCATACAGATGAGCGCCGCTTCACGGCACACCGCTTCAATGTCCGCACCGGTGAAGCCGTCCATGCCAGTCAAAATGTCCCTAAAGGAGAATTTGCTGAGTGGCATGCCTTCGCTGTGGATGCCAAAGATGGATTCGCGAGCACCTGCATCGGGCGGTGGGACGTGGAGGACGCGCTCAAAGCGACCGCTTCGCAGCAGGGCAGGGTCTATCATTTCGGGACGGTTGGTGGCCGCCACAATGATGACCCCGTCGAGAGATTCAACACCGTCCATGCTCGCAAGCAGTTGATTCACGACACGGTTGCCAACATCGCTGCCTTCCGACGCGCTGCCACCGCTTCTCATGGAGGCAATGGATTCGAACTCGTCGAGGAAGATGATCGATGGAGCAGATTGCTTGGCCTTCTTGAAAATCTCACGGATGGCGCGCTCCGATTCACCAACCCACTTTGAGATGAGTTCAGGACCTTTGATACTGATGAAATTGGCCTGAGCCTCGTTGGCAATGGCTTTCGCAAGCAGCGTTTTTCCCGTTCCTGGGGCACCAAACAAGACGATACCCCGAGGTGGTTTTATGCCAAAGTGCTCAAAGAGTTCAGGCTTGGTAAGTGGCCATTCCACCGATTCCTTGAGGCGGTCTTTGACTTCCTGGAGGCCGCCGACTTCGTCCCAGCCTACTTCGGGAACTTCAACGTAAATCTCACGGAGAGCTGAGGGTTCAATGTCTCGGATGGCTTCTTTGAAGTCGTCCATGCAGACCTCCATTTTCTCCAGTACTTCCGGCGGAAGGGTCTCTTCATCAAGGTCGATTTCAGGGAGATACCTTCGTAGGGCTCGCATGGCGGCTTCACGCACGAGAGCAGCGAGGTCGGCACCCACGAAGCCGTAGGTGTTGTCAAGCACCCAGGCGATGTCAAAATCATCAGCGATGGGCATTTGCCGCGTGTGAACGTCCATGATTTCGCTGCGGCCTTCTCGGTCGGGAACGCCAATTTCGATTTCACGGTCGAAGCGACCCGGTCGACGGAGAGCAGGGTCGAGGGCATCGCGCCGATTGGTAGCTCCAATCACCACGACGTTGTCCCGTCCCTGCATACCGTCCATGAGCGTGAGCATTTGAGCAACGACGCGGCGTTCCACTTCGCCCGTGACGTCTTCACGCTTGGGGCAAATGGAATCAATTTCGTCAATGAAGACGATAGCGGGTGCGTTGTCCGCAGCCTCATCGAAAATTTCTCGCAGTTGCTTCTCGGATTCACCGTAGTACTTCGAGATGATTTCTGGACCGTTGATGCTCTTGAAGTGGGCGTTGACCTCGGTAGCCACCGCCTTTGCAATCATCGTTTTTCCAGTGCCAGGAGGGCCGTGGAGCAGCACGCCTTTGGGAGGGTCAATGCCGAGACGCCGGAACAATTCCGGGTGTTTGAGCGGCAGTTCGATCATCTCACGAACCTTCTGAAGTTGTTGGCCAATGCCACCGACGTCCTCGTAGGTGATGCCTTCGGACTGGCCAACGTCCTCTTCGGCCACGGCCTCGTCTTTGATGACAATCTCGGTATCGGTGGTAACGACGACGATGCCTTTGGGCACGGTTTGAACGACGGCAAAGGGTAAGGCTTCGGCAAAGAGGGTCATGCCGGGAATAAAGATGCGGTCGCCGGCCACCACGGGCCGCTTGGCAAGACCTCGCTTGGCAAAGCCCTCAATCCCAGGTCCAAACTTCACCTTCTGCTTGTTGGCCATGACCGGCGAGATGGTCAATTTCTTGCATTCCTCAGCCTTTGCCTTGCGAACCGTAACCCTGTCTCCAAGGCTCACGCCTGCGTTTTTCCTGATGATGCCGTCCATTCGAATGATGTCCATCTTGGCGTCTTCGGGTCGGCTTCGCCAGTAAATGGCGGCCGTGGAACGTTCTTCGCCGCTGATTTCAACGAAATCGCCAGGCTTGAGGTCAAGTCCCATTTCCGAAGAGATGCGCGCCCTGCCGAAGCCAACATCGGAGGGGATGGCTTTGGAAACGCGGAGTTCGATGCTGTCGTCTTTATCTGCCATGATGCTCCCTCTCAACTTCAATGAACAATCTACGGTATATAATGAAATTCAACCGGGTCCTTGACCTGCTCACGATGAAACTTCGTGCAGGGGCGATATAAACCCCAGCCCGTAGATTGATGAATGACGAAAACAACCGTCCAACCTCACCTTCCATCACATTGAAGAGACGGGTTCAATTCGCCAAAACCATGACTCATGTTCTTGAAACGGGCTTGGAATACATGCAAATTGACAATCCCACGGGCAAACCAGCCGTGCGTGGCTACAACATCATCAACGGGCAATTGACCGGCGCAAGCGACGGCGGCACCTTCCGTTCCACCAATCCTGCTCACCTGGCCGACTGCCTGGGTGAATTTCCGCTCTCAACCCGTGACGATGTACGAGAAGCACTTCACGCCGCTCACGCTGCCTTCCCAGCATGGGCCGCCACGCCCGCCCCAACCCGTGGTCAAATCATTGGCAACATGGGCCGTCTCTTGATGGAACACAAGGATGCCCTCGTGGCCCTCGAAACCAGGGAAATTGGCAAGACGCTCAAGGAATCCGGCGGAGAAATTCAGGAAGCCATTGACACCTGTCTGTTCTTCCAGTCCGAGGGGCGCCGTCTCTACGGACAGACCGTGAACTCCGAATTGCCGGATAAAGAACTCTTCACCTACCGACGCCCGCTCGGGGTTTGCGGCATCATCAACGCCTGCAACTTCCCGTCAGCCGTTCCATTTTGGAAGATGATCCCCGCCATCATGTGCGGCAACACCTGCGTGTGGAAGAGTCCACAAGACGCCCCGCTCCTCTCGTTTGCACTGGCCCGCATCATGCACGAAGCAGGGCTACCGGACGGTGTTATCAACCTCGTTCACGGCAAGGGAAGCGGCGCAGGCCAGTACCTCGTTGACGCCGTCGATGAGGGACTCGTCAACAAAATCTCCTTCACCGGTTCGACCGGTGTTGGCAAGATGATCGGCGAAGTATGTGGACGTAACCTCGTCTCCTGTTCGCTTGAATTGGGCGGAAAGAACCCGCTGGTCGTCATGCCCTCGGCCGACATCAACAACGCCGTGGAAGGCGCCTATTGGGGGGCCTTTGGTACGGCTGGACAACGTTGCACCAGCCTTGGCAACCTCATCGTCCACGAAAGCATCTACGACGAATTCATGGAGAAATTCATGGCCAAGGTCAAGTCAACACGCATCGGCAACTCGCTGGTTCACAAGGACGTGCTCTACGGACCCATGCTTTCCGAAAAGTACGCTGAGGATTTCCTCAAAGGACTCGAGATGGCCAAATCCAGCGGCGCCACCCAGATTTGGGGAGAAGGCCCCATCACCGCTGAGAGTGCCCCTGAGAACTTCATGGGCGATGCCTCGGAAGGCGTGTTCATGTGGCCCCACGTCTTTGTCGATGTCACCGAGGACATGGAATGCTTCCACGAGGAAATTTTCGGCCCGGTGGTCACCGTGGTGAAGGCGAAGGATTTCGACCACGCACTCCACCTCGCCAACGCCAGCCCCTACGGACTTTCTTCGGCCATTTACACCAACGACCGTCTTGAAGCCTATCGCTACAAGACCGGCATCAAGGCCGGCATGACGGGCATCAACAACTCCACCACCGGTGCTGAGGCTCACCTGCCGTTTGGTGGTGTGAAGGGCTCAGGAAACGGAACCCGTGAATCCGGTATTTGGGTCATTGAAGCCTACTCCTACTGGCACGCCGTCAACGACGAACTGTCGGGCAAACTCCAGCTCGCTCAGATGGACGTCGATGAAATCGAAATGGTCGAGGCCGAGGTCAATTGGTCGGAATTGGCTTGAATTTCTTTCATAAACGGCATGCGGCTCAATGGTGAACCTCAAAGACCCTGCGCTGCTGGAGTGGATTGTTCCCGTAGGGAACAGGGGGACTTTGAATGGGTGAAGGCATCAAACTCCCGGTCCTGAACGGACTGGGGCGCACCAATCGAATCGATAATTGGTGGAGCCAACCATTGGCCATGGGTGTCGGCCTCACCGCCGCTCTCATCTACACCTTTTGGCGACTGTTTCTCTATGACGCTGACATTTCCTATGCCCTGCACGGCAGTACGGTCATGTCGCCCATCTTCTCGCCTAACGTCCTCGAATGGAGTCTGTTTGGCCTGAACGAATGGAACCATCCCGAATGGGTCAACGCCGCCATCCTTGTTCTCTGGATTCCCTTTGGCTTCCGTGGAACCTGCTACTACATGCGACGCGTCTACTACCGCACGTTCTTCGCCAGCCCTACCGCTTGTTGGGTGGACGAACCTGACATCAACAAAGCGATCGGCTACAAAGGCGAGAAGCGCTTGTTCATCTTCAACAACTTGCACCGCTACTTCCTCTACGCCGCCATGATCATTCTCGTCATCAAGTGGTGGGACGTCACCCACACCATGCATTTCCACTCCGCAAGCTACGACGGCTACGGCGTTTCCATCGGAACCTTCGTGATGGGGATTGAAGCCTTCCTGCTCACGATGTACGTCACGTCCTGCCACGCCCTGCGGCACCTCGCCGGAGGCATGCTGGACCGCTGGACCACCGGTATCAGTCGAGTCCGAGGCGTGCTGTTTGGCAAGATCAGCATCCTCAACCGTTCTCACGGGTTTTGGTTCTGGACCTCGTTGATTTTCGTATTCCTTGGCGACCTTTGGGTGCTGGCCGTGGCCGATGGCCGCTTGAGCGACATGGTGCTCTTCGTGGTGTGAGGTGAGACGATGAGTGAACACATTACGAAACATGAATACGATGTCATCGTCATCGGCGCAGGTGGAGCAGGTCTCCGCGCCGCCATTGAAGCGGCTCGAAGCGGCGCCAAGACCGCCATCATCACCAAGTCCCTGCTCGGAAAAGCACACACCGTCATGGCCGAGGGTGGATGCGCTGCTGCGCTCCAAAACGCCGACCCTCGAGACGGTTGGAAAGTGCACTTCCACGACACGATGAAAGGCAGCAAGTGGCTTGCCAACTGGCGCATGGCAGAATTCCACGCTAAAGAAGCCCCGGACCGTGTTCGAGAGCTCGAACAGTGGGGCGCTGTGTTTGACCGCACGCCAAAGAACCTCATCAATCAGCGAAACTTTGGCGGCCACACCTTCCCTCGCCTCGCTCACGTCGGCGACGCTACGGGCCTGGAAATCATTCGAACCCTGCAAGAACGGGGCATCCACGAAGGCATTGACATTTTCATGGAATACACCGTTCGAAGCCTCCTGAAAGAAGGCGACCGTGTCACGGGTTGCGTCGCCTACACCCGTGTTGACGGTGAATTCCACGCCTTCTCCGCCAAATCCGTCGTCCTTGCGACCGGCGGCATCACGCGTTGCTGGTCGGTGTGCTCGGGCTCCTGGGAATACACCGGCGACGGTCATGCCCTTGCCCTGTGGGCTGGCGCAGAACTTCGCGACATGGAATTCGTTCAATTCCACCCTACCGGCATGGTGTGGCCACCGTCCGTTCGCGGCATCCTGGTCACCGAAGGCGTGCGTGGTGAAGGTGGGCGCTTAACCAACAGCGAAGGCAGCCGATTCATGTTCGATTACGTGCCGGAGATGTTCGCAGGCGACCACGCCGACACCATCGAAGAAGCCGACCAGTGGGTCGAAGAAGTGGTGAGCGGGAAACTCGCCACCGTTCGCCGACCGCCAGAATTGCTCACCCGAGACGTGGTGGCCAAGGCGATCAACGAAGAGGTCAAAGCCGGTCGTGGCTCCCCCCACGGCGGTGCCTTCCTCGATATTTCTCATCGCGGTGAGGAAGCCATCATGAAGAAACTGCCCTCCATGCACCACCAGTTCAAGGAACTTGCAGGCGTCGACATCAGCAAAGAACCGATGGAAGTCGGTCCTACGGCCCACTACGTGATGGGCGGTGTTGTCGTCGATGCTGAATCCCAAGAGACCACGGTTCCCGGATTGTTCGCTTGCGGCGAGGTGGCCTCTGGCCTGCACGGCGCAAACCGATTAGGCGGAAACTCCCTCTCCGACCTCATCGTGTTTGGTAAGCGGGCGGGTGAATTTGCCGCCAACCGTGCTCAGGACCTCGCTCAGCCATCGATTGACGACGCTCAGGTGGAGCAAGCCATCAGCGACATGCTCGCACCGCTTCAGCGAGAAGGTGGCGAAAACCCCGGCCGAATCTACGACGAAATGCGAGACATGATGCAAGCCAAGGTCGGCATCATTCGAACCAAAGCCGAACTTGAAGAAGCGCTTGACGACATCAAGTCGTTCAAGGAACGAGCCTTGGCCTGTTCGTCGGGTACATCACGCAAGTACAATTCCGGTTGGCACCAAGCCCTCGACCTCCTGAACATGGCCGATGTGTCCCATGCCGCCACGCTGGCCGCCATCACGCGAGAGGAAAGCCGTGGCGGCCACACGAGGGACGATTTTCCCACACCCGAAGACGACTATTGGGGCAAGACCATCAACATCATTTGGATGAAAGACGGTGAAATGAACATTCGACAGGAACCGGTTGAGGAAATCCGCGACGACCTCAAAGACGCCCTCAAGGAAGTGAAGGCGATGATCGCTGACCGCGCAGCAGAAGCAGGAGGTGGAAACTGATGTCCCTCAAAGGTACCAAACAATCGTTCAACATTCTACGAGGCGAAGGCGACGAAGCCAAACTTCAACCCTACGAACTGGAACTCGACGAGGGCATGGTGGTGCTCGATTGTCTCCATCGAATCCAACACGACCAAGAGCCAGACATGGCCGTCCGCTGGAACTGCAAAGCCGGCAAGTGCGGCTCATGCTCTGCAGAAATTAACGGACGGCCCCGCCTGATGTGCATGACACGAATGAGCGACGTTGTCGCAGAAACACCAGCTGGCCAACCCATCGAAATCCGCCCAATGAAGACCTTCCCTCACGTGAAGGACCTCGTCACCGACGTGAGCTGGAACTACGATGTGGCCCAGCGGATTGCCCCCATCAACGGCCCGGAGAGCATGGATTGGGAATTCAATCAGATGGAAGCCGACCGCGTGCAACACTTCCGTGAGTGCATTGAATGCTTCCTGTGCGTCAACACCTGCCACGTCCTGCGAGACCACGAGCTCTTCGATGACTTTGCAGGACCGCGAAACCTTGTTCGCTTGGCTCAGTACGAAATGCACCCGCTCGACACCGAGGACCGTGTTCCTGAAATCAAGAAGGAGTTCGGTGTTGAATACTGCAACATCACCCGATGCTGCACCGAGGTCTGCCCTGCCGGCATCGAAATCACCGACGATGCCATCATCCAACTCAAGGAACGTGTGGTTGACCGGTATTATGACCCGCTGCAGCGCATTTGGCGAACCCTCACCCGTCAGAAGGTTCGCTACTGAACATCAAACGAGATTGCGGTGATGAGGCCTCATCTTCGAGCGATGAGCCAATCCCGAATCCACTGCTCGCCGATGCCATCGTAGTCCACGTTGGGTGGTGGAAGCGGTCGAACGATGACCAGAATGTCCAACTGGCCGCCCCACGAGGCTCTAGCAACCATGGAGACCTCACCGACCTTCGTCCCTTGCGGGTCGGAACCAAACGCCGTGGTGTTGATGTCGTAGGCTCTGTACACCACGGTCTCAACGTCGCCAGAGTCCCAACTGCCGATGATGATGTCGAGGGTGGACGGTGCCAGAACGGGTTTCAGGGTGATCTCTTCGGGGTTGAGGCGAACGAAAGGCACCTCCTCGTCAATCAACTCAATCGCTTGATGGAGTCGACCCGTTTCCATGTTCATCAGCGAGGCCAAGGTCAGCGCCACCGTCTCAGCCCCCATGACGCCTGGTTGGTGCGGAAGGCGCAGGGTGAGGGACTGCAGCACCACCACGTCCGTGGTGACCCATGTGTATTGCTCGCTGGCGGGATACATCGATGCATGCGGGTTTTCGGTGAACAAGGGCTGGCCCCAGTCATCGGGTGCGACGGGTTGGGAAACTGGAAGAAAACCGGTCGCTCCCATGCAAAGAACGGCAACACTCAGCGCCACCAATCGAGGCGTTCGCTCCTCGGACCATTCCTGGCGCCCTGCTGGACTGAGAACAGAGAGTAGCAACAGCAGAGGGAGGGTCAACAGCGCGCCCGCTGGGACAATCCAGATGAGGGCAGCGAAGGCAAAGGCCATCCGCACCCCGTTGCTCCCAATGGCGCCTGTCCAGTGGCCTTCCTCTGATTCGTTGGTTCGCCGGTGGTAGATGTAGAGCGCAAACCCACCCCCAACAAGCGGCGCCAAGGACTGAACCACGCCCTGCCACATCGTCGATACCAAGACTCAACAGAAACTTGCCCGCCATAGAGGTTCGCCTCTCGCCAAGGTTGATGCTGGGGTTTCCCGTCCCAGCAAGCATGGCGGAAGCAATCCTTTCCTTCAAGTCGGTTCAACACCGACACGCCATTCCGGCTCCTCGGCTGCTCAAGCCGTGGGCTACACGAGAAGGGCCGGGCATCGTTGGTCTGTCCCTTGACCTGTACGAAGGCGCTGTTTTGGGACTTATCGGACCGAACGGAGCGGGAAAAACCACCCTCCTCAGGATGATGGCCGGGATTCTTCCCGTACAGAAAGGACAGATCAAGGCACGGTTTGAGTCCAAGGAATCACATCCCGTAAGCGACTTGCGAAAATGGGTCGGACACATGCCCGAGCAAGTTCGCTGGCAGGGGCGCACGACGGTGTATGAGGCGCTCAAGCAACTGGGCGAAATGCGAGGAACCGCTGAAAAAAAGGTCGAGCGGTTGTTGGCCCTGGTCGGGCTGCGAACTCGTCGGGACGAGGCGCTCGACAACCTCAGCCAAGGCATGAGACAGCGATTATCGATTGCGGCAGCGCTCTTGGGCTCTCCGAAGGTCCTCCTTCTTGATGAACCGTTCAACGGTCTTGACCCCGTTGCTGCAGAAGCCTTTGCTGCCTTGGTTCGCACGCTGGCGTCCAAGGGCGTGAGCATCGTAATCTCCTCACACATGGTCGCTCAACTTGAGGGGCTCATCGACCGCATCGCCTTACTGCATCGAGGTCAGTTGCTTGACGAGGGACCGCTTAGCGACGTCGAACAAAGGCTTGGTCTTGAGGGACGCTACACCATCACGGGAACCGGTGAAGTGGACGGAATGACATTGGCCGCCGCGGAGGATATCGTGGCCTTTGAACAGGAAGACGGGCAGTGGTCGTTAACGGTCAACAACCGTCCAAAGGCAGCGCTTGATACGGCCTTGGAGGCGGGTGCGAACATTACCTCATGGGCTCCTGTACGACCAAACCTTGTCGAATGGTTGTGTGCAGCAACGGGGATGAGCGTGGACGATGTTTCGTTGGAGGTGGCTTCCTCTGCCCTCTTACCCATGCGGTCAATGGAGGTGAAAGAAGATGAGTGACCTCTCGCGAATCCTCAACGTGGCGGCACGAATTCGAAGGGAGCGGTTGGCCGGTATTCGGTTGAAGATCATGCTCCCGATTCTCCTCCTCTTCCTCCCGGGAATGGCGTGGGGATTTTCCGACCCCAACATCGTGCTTCCCGGCGGTCATCAACCCGATACGGCGATGGAAATCCTGTTCTACGCCTCGCTTGGCGTGGTGTTTGGCGCTACGATGTGTGCCGTATTGATGGCGTTTGACGGCGTGAGCAAAGACCGTGCAAGTGGGATGCTTGAGGTGCGGCTCGCCCAACCCATGCCCCGTCAACATCAAGCCTCCGCACTTATCCTCGGTCACGCTCAAAGCATTCTCATTCCCGTCTATGTTCTTCTTGCAGCTTCGGTGTTGGTGGTACGGTTCCGTTTGGGGGAATGGCCGACACTCACGGAGACGGCGGTCTACGCCCTTTCAACCGGCTTGGTGGTCCTTTGGTACACCCTCTTTGCTCTTCTTGCTTCAACATCGGCGAAGGAACAGGGCACAGCCATCGCCTTTGGTATCGGCGTCTGGTTCTTCTTCACCTTCCTCTGGGCGCTGGTGACCTCCATGGTCGCTTACGCCTCCGGTGTGGCCGTCGGTGAAGCCAACGACCCGGCATGGGTGGCGCTTGAAGGCATGCTGGACCTGCTTTCACCCAACGGCGTCTACCACCACCTCCTCGAAACGCAACTCCCGACGGTCGACCGTGGTGTTGCAGCCTGGCAATCGTGGTTCGCCGCCGTTCTCTGGACGGTCGTGCCGTGGTGGGCACTCCACCGCCGCATGGAACGGCTCGTTCCTTGACGGTTTCAACCAATTCTTCATGAAGGCGAAAGTCAACCGGCCCCTATGACACACCGACTGTCTGCACCTTTCCTCGCCGTCCTGCTTGCGCTCCTGATGGTGGGAATTACCTCTGCGCCCGTGTTCACAGCCTTCCATGATGCCCCGCTGGTATCCTCTGCGGAAGGTCGCCAAGAAACCTTGGACGTCGATTGCAGCGGCTACTCGTTTGAAGACCTGTTTGAATACGATTTTGCCCTGTTTGAACTCAACATTCTCGACGACTGGGCGACGGGCGACATGTACGCCAATGCTTGGGTGAACGGTTCCAATTCGGCCATCGTTCGAGACAACCTTGACGGCTTGTTCGAGGGGCTGCCGGGCGGCGATAACGAGTGGATCAGCACCGATGAACGAGATGCTGTTCGCAGCATCGGACCGAAGTGCATCGCCGACATGGAAACCCGACTTGGCATGCGAGAAGGCATTCCCCATTCTGGAAGCGTGGACTGGAACGACTTCGAATTCGTTGAGGATGGAATTGCACTCGATGAGGTCAATCTGGTTCCTGATGGTCACCAAGACGCCCGCTCCTGCACCAACTTTGGTGCCGACCAGGACTGCAAAGAAGTGCCCACGTCAACCACCGACGATATGGAAATCAGCCTCTTCGTAGCCGACGGTCAAACCAACAACGTTCGATGGGACCAGCTCCCGAACAGCGGCGTTTCCAATTTCACGCTCGCCATGAACATCAGCAACATGAGCGATGCTGCTTTGGTGGTCACCTTCCCGGTGCTGTCCGGTCTGCGGATGTACGACTTCAGAGTGGTTGACAATCAACCCGAAAGCGGCCAGACGTGCGACCACATCGGTGAGCCGTCCTTTGTTTACCTGCCCGACGGCGCCTTGAAAGTCACGCAATTGGTCTCGTTTGACCGAACGCAGTGGGATTTGGTGTGCAACATGTTCATGGATTTCACGACCCAAGAACCCGAAACCAACGATGCACCCGCATGGACGGCTCAAGCACCGGAGAACGGTACGAAGATTCCGACCTCGGGAGCAGGTACTTGGCGCTTTGCCACGGCAGAAACCGGAAATGCTTGGGCCCTTGACAACGATGGATGGTCCCTACAATGCGCCTTTGACGACAACGGATGGGGCGTCTCCACGAACGTCCTGGGTGATTTCTTCATCACACAGCCCGAAGGAGCGACACAAACCTCAGCCACCTGTCATGCCGTTGACCCGTTGGGTGCCGTGGATGAAAACGACTCGAGAACCTGGACCTTTGGTACGCTCTACACCGCCACGGGTACGGTGGATGAGGACGGTAAGAACGCAAGGCTCACCATCACTTCGTCCGGCCTCGTGAGTGAATTTTTGTTCTCGGCAAAGGCACTTCAAAACGGCCAGTTGGGAGGTACCGGTGATACGATCACCGTCGCATCGACCCCCGTCACCACGGCCGTAAGCCTGACCAGCATCCGCCCGGGTTCCTTTGAATTCAGCGTGATGGCCGAAGCCACCAACATGCTCGACCATGCTGCAGAAATCTCACTGGGCTTGACCAAACCAAACTCACCTCCCGTCGTTTCCGTAGCGGTGAACTTCGACGGAGAAAACGCCACCTGGGACGAAAGCCAACTGAAGTTTGAGATGTTCGGCTTGGTATCCGACCCCGATTTGGAAGCCGTTACCATGAGCCTCACCATCTGCGGTGCTGACTATCAGGGCTTCACCATCGACGGCATCAATTGGGTGGTTGAAGTCTCAACGGCCATCTGCATGGCCAACGGCTTGACCGACTACGACGTCGTCATCACGGCCGTAGACGAGTCGGGTGCGACCACACAACTCGCTGTGGCGATTCCTGCGCCTCTGGTCGAAGATGCGACCACCATTGCCCCCAGTCCTTCGGACGTGGAGGACGGTGCCTTGCCTTCCATCTCTTTCCTCACCACGGTGTGCATGCTCGGTGCCGCTGTCGCACTTCGTCGGAAAGACGATGATTAAACCGACAACACCAAAAAGCGATGGTCGCAGGCCGAATTGGGTCTTGGGATGTTTACTGGCACCGTTGAAGCACGCAGTCACGAAGGTGGCTTGCTCGTGCATTTTGAGGGGTCATCCCCCGCACTGAACGCCATTATGATCCGCTCTGACGATGGAACCTACATCGGAAAGGTGGACGGCGTCATTGGAAATACGGACCATCCTCTCGCTCACATTGCCCACATTGACCGGTCACTCGACATGGACGCCTTGATTGGCGTGGACGTCACCGTCCGACCAAAGAAAAAGCGTGAGGAACGAACGGATTCACGCCGCCAAGACGATCGTAGAGGCGAACGGGACAACAACCGAGGCTATCGAAACGACCGTGGTGGCCGAGACAACAACCGTGGCTATCAAAACGACCGTGGTGGCCGAGACAACAACCGTGGCTATCGAAACGACCGTGGTGGCCGAGACAACAACCGTGGCTATCGAAACGACCGTGGTGGC
>JBMYQB010000007.1:0-2509 GCA_049600935.1 Candidatus Poseidonia sp.
GTTGCCGGAAGCTACCGCTACGACCACGACAACGATGGCATTTGGGATCTTACCGACAACGATGACGACAACGACGGTCTCATGGACTGGTTTGAAGTCAACGACGGTAACGACCTCACCGGTCAATTCGATGCTGACAACGATGGCCTCGACGATTACGAAGATGACGACGACGACAACGACGGCATCCTCGACATCTACGAGTTCTGAAGTTGACGTACTGACTGTCTGTCAAAGAACCGTCTCTGACGGGTACAACAGGTGCTCTGGGGCCACGGCCCCAGGGCGTCTCCTTTCCTCCCCTTTTCTTTCACGGCTCATAGGTTGGCGCAGGTTTCCTTTGCCGATGATACCCTGATGCGTTGGTGATACGGAACCGCACATTCGCGCCACGCCCTTGAAATAGGGTATTTCGGTGGAGAAGCGTTTACGAGGTGCCCGCATGCTGTCACGACAACACACACAAAAAATCGAAGAACGACAACGACTTTCCATGGCCATCACGATCGTGTTTTTGATGCTGGCCAGCAGTTTGCTCGCTATCGTTCAAACCGTTCACGATGGCCCAGAGGCCTCCAAGGCTACCCGCCTGGTTGACGGGGGCAGTCTTGGCATGACGCCTGTTCAATCCACCGACCAGGGAGGTCAAGGTGGCTGGGACGGCGTCCACGACGGCGGGTTGGACATGGCCCACGAGGCCCTGACCAACCTCATGTGGTCTGACCCAGGTGTTTCTGCAGGAATCATCGTCGATTTGTCGGTCCTGGAGGCCGCCATCCCCTCGTACTCGACGTTCCTTGAAGAAACCCGAGCAGGCGACCACGACAACGACGGTATCGACGACTTGGCCGACCTTGACGACGACAACGACGGCATTTACGACCTCCTCGAACGCTTTGACGGCTGCTACGGAACCGACCCGTACGACCACGACAACGACGGCATCCTCGACGTTGACGACTGGGACGACGACAACGACGGTATTCTCGAAGGGCCCATTGACTACGATGCGCTCGAGGCCCAAGGCTTGGACCCACGAAATGTTTCCACCGACCGCTACCTCGACCCGACCATCGACCACCCTCACCCCGACATCGGTGCCATCGGCAATTTCTACCTCGCTGACCAGAACCCAATGGACCACGACAATGACGGCGTGACCGACGAAGACAACGACGGTGCTGGACCGGGTCGCTACGACGAGGACGATGACAACGACGGACGCATTGACCAGTTCACATGGCCCTGCGACTTGGATTCTGACGGTACGCCCGATTACTTCGACACCGACGACGACAACGACGGCGTCCCTGATGTTGCAGACGCTCACCCCTACGACGCCAGTATCACAACGCAAATGTCAACCACGGCCAGCCTCTACGACGCTTCCCGACTTTGGACCTTCAACGAATACCGTCAATACTCCGGCGGCGTTGATTACGTGGACTGGGAGCGCAACCGTGTCAACGCTCCTGGAGCGAGTGCCTCGGGCTTCCAAGCACTCGGTGCTCAGGGCACCCCCTCCTTCACCACCATTATCGACGGTGACCTTGACGGCGACGGTTCACCCAACTTCCTCGACCCCGACAACGACAACGACGGTACGCCAGACTCTGCGGACACCGACGACGACAACGACGGTATTCTCGACATGGTCGACCCCGATGATGACAACGACGGCATCCCCGACACGTGCATCGAAATCGATACCAATGGCGACCAAACCAGCGACTACACCGGTCTTCAGAACGGTGGCGTCACCAGCGTGAGCCTGACCAACGGCGGTGCAAGTTATGTTGACGGCACCAACGTCGCTACCTCGTCTTCAACCAGCGCAGGTTCCGGCATGACCCTCGATATCACAACCTCAGGTGGCGTGATCACCAACGTGGTCGTCAACAAAGCAGGTTCAGGCTATAGCAACGGCGATGTATTGACCGTCACAGGCGGCAACTCGGGTGCTGAAGTTTCGGTTGGAAGCGTGTCAAGCGTGAACTTCGAAGTTCCTGGAAGCGACGGCAACCAAGACGGCGCAACCGATTGTGAAATCGACTACGACAACGACCTTGACGACGATATACGTCGACCCTTCGACCAAAACTACAACGGCATTTACGACTGGCTCGACACCGACATGGGTGGAACCGGCTCTCCTGACAACCTCGGCAACTTCGCCGTTGGTGGTGCAGACCTTCCCTATGACTTGGACAACGATAACATCGAAAACGAAAACGACTCGTTCCCGCTCGATGCTGCTTCGGACGTTTCCACCTGGAACTGTCCAACTCAAGCCAATCCCAACCCCGTAAACCCCGACCCACGATGTCAGACCCGACGTGCTTCGTTCTCCCAGTTCAATGACTGGGACGGCGATGGCATCAGCAACTGGGATGACGTTGACGACGACAACGACGGTATCATCGATGTTCTCGACATAGACTGGGATTGCGACCTTGACAACGACAATGACCTCCATCAAATCAACGGCGGTCTGTACCGAGACGACGGT
>JBMYQB010000007.1:2608-51322 GCA_049600935.1 Candidatus Poseidonia sp.
CCGAACGATGTCGATTCCGACGTTGACGGTGACGGTCTCGAGAACAGCATTGACTGGGACGACGACAACGACGGTATCTCCGATTTGTACGACCCTGACGACGGCAACTGCGGTATCGTCGATTACGATGCAACCGACGCCTTCTCCACGCCGTATTACCCTGTCAACGACGGTGGAGCCCTCGACGGGTCGGCCGACAGCCAACTCTACGGCACAAACGCCACCGACCACTGGAACATGGTGTTCCAGCATTACCCATTCGCTGATGTTGTGCTCAACTACAACGGCTACGATTCCACCACCAACCCGGTCACACCGGGCGTCGTTCCGGAATTCTACTGGTTCCTCTTTGCCCGATGGTCCCCCTACAACGGAGGAAACGATTGGGACATTGATTCGGACGGCGACTCACTCATCAACGGACTGGACATCGACCAGGACGCCGACGGCATGCCGGATTGGTGGGATCAGGACGAAGGCAATGACGGTGTTCTCGATATCCATGACATCAAGATGGGCGGGAGCTACAACCTCTCTGTCTGCGGCTGGACCGCTGGTAATCTCGGCCAAGGATTCGTCTGCGGCTACTCCTATGCCCTTGCCTACAAGATGCCTCTCAACGGCGTGAACGCCCAATTTGGTGCACCCTATTCCACGCGACCGGACGCTGCCTTTGACCAAGGCGCAACCGCCGGGGGCCCCTCTGGAAACTGGAGCTGTACGCCCGTCCAGGGTATCGGATGCTGGCACTACGACTTTGGTGGCGACGGAACCATTGATTCTGCCGTTACCTATACGCAAATGACGGACAACCGAGATGCCTACATCACGTGGATCGGGCTTGCGACCGGCATTTGGCAGTGGAACAGCGATAACGGCCCTGAGGCCGATTTCCCCGATGAACTCGGGGCCGATCTGCTCAAGAACGATGTAGACGGCGATATTGACGGCGATTTCACGAACTCAACCATTGATTTGGACGACGATTACGATTCCATCTTCGATTGGTTTGACGTTGACGATGATAACGACGGCATATGGGACTACTTCGAAGTGGACAGTAACTTCGACCTTGACGACGATACAGGACAGAACAACGGGAATTTCTTCTCCGGAGATAATTGTGTGGACAACGACGACGACGGGAACGACGCCGATGCCGACGACGACGGCTTCTACCAAGCGGTCTGGGACCGTGGAATCATGTCCCAAGGCCTCCGCCAACCTACACTTTACGACGTTGACAACGACAACGACGCTATCCCGGATGGCGAAGACCCTGACGACGACAACGATGGACGCTTGGACGTTGACCAGGAACTCCTTCCTGGCTGTTTCTGGGGTGAAGAACAATCCACCTGGGACAACGACAACGACGGCATTGTCAACTGGGCTGATGACGACTGGGACGGTGACGGTTTGACCAACGCTGTTGAGTTGCTTGAAAGCATCACGGCGCCGTTTGACCACGACAACGACGGCGTTCGAGACGACATCGATGAAGACGACGATGAAGACGGCATGCATGACGAGGACGAAGTTCTCCTGTGGCCTACCCGCTTTGATCGGAACTCGACCAACCCGTGGGACCACGATGACTTCGGCGACGGAGAAGCACTCGCCAACCCAAGTGACTCTTCCACGGGGCCTGACGCCATCGACGATGACGACGACAACGACACCCGCAACGATCTTGACTTTGACCACACCGAAGACGCCGAACTCACTTCTGACTGGGACCACGACAACGACGGCATTCTGGATGCTGACGACAAGGCTCCGACCTACATCACGCTCAACCTGCCCGATAACCTCTGGCTCGACGCCCAAAGTCCGGCCATCTTTGCTGGGCACGTGGACTGGCTGAACCCCATCACCGGCGTCGTTGAAGCAGCCCCTCAACTGCCGGTTCAGGTTCATATCGAATGGACCGCCAACAACACCACGGCCATCGAAACCATCGATGTTCTCACCAACGCTGCAGGAAACTTCAGTGTGGGGCAATTCCTCTATCCAGAGGATTTGACCGTAGGCGACAACACCACCTATCGTGTGTATGCCGAAGTCACGGAGATGTTCATGTTCAACGGTAACCAATCCCAATCCTACTATGTCGGCGCCGAAGCCAACATGACCGTTGACTATTCTGCTTGGACCTATTTCCGTAGCGATGAGCAACCGTTCTGGCTTGACTTCAAGGCACACTACTCCGCTGATTGGGACCGTGGACTCTTTGACAACCGAATCAAGAATTCCCCCATCACCTTCTCCATCTTCGGAGGCTTGTTTGGTAATCTGACTTCCCCAACCAACTTCACAGGGCTGGGTAACAACGGGTACCGAACCGACGCCTCGGGATGGGCGTCGTTGACCTTTGTCCAAGACTTGGGCATTGCTGGTACGTGGAAACAGGTTCAGTGGAATTCAACTGCTGACAACGGCGTTGGGCAAATTCCTGGTGGTTATGAAGAAATCACATGGAACGACTTGACCAAGCAGCATGACGTTGTCTTGGACGGCAACGGCGACATCGTGCGCTACAATTACACCAACACGAGTTTACCAGCAGGTGACATCGAAATCATCGCTCGTGTTTCGCCCGAATTGGCGACGGAGTGGCCCTTCCCGTTCTTGCACGGAGACGAGGCTGAACCGTTCTCTGTTCGCATCATGCACCGCATGAACATCGAGGGCACACTGATTCTTGACGGCCTGAGCCCAATCTATTACTACGACTCAACCGTTAACAACGGCGACGGTACCTTTGGCGACTGGTCGACGCTCTTCCACCAGCCCGCGCTGACCAATGCCGGTGTGAACTACAACGACGTTGCTGCGTTCAAACCGTATCCAAAGTCATGGGACGGTACGCCAGAAGGTCTCACAGGACAAGCCGCTGCCCTGCGACCGTTCCTCTCTGGAAACGGCACGCACTGGTTCATCGCTTTGGTGAACGGCGGTGATAGCAACTTGCCACCGTGTGGCCCTGTGTAGACCGAACGGACCCCAACAGCCCAATCCGCTGTGAGATCGTTCCTGAAATGAACACGGGCGAATCCCTCCAAGTCATCGGTAAGGTCACCAACCGAACCAACGACCCGTGGGACCAAGACCCCATCGCTCTGCAGGTGGACGTAGACAAGAACGGTCAGTTCCTCGGTGCCGGTGAGACCGCTTACACGCAGCGGCCCATCATGAAGGACGGCGACGCAACCTACGATTACAACTGGTCGTGGTACAGTCAATACGGTGCAGGGACCTACGGTCTCCGTGTCGATTTCACCAACTCGGCCTACTACTTCACAGGAAACACGTCAACGCTGGCTCCTACGGGTGCGTACATCAACGTCACCGTTGTGGGTACCACCGACTTCCAGACCACGTCGCTCCCACGTCTTATCGAAACACGAACACGACCATTCAAGCGAAGCTCGTTGACAATTCGTTGCAACCCGTTCGCAACGCTCCGGTGAACTATACGTGGTCGTTCGATGGACGAACAGGTGTCAACTTCACGGACAACAACGGCTTCTTCGAGATTCCGTTCAACGTGTCCGCTTCCGACGCACTGGGCAACTTCAGTCTCCAGTTCGAGTACGCTGGCACACCGTTGCTCAAGGGCACATCCGTTTCGCAGTCGGTTTGGGTGGTCAGCAGGACCTACATGCAGGTGATTTCAACCGAAGACAACCTGCGGCGTTCTGGCGACAAGTGGGACTTTACGGCTCAAATTTCTGACGATAACAAGACGAGCATACGCGATGCTGGAGGAACAGCACTTTCCGGCTCCGATACCCCGTACGGTGGGCTTGTTGATGTTATCTTCGAAGGGACGGACTTCCAAGGAACGCTTCATCGTCAAGTTGTAGCCACCCTCGCTCCAAACGCAGGTGTGATTTCGCTACCCGAGGTGGAACCCGATGGTTCTCACTTGTGCTTCTATGACGGCAACGGCGACAACATCCCCGACCGCGATCTGGATGGGGATGGCTTGGAAGTTGAGGAGACCATTGGATGTTTGAAGTCCAACATTTCTCCGCTCAACCCCGCTCTCCTGCGTGCTGACCCCGAATCCTTCCTGCCCGATGGATTTGGCCCAGTTAACGTAATTCTGCGGTTCCAAGAAACGCTTCCAAACGAGGGATGCCAACCGCTCGATGTCAGCTACCTCGGCATCCAGGGCGCGTGGGACCCGTGCACACAAGTGCCAGGAAACGACCACTTCCGTTTGACCATGACCAACAACGCCAACGGGTTCAACCTCATTGGCCGCACCGTCATGTCGGTTGACGACCAGATCGTCTACACGAGCGAGGTCGACCCGCTGACCGGCGAAGTCGTGCCCAAGCCGATGATCGTGACCGGTCAACTCAGCGACGAACTTGGTGTCAACCTAACCAACCGAATTATCCGCGTCAACTACGAGATGGTAAACGGCCAAACCGGACCGGTTGCGTGCCAGTCTGGCAACACCAACGCAGACGGCTTCTTTGCCATCACCTGTCCGCTTTCGGACGTCATGGCTGGCAAGGCGAAGGTCACCGTGGCCTACTCAGCCTACGATAACAACGACGCTTACCGATACGAGAACAAGACGGTGCAAACCGAGTTCGATGTGTTCTCCAACTCGACGTTGCAAATCACCGAGGTCGGGCCCTTCAAGTCAAGCGTTGACCAGTGGGTGGCGCCAAACGGTTCAAGATACCCTGTGTTGTACCTCAAGGAGTCCTTCCATATCGATGCCTTCTTGGCGCAATCAAACGGTCAAGCCGTCGGTGGAAAGTGTCTCAACATCTACCTTGACCCCGACGAGAACGTTCGCCCCCTCGCCACCGTTCGCACCAGCGACATTGACGGCACCGTCGCGTGGTTCAGCGGCGACCCGCTGCAGAATCCGACGCTCCGTGGCGTCGAAACGACGGGAGGCAAACTCGAAGGTTTCCGAACCCTCAGAGTGGCGTTTGAACCGGACCGAAACATCCCCGGTGGTTGTGATAAGGACAGCAGTAACGCCTTGAACGGCTCTGCAATGGACATTGAAGTCCTCGTTCGATCCCGCGTCGACCTGCAAGTCAAGCAGACATGGAGCAACAGCGGTGCTAACGGCGCCCCTGAAGGGAAGTTGATTGTTGGACAAATCGCCTTGCTGCGAGACCGTCTTGACCTTGCTGTTGAAAACGAAGAGGTCATTTTCGCTTACGAGTTCTTTGATGACGAGACCGGCGAATGGGTCGTTTCGGACTTGAACAACAAGACCAGGACCAACGAACAAGGTGTGGCTGGCTTTGAATGGAGCTTCATCGGACAGAGCTGCGACGGAAACCCGTGCTCAGGTGTCTGGCGAATCACAGCCTACTATCCAGGTTCAACGTACTTCGCACCATCGCAGGACAACATCACGCACGAAATCACGTTCAAAGAAGCGGAAGCCTTGGGCGATGCGAACGGCTTGTTTACGCCTGGTAATCTCATCGGATTTGCCATCATCCTGATGGCGCTCTTGATCGCCGGTGCCATCTACTATCAACGAGTTCAGCAACAGCGCCAGGTCCAAGCCCTCCGAGGTATCTTGACCGATGCCATGATGCAACTTGAAGCGAGCAACGAGTACATTGCAGCCATCTTTGACTGCTACAAGAGTCTCGTGAAGCACTTCAAGAAGTACGGTTTCATGAAGAAGGTGTACGAGACAGCCCGTGAATTCGAAGCGGCGGTCCGTTCTGCGTTCAACATGGTTCCCGCCGATCAACTCGATGACTTCCTGTCCATCTTTGAAGAGGCTCGCTATTCCGAGCACACCATTGATGCGAGCCACCGAGACCGAGCGCTTCAGACCCTTGGTGCCATTACCAACTCGTTGACGATGGCGCTCGGCGAAGAATCGGTGGTCAAGCGCGTGGACGTCTCCAGCATCTACGACAACCTCACCAAGGCCGGTGAGTTTGTCGCTGCAGACGGCACGGTCCGCCAAGCAGGTCTCGTTGAAGGCGAAGATACGGACTTCAAGATTTGAAGCCGATGACGGCGCCTCTGGCGCATCTCACCGTGAGCGAAAGCACGACTGGCTGAAGCCTTAACCTTCAAAGGCTGGAGGCCTGTGTGTCCCTCCATGGACGACTGGAAGTCACTCATTGACCAAGCCATGCAAATCGAAACAACCGACACCATCGGGGCCCACGGCCTGTACGAACACGCCGTACGTGCTGCGCTTGCGCAGTCGCAGATGTTGCTGGGTGACTTGGAGGCCGCTCAAATCATTGAGGCCATCTACGGTGCCTTGGTTGCCTATTCGCAAACGGTCATGCTGCGAATGAAAGCCGAAGACCCCGAGGTCGGCGGTCCAGATCACGCCTTCCGTGCAGGACAAGCCTACGGCGTGAGCTGCATCCTCAACCACCTCATTGACCGGCTGACCGACGTTGCCGGCATCACGGCCTTGGGCGCTCTTGACGACTTTTCGGACACGCTTCACGATGAGATCATCGTTCAGGCTCGTGCCGCCGGTTTGACCGTTGAACTGCTCGACGCCAAGGGCGAAATCCTCCTCGAATGAGCGAGACCTTTCGGTCCAAAACCGTGGCGCTGTGGCGCGACGAGAGTTGATTCCGCGTCGGTGCCTTCATAACGGGATGGACGGTCGGCAGGTTGCTTCAAAGCATCGAGGGAGTCAAATGAGCAACCCAGAACGTAAGACAAACGCCCAGTTGGTTGATACCATCAACCAGCTGAAAGCCCAGTCTCGCGACACCGGAGCTGCTGTTTGGCGAGATGTGGCTTTGCGCCTCTCCAAGAGTCGCAAGAATTGGGCCCAACCCAACCTGAGCCGTGTGAGCCGCTATGCCCCCGAGGGCGCAACCGTCCTCGTTCCAGGCAAGCTGCTCGGCTCTGGCGAGTTGACCAACGGCCATACCATCGCCGCCTACAGTGTCAGCAACGGTGCCCGTGAGAAAATCGAAGCCGCCGGAGGTCGAATCATGACCTACAGCGAGCTGATGAACGAAAACCCAACCGGAACGGGGGTTGTTATCCTTGGCTGATGCAACCACCTACGTGTTTGATGCGGACGGCCTCATCATGGGGCGCCTCGCCTCAGCCTCGGCCGACATTCTCTTGAAGGCCGCCCGTGAAGACCGAGATGACAAGGTCATCATCATCAATGCGGAGAAGGCCATCATTTCCGGTCGTCCACGAGCCGTGCTTGACAACTATCACAAGAAGTACGAGTTGAACCACGCCCGAAAGGGACCGTTCTTCCCCCGTATGCCCGATATGATCCTCAAGCGAGCCGTTCGTGGTATGCTGCCCTATCAAAAGAAGAGCAGCGGCCGTCGAGCCCTCCGCAACCTCCGTGTTGAAATCGGCTGCCCCAGCCACCTCTCCGGCGATTTGCCAGAAGGCCATCAGCACGGCGACGACAGCAAATTCCGCCGTGATTTGCCTGACCGCTACATCCGCTTGGGTGATGTCAGTGCAGATTTGGGAGCACCCGCTCACCGATGGACGGGAGGTGACCAGTGATGGCGCGCAAGAAGAAGTCCGTTGAATCCTCAGGAAAGCGAAAGACCGCCGTCGCCCGAGCAACCGTGAAGGCCGGCAAGGGACGCGTCCGAGTCAACTCCGAACCGATTGAAATCATGCAACCTTCCTTGGCCCGTCGCAAGTCGATGGAACCGCTGGTCATCGCTGATGCCATGAATCGATTGAGCAAGGTCGACATTTCCATTACCACCAACGGCGGGGGAATCATGGGTCAAACCGATGCCATTCGTACCGCTATCGCACGTGGCCTCGTTCACTACAACGGTGGCGCTGAAGGCGTTGATGAAGAACTCCGAGACGAGTACCTTCGCTTCGACCGCAGTCTCCTCGTCAACGACCCACGTCGCAAGGAGCCAAAGCACCAACTTGGACGTGGTGCTCGTCGCAAGAAGCAGAAGTCCTATCGATGAGGTGAGATGATGATTATTCCAGTACGATGTTTCAGTTGTGGCGGCGTTGTCGCCCACAAGTGGGAAGAATTCAAGCAATTGCTGGCAGACGGTAAAAGCGATGCTGACGCTCTCGACGAGGTTGGCTTGAAGCGCTACTGCTGCCGACGCATGTACGTTGGACATCTCGATCTTATCGAAGAGGTCGCACCGTTCAGTGCAGCACGCAACTGAGGAACTCCTCGGGCCCGTGGGTTAGCTTGGCCTATACTTGGCGGCTGGGGGCCGTCAGACCCCGGTTCAAATCCGGGCGGGCCCACCACTTCACGTGCCGTGTGTGTACACCTTTCTGTCCTGAAGCCTCGGGGTTGATATGGCGCCACCTCAACGCAAGTTCATGCGACAAGGGCGTGCATTGAGCATCGCATCCCTCCTTCTGACCGTTCTCCTTCTTCCAATGGTCAGTGGAGCAGACAGCACCGTCTCGGTTAACACCACGTGGTCGGGCAACATGGTCCTGAGTGGAAACGTGACCGTGGCCAGCGGAGCAACCCTGACCGTTTCTCCGGGAGCGAGCATCGACGCCAAGGACTACAGCATCGTGGTGGAGGGAACGATGGTGGCCAACCAGGCTCACTTCTACTCATCCACCGTCCCTGAAACTCAAGGGTCACACGGACAAGGCCTCTGGTCCGGTATTGAGGTTGCTTCGGGAGCGACGGCGACCTTCACTTCCGTCAACGTGTCAAATGCTTCCGCTGGCGTTTTGGTCCAAGGCACGTTTTCAGGCGAAGACGTGGTGTTCAACGATGCCTATCGAGGGCTTTCCGTGATGGGCGGTTCGGCAGAGGTCGACGGCCTTGAAGCGTATCGGGTTGATTACGAGGCCGTGTACGTTGAAAGCGGCTCGCTGAACCTGTCCGATGCGACGGCCGTGGAGGTGGCGGTCGGCCTTGCGAACCACGGTCAAGCGAATGTTTCGGACCTTATCGTCTCTGAAGCCGGCGTGGGCGTTCAATCCCAAGCAGGGGTTCTCAACCTCACGGGATTGGCCGTGTTCAACGCCAGCGTTGGCATCGCCACCGTTTCGGGAGCCTCAACACACCTTTCGTCGGTTACGGGAAGCGGGATGGCCCTGGTGGTTGATGCGGGCGACGCCGACGATTTCACGATGGAGGCTGCCAACATTCACGGTGAACGGATGTTGGTCGGCCAGGATGTTTCGGCCTTTGTCCTGGATGACATCGGCTTTACCTCAACGCTATCGTCTGAATTGCGACCCGTTTTTGATGTTCGTTGCGAAGGAACATGTCAACTCAAGAACAGCACGTTTGACGCCGTTCCCATCGGCCTTGCATGGTCCGGTTCTGGCACTTCCGTCATGGAACATGTAGTCGTGGACGCCACGGGCCAGGCCGTTCAGGCGACCGGTGCAGGGCATGTCGTGTGGTCCAACCTTACGGCCAGCACGTCAACCACGGGTCTTTCCATTCAGACGCCCACGAGCTCGCTGAGCGATGTCAACGTCGCCCTCACATCAAGCGATGCCGTTGGCGTGGACTTGCTAGGTGGCCAGCACGCACTTTCTGACATCGTCGTCCACAAACCGTTTGTTTCCTCCGATCGCTCGTCGGTTGGTTTGCACGGATGGTACGCCGACCTGACGGTTGATCGTTTCACTTCAAAGAACATCTCAACCGGGATGTTTCTTGAGGACAGCAACGCTGTTGTTGATTCACTGGAGGCCAACATCGGAAGCGAGGCGGGCGTTCGAATTCTCGACTCGACCTACACCGGGCACGACCTCACGACCATCGCTCAGGACCTTGGCGTTTCTATGGAGGGCGACTCATCGCTTCATCTCTCGTCGTGGACGGCTCAATTGCACGACACGCCCCTGATGATGTCAAGTGAAAATACGGCCATTATCCGCAGTTTTTCCCCTCTCAACACCGCCCCTTCATCAGCCGACGCTCTCGGCGATGGCACACTCTACTACGGTTCCACGTCCAACCCGACCATCAGCACCTCCACCTCGTATCGGTTCTTCGAAACCGATGTGACATTTACAGACCTCGCGGGTCAACCCGTGGAGGCCAACGTTGCCGTTCACGGCTTTGACTTGATGAGCAACGCCAACGGGGCACTCACGTTGCCGCTTATCGGCAGCGGTTCGCTGGTGGATGTCACCCTCGAAGGTGCGGGCGTTCGCGTGATGTTGTACGGTGGTCAAAACGGGCAGTCCGTTCAGGTGCCGGTCATTCCCGAGGGAGACTGGACGATTTCTTCGGGACAAGATGTGGTCCTTGGTCCGCGTCCGGACGGCCAACCGCACCAACTCAACGGGGATTTGACGGTGGCGAACAACGCCGTTTTGACCCTCGTATCCACCGAAGTGGTCCTCTCGCAAGGCCACACGGTGACCCTTCAGGGTACGGGCCAACTCATCGGTGAAGAAGCGACGATGGTCGCCGACGCCGTCCAAGCCAGCGGGCAGAGCGTCTTGACCGGTACCGAAGCGGCTTCTCTCACGCTCGAGTCGAGCGTACAGTGGGGATGCCTGAATGCACGGGCGGTTCAACATTTGAACATCGTTGGTGCCTTGACCGTTCAGCCTGGCTGTGAAATCGACATTACGGGAGGAACCGTCGAAGGCTCCGTTCAGGCCATGACAGGGGCTGTGTTCACGGTTTCATCCATGCTTGACCTGCTGGTTCTCGACAAGGGTGAACCGGTTGAAGGGGCCCTCATTTCCATCGAGGGCTCGGTCGCCATGACGGATGAAAACGGTCAACTGACAACGGAGGCCGAGGCCCGACGTGTCACGGATACTGGCGAAACATGGGGCGGCATCAAGACCGTCACGCTTCAGCGGAACAACTTCTCCGATTTCGTGACATGGAACACCAACCGTTCACTGTCTCACACCTTCATGGCCTCAACGGTCCCTAGCGGTGATGTTTCTGGGTGGCTTGTTCTCGAACGTCAATGGAGTCCCTACACCTTGGACAACTCCCTCGTGTTGCAGTCTGCCTCCACCATGTCGGTGCAAGACGGCGTTTCATTGCGAATATCCGAAGGCGCCACCATCACGGTGAACGGCGTGTTCGACGCAGGCGAGGCCACCCTTTCCTCAACAGGTTATGGCGCGAGGTGGGGTGGATTGACCCTCGGGTCCTCAACCGCTGCGGTCATCGAACTCTCTGGTACGCAACTGATTGAATCGGCACCGGCTCTGACCGTTTCCGGTCTTGGTTCCGTCCATGCCGACGAGGTGTTCATGGCGCGTTCGGCCAGCGACCCCTTGGTCGTGGTTGAATCGGGCAACTCGGCGGAACTGGTTCTGCGAAACAGCCACTTGCAGAACGGGAGCGGCTGTGCCCACCTCTATCCATCAAGCGCCCTCATTACCTTCAGCAACGTCAGTTTTGCAGACTGTGAAGACCAAGCCATTTGGGCGCAACAAGCTCCCTTGCAGTTCAGCGACCTTACCTTCGGAGAAGGCACAAGTTGGGGAATGGAATTGACCGGCGTCTCCGGTTCCATCAACGGCGTTGACGCTACGACCTTCACCGGTAGCGGAGCCATCGTATCGCTGAACAGTCTCGCTTCTGGCTTTGTTCTCAGCGACCTCGTCGGTCAGGTTTCCGGACAGGGAGGCGTTGTCGGCGAGAACAACGAGGACATCACCCTCGAGCGAATTGCATTGGAGGGCGCCCCAGGCATCGACGTTGACCGCACATCCGGTTTGTTCTCCGACATCACCCTCACCGGTGCGGGTGCCGGCACCGCCTTCATCTCCCATCACGGGCGTTCATCGGACAGCCTTGTGGTCGAGCAACTGAACATCTCGGGTTATAGCGTGGGCGTTTCGCTTCATTCGGACCCCGGTGAAATCAGTGCACCCCTCATTCTTCGGGATGCACGCGTCCTTGTTTCGAGTGCACTTGCAACCGAGCACTACCCCGCCCGCTTGGAATCCAGTCAACTCGTCGGAAGCATCGATGTCGCCCACACCACGGTTGACTCGGTCGACGGCCAGGTTGGAACGATATCGGTCGGCGAATCGGGCGAATATTCAGCCTACAAAACGGTTGCATTGGATGCCCGTCGCGGAGGCGTACCCGTTCAAGCAACCTTCCTCGTGAGTTACGGCGACGACCAACTCGATGCGTTCTCCGTTGTAGGTACGACCGTCGACGTTGAATTGCTGCTGCGCACCATCACGGAATCAACCGAGGCTGTTGCTGATCGGTGGGACATTGAAGCCACTGTCTCCGGTTCACCGGTCGCTATGCTGACCGTTGATTCACCCGCCACAGCCCCTTCGGTGCTCACCATCAACGTCCTCATCAATCAAGCCCCCGAGGTTCAGTTGACCGAACCCTTTGCTGGCCAACGTGTTATGGAAGGGGATTCCATTCGAGCCTCGGCTACGTACACCGACGATATGGACGGGGCCGACGACCTCGTGGTTTCCTGGCATGTGTACGACATGCAGGGGAATGCGGTGCTGCAGGGTGGAAACGAGCCCGTGTTCAACATCACCGACCTCACCGCCGGCTTCTACATCGTTGAAGTCAAAGTGACCGATACTTTTGGAGAGGAGGCAACGGCCTCGATGGATTTCGAGTACACCCTCCTTGATACAGACAACGACTGGTCGTCGTCCTGTTCATCCGACACATGGTTTGACCCCAACACCGGTAAGTCCTGCGGGCCAAACATCTACGACCAAGACGACGATAACGACGGATTCAGCGATGAAAAAGACGCGTTCCCGCTTGACCCGTGCGCTCAGATTGACACCGACGGCGACACCCAACCTGACGAACTTGATTGTCCAGAGGGTTACACCAGCTGGCTGACCGAAGACATGGACGACGACGGCGACGGAACGCCCGATGTCCTCGAAGGGACCGAGTCTCAAGATGCCGATGTCAACGTCAACGCTCTTCTTGTCGTTGTCGCCCTCTTCGTCATCGTTGCGCTTCTCTTCTTTGCCCGACTGCGACGAGGCGGCCCTGGCGATTTGACGGGACTCGACCAGCAACATCTCTGAGGTGAGCCCGTGGTTGAACTTCCATCGGCGGAGCATGTCGCCTTAGCGGCTGTTTCTGTACTCGCCGTCATCGTGGCATGGGACGCCTACTGGCTGACCAAACAACGTCGAGATGTACCCGAATTGGGCTCCCTCGAAGGCGGTGGGTTTGCTTGGGCCAGTGAAGGCGTTCATGAAATGGTCCGTCAGTGGGGAAACCTCGGTTCGATGGCCGCCATGATGGTCTTGCCGTGGGCTCTGTTGGAAGCGAGCAACACGCCGATGATCTACGCCATTCTCTGGGATGTCTTCCTTGGTCTCCATCTCATCTCCCTGCTGATTCCCAAGCGATACGCCATCACGTCCACCCACCTCTTTGCCGACGGGCAGCGCTACCCGTGGGAACGTCTTCGATTGGCAAAACGCCAACCAAAGCGCCGAATCATGTTGCTTCGAAACGGATGGGGGCCGTTTGGGCCGCTTCCACTCGGTGGCGACCCGCAGTCGCTTGGGGTTGCTCGTGAATACATCAAGGCCATGGAACAAGCTCGCCGAGAAGCCCCCTCATCCGACGAAGCAGAGTGAACGGCACCCTCATGACCCGTCATCATCAGCAGGCTCCATGGAGTGGACGCAGAGCGGTGATGATGTGTTTGTGAGGTTGGACCCCGGTGAAGAAATTCATGCCGCTCTCCAGCGTCTTGCAGATTCAATTGGGTTTGACGCCGCCGCCATTACGAGCGGGATTGGCCGAACGCGAGACAGCACGTACGGCTACATGGACGACGACCATGTTTACCATCGTGTGACCCTTGATGGTGGAACAGAACTCGTCACGCTTCAGGGCAACCTGGCACGTCGAGAAAACGGGGACGCCTTCACCCACCTTCATGCGACCTTTTCCGATGACGACCTCAAGCCTCACGCAGGCCACATGTTCTCAGCAACCGTCCACGTTGTGGCCGAAATCCATCTTCGAATTTTGAGCCAGGCCGTGATGACGCGATGCCCGCTTGAGAACAGTGAATTTGTGGCTCTGAAGTTTGAGTGATGGGTCAACAAGCGATGCTTCTTAGCCTGTCGCACCCCTGTTCTCAACATGGGCGAAGCGGATGCTTTCTCTGAGGCAGATGAAGCGCGCATCGCTTCACTGGCAGAGCAAATCGCCCATCATTCGCACCTCTACTACAACCTCGCTCAACCCGAACTCAGCGACGCCGAATTCGACCGTTTGTGGGACGAACTCAAAGCCTTGGACCCGGACCATCCCCAACTCAGTCGAGTCGGAGCTGATATCGCTCCCGGTAGCGTCAAAGTGGACCATCTCTTTCCTATGCGCAGCCTGGACAAGGCCACAACCAGTGAAGAACTGAACCACTTCGTCAACACGACCACATCGGGCGCAACCCGTTTTCTTTCTCAACCAAAACTGGACGGTTCAGCCCTCTCACTCGAGTACCGCATGGGCCGACTCGTTCGAGCGGCGACCCGTGGGAGCGGTGAGCGGGGCGAAGACGTCACTCGCAATGCACGCAAAATCGCCAACGTCCCTCACACACTGCCGTTGCCCGTGGACGTTCACGTTCGGGGAGAGGTCGTGATGCCGCTTGCCGTGTTTGAGGCCAAGTATCGCGAGACTTCACCCAATCCACGTAATCTTGCCGCAGGCGCTCTGCGCCAGAAGCACGCCGATGGGAAAGCAGACGCATCGGACTTGGTGTTTCAGGCCTACGATGCGAAACTCCCCACCGGTGAACACCGCCATCCCGACAGCCAAACCGTCCCCGATATGGACAACGACACCGACATGTTGGTTTGGATGGAAGATCAACTCGGCATCGTTCCAGCGCCCTGGGAACTTCATCTTGGCGATTCGCCCGCTCAAGCTGCCCAACTATTGGACGAGGCCACCGTTGCATGGACGAGCAAACGTAGCGGTCATGCCTACGAGATTGACGGTGTCGTGTTCAAACTTGACAACCTCGAACAGCGCGAACGTCTTGGCATGACGGCGCACCATCCTCGCTGGGCCCTCGCTTGGAAATTCCCGCCCGAAGAGGCCCATTCCGTGTTGTTGGATGTGGAGTGGCAAACCGGACGAACCGGGAACATCACGCCCGTGGCCCGCATCGCACCGCAACGCGTGGGGGGCGTTACGGTAGAGAACACCACCTTGCACAACGTGGGTGAAGTGGAACGACTCGGCATCAGCATCGGCGACAAGGTCCTCATCGTTCGGCGTGGCGATGTGATTCCGAAAATTGAACAAGCCCTTGGCCCCGCAACGCAGGCGGATTTGGAGGGGCGGTTCCACGCCGACGGTGAAGCGTTCACGGGAACGTTGCCCGCATCTTCGTCTATTCCTACGCCTACAACATGCCCCGCATGCCAGGGTGGGGTTGAGATTGAAGGGGCTTTTCTGAAATGCATGAATTTGTTTTGTGAGGCCCGAACCAGCCGTGCCGTACTGTACTGGTGTCGTGCCTTGGAGTTGGACGGTGTCGGCGAAAAACTCGTGGACCAGATGCTCGATGCGAATCTCATCTCGTCGTGTGCCGACCTCTATCGCTTGACGTTGGATGACCTGTTGGGTTTGGAGCGCATGGGGGAAAAATCCGCTACCAACGTGCTGCGAGAGGTGGACAAGGCCCGAACGATGTCGCTTGGAAAATTCCTCCATGCGCTCGGTTTGCCCGGTATCGGTCCTGAGTTGGCCTCTGCCATGGCCTCAGCCTTGGGCGATGCGCAGGGCTTGCTCACGTGGTTGGACCACGCCCACGCTCAACCGGGCGAGGACGATTTTGGACCGGAGCACGATGAGGCAGGGAAACCCTACGCTCACAATCAGGCCCTTCGCCGTGTCTTGGAACTTGACGGCGTGGGTGAAATCGTTGCGCTCCAATTCCGGGACGGACTGCAGGTTCGTCGGCCGCTGGTTGAGGACCTCATCGGCCTGCTCACCATCGAGAAAGAAGTCGTCAAATCGGTGGCCGGGCCCTTTGTTGGGATGACGTTCTGCGTCACGGGAACACTTTCGGCCCCTCGCAAGGACATTCAGCAACGCATCATCGACGCTGGTGGTAAGATCGTCGGCAGTGTTTCAGCCAAACTCAGCGTGCTTGTGGCCGGTGAAAAGGCGGGCTCAAAACTCACCAAAGCCACCAACCTCGGCGTTGATGTTTGGTCGGAAGATGACCTTGTGGCGAAGCTCAGCGACGGCGTTGCGGTCACTGAACCTTCGCCAAGCGAGGTACCCGTGTCCAACGGAGGGCAGTCCTCGCTGTCCGATTTTCTTGGATGATCAGCCGTAGAGCATGGCGTTGGACGATGGACTGCTCTTTTGTGCACCAGCAGCCGACTCCATCAACGCAGAGATTTGGGCTTCGAGTAATTCAGCCTCGGCGAGCAACGGCTCCTGGGGCAGGTCGATGCTTGGCAGCAAGGTGTTCAATCGCTCAATGAGGGCCGCCGCTGCGCGAGCGTCGGGGAACCGTGGGTCTGCTTCAACCATGATGGACATGGTACCGAGACCGCGCCGAGACGCTTCGCTGAGGATGCCCGCATTCATCCCTCGAATCACGCCCGTTTCCAAAAGCGGGATGTTCATGTCTTTGAGCATGGTTCGAACGGTTTCGTTGCATCCAATACCAACCACATCGATGTCTTCCGTGTCTTCGTATTCAACGACCGGGTCCACGCCATCCATGCCGCTTTTCATACCGGCTTTGGCAAAGGCATCAACGACCACACCGGCCAACACCTGATGTTCCTTGGACCATTCAAAGAGCGCCCACACAATCTTGTGGACCAGCGATTCGGGAACGACCATTTCGCTCATCAGGAGAATCACCTGGTCGCAACCTTCGATGCTGCACTGCGGTTTTCCGGCGTAGGCTCGAATCGGCGGGAGAGGGACGCCTTCGTGAATCATGGCCAAAGCAGGCAAACGGTCGTCGACCAGGCCACCAACGAATTCCAAATCGAGGTGGTCGATGAGGTAGTGAGCAACGATGCTGGAGACCATGCCGACGCTTGGGAAACAGGCGATGACCATTGCGTTCTCGTTTTCAATGGCCGCATTGATGCGCAGACTTGGGGTATCCATGGACGACGGTGGCGTCTGCTGCCCTTCAACACTTTCCCCGTTTGGTCACCAAACCTTCTTCATCAACGACGCTCACCTCAGTACTATGGAAGAAGCAGCCCCTGAAACCCCAAGGGCGCACCAACTGTCTCCATCAGCGTGGAATCGGTACGAGACCTGTCCTCGAATGTACTGGTTGAGTCGCCAACGTCTTCCTCGCAAAGCGGGCATGGCGGCTTCGTTAGGTACGGCTGTTCACGCCTCCATCGAAGACTTGCTGAACATGGATTTGGCAGGACGGGACGACAGCGAATCGGGGTGGCTCCCGCTCCAAGCTGAACGCTTCCTCAAGGCACGTTGGGATGAAGAAAAGGAGGTGTTCATGGCCACGCCTCGCCGCCCTGACTGGAAAGATGCCAAGTGGAGCGAAGCCAAGAAGCAGCAACGGGGCGGCATTGTCTTGCTCCTGGACCACATCAATGCCAAACACCTTGCCCACGAACAAGTGACCGTTGCGTTGTGGCGCCATTTGCAGTCGCTGACCATCGCCGTTGAAGGTGAACTCAAAACAAGCGATGGACGATTGATGGGCCGACTTGACTTGCTGTTCGCTGACGTGGACGATGCGGGTGAAATGCAAGGATGGCTGGTTGCCGATTTGAAGACCGGAAACGCACCAACCAAGGCCCTCAAACCCGAAGTCAACCGTCAACTGCGAATGTATCGAGACATCCTCTTGGCCAACAATCCGGCCGCCCCTCCTGTACGTACCGAAGGATGGTACACCAAGACCGCTTCAAAGTGGTCAGCCGAAGGCGAAAGCGTGCTTGAACAAGCCTATGCGGCATGGGAGGCGACCCAGCCCACACCGTTGCCGATGGCACCAACTCCCGGCCCGGACAGTTGCGGCGGGTTTTGCGATTGGAAAGCCTGGTGCCCGCACTGGTGGACGTGGAGGCAATCATCAGGCACGCTGCATCAAGGCGATTTTTGCGATGCGGTGGTGTTATTGCATCGCTATGAGGAATCCTCTGGAGCAGCGGTTCTCGAGTTGTGTGAGCCTTTGGACGCTTCAGGGCGCGCCATTCCAACGGGTCACCAACTCTCCGCTCGATTTGACGGGCGTGGCAAAGAGGTGCTCGAAGCGCTTCAAGAAACTGGACATCAGGGGCCGCTCTTCCTCGGTTCGGTCATGACCGGACGGGGGACGTGGAGAATTGGGCCGTGGTGCGATATCCTTCCTTGGACGCCACTACCGGATGATGCACCGTACGAGAGTTAACGCTCATGATTGGAGGTGGGCTTTGATGCGCTCCTTCGTCGCCTCACAATCCAAGCCTTTGGCTGAGAGCAGCCAACCGATGTAGGACGGGTCGTTCGCCTGAATTTCTGAAAGGTAGCGTCCTCGATGTCGACCAAAGGCCAAGACGAGTTCATCTCCGTCCTCTCGAACTTTCCCCATCGCGTCAACCGGGACGAGGTCTTCCAAGCCTCTGCCCAATTCGGATGCGTCTTTTGGACGGTCTCCGTGTGCGATCCATCGCTCCAATTCGGGTAACGACCGACGGAAGGCCGATGCGTGTTCAACCGATAGCCGCCAGAACAGTAACATCGTGGCTGCTGCGTCAGCAGCCGCGGTGTGAGCTGCCTCAAGACGAATGCCATGGCGTTTGCAGAGAGCGCCCAAATTATGAGGACGGGGTAATCGGAGCCGTCGAACCAATTCAAGGGTGTCCATGATGGCTTTGGGTTGAGGGGCCAGACGCCCCATTCGCAAGAATTCAGTTCTGAGCATGGCATAGTCAAAATTCCGAACGTTGTGGCCGACTAAAATGGCTCCTTCAATCAGCTCTGCAAGTTGGTCGGCGACCTCGGTAAGCGGCGGCTTATCGCGTACATCTTCGTTTGAAATGCCATGGATTTGGGTCGCATCGTAGGGAATTCGAATGTTGGGTTTCACGATCTGTTCGTGGTTGACAGCGGTTCCGTCTGCCAAGGTTCCTATCAGGGCAAACTGGACAATGCGGTCGTTGGTGGTCGAGACTCCGGTGGTTTCCAAATCAAAAGCCAGAACTTTTTCGCCTTCGAAAAGGTCCTGTGCCATGAGCAAGAAGCGCAGGACGCCCCCTTTGAACATCACTCTCAAACACCATGACGCTTTCAGACCACCATGGGCCTGCGAGATTGGTTCAAATCCAAGTCGTCAAATCCGGATGAGCCCGACCCTTCAACCTCGCTTGAAGAGCAAGAAGAGGTTGAAGAGGAAGCCTTCAGCCAATTGCAAGCCACCAAAACCGCAGAGGCCCTCTCGCTGTTTGAGGAAGAGGAGGAGACCCCGCCACCGGTGTCTGCAGTTGTCGCTGCACCGTACGATGCAGGTGATGCTGAACTGACGGATTTGAGCGCCAAAGAGCACGAGAGTTTTACCCATGTGGACGAGGTTGAGATCGTTGATGTCGCTTCCCTTGACGACCCCTATCTTCAGGCGAGCATTGAGGGTGATGTCCCCGAATCGGTGGTGTTTGAGGACGATGAAAACCCCGCCTCTGTTTAATCTGGATTGCCGAACCATTAGAAAGGGAAAGGGCGGGGTCTTAGGTATGGTGGGCACAAAGACCGAGCGAATCCTCGCTTTGGTGATGGTGCAAACCATGCTTCTGAGCATATTAGCCGGTTGCACCGGAGCCCTTGACACAACGGTTGACCCACGTGCAACCCTTGAGGCGTACCCCACTCTCATCCAAGAGGGCGAGATGGTCACGCTTGATGCCCGTGACTCCTCTCCTGTGGAAGGGGTCATCACGAACTACCAGTGGGACTTTGGTGATGGCACAACGGCTGAAACGGTGATTGGCTTCACGTCTCACACCTACTTGGCCTACGGCCAGTACACGGTCCGGCTTACCGTGACCAACGACCAAGGCGGTACGGATGATGCCATCGCTACCATTGTCGTGAACGGTGCACCGAGCATTAACATCTCCATGCCGACCAGCGTCCGTGCAGGAGATGCTGCTTTGCTGGATGCTTCGGCTTCCTACGACCCAGAGGGCGACGAGTTGACCTACAGTTGGGATTTGAACGCAGCAGAGGACAGCGACGGCGACGGCGACGCACAGAACGATGCTGACGCCACCACGCCAACGGTCCTCCTTGATACGTCGGTTTCTGGCATCATCAAAGGCGTCCTGCGTGTCGACGACGCAGCAGGTGCCTTTGCCGTCAAGCCCTTTGAAGTGAACGTGACCACACGGACCTTCCAGGTGACCTGGATCACCGAAACCTACGAGGTTTCGTGGGATGAATATCTCGATCAGGGCGAGACGTGGTCTGGCAACATTACGCCGGGAGAAGTCGGCCGCGTCCTTTCGTTCAACGCCGTGTTGGAATTGGACCGAGATGTTGCTCCGCCCCACGACAATTTCACGCTGACCTTGCACATTGTTGAGGACGATTACAAGCGAAGAGTGGCCACCGAACCAGGGAATTATTCAACCAATGAGCCGGCACGTGCGGAGATGTCCGCTGAGGACATGAACGTCCGCGGCGAGGACGGCATGTACACCTCAGATTCTGCCGAAGCCCTGCTTCAACTCCTGTTGCGTTCAAGGGACGGAAGTCAGGGCCAGGGGCCTTGGGTTTGGTCCGTGTTCGCTCAACAATCGGACCCCGATGCACTTATCGGAGAACTTGACCCCGACCCAGGAAACGATTGGACCCTCACCGTCGAAGTCGTCGTGATGCGGCCTTCGTTGACCGAAGTGGCCATTGGGTCCACGAGCGAGTGATAGCGAAAGGGGTATGAAGCGGCACCACTTGGGTTGGATTGGTTACGATGGTGGACTCGGTAGAAATCGGACGCGTTACTCTTCGCGATACGGTGTCGTTGGACCTTTCCGTTTGGATGCATCACCCCGACGACTGGGATTTTCGACCCACCCTCAGTTATGCTGGAAATACCCTTACCATTACCTGTGCCAACGAGGGCACCACCTTGGCCAGTGTTGATCTTGACGACGAGCAAGACGAAGCTCTCCAACGAGATCGAATGGCCGAACTGCGTGTGAAATTCCAAGTTCACGGCATGCACGGACGCCTCAATGACATTCACCCCATTATCGCTGATGGGAAGGCCAAGAAACTGGCGACGGCCAACTGGAAGACGACCCAACCGGTCGACTTCAAGTGAAGTCCCAACGAATCTTTGATAATGGTTCAATCCGTTTTCTTGGTTCATGCCTCAACGAACAGGAAAAGGAAGTCAAAAACGTGCACGATTTGAACGGTTAGCGGAGGAGGTACGCCGCTTCGTATACGCCAATCCTGGGTGTTCTGCTCAAGCCATCGTCGCCAACCTCAATCACGACAAAAAGTTGCGAAACCACGGCCTTACGCCACGAAAAATTGGTTTCTTCATCACGCGCAACCTCCGCCAATCGCTCACCTGGTGGCAAGATCATCGCGCTGGACGACGAGTCTACGGTCCTTCGTCAGAATCTTGATGAAAACTGGCCCACAGGACCTCGTTCCATGCGGTTCGCTCATGTAGGGTCGGCAGCCTCGCACGGTCATGGGGAGCGAGGTCGCTGCGTATTTCGACCTTGACGGGACCCTTCTGAACGCCTCGAGCGAGAAAACGCTCACCGCCCATCTCGCACGTCGTCGCCCTTGGCGCATTCCGTGGGGTACGGTAGCGTGGACGGCCGGTTTTCTCACGAATCTCTTGAGGGGGCGGGCGGTGTACGACGCCGCACGAAATCGTGGCCATCTCTCCCTCGCATCATGGGAGGTGCTGGAGCGATATTCAATGCATCTCGCCAATGAACGACTCAAGCAATCGATTCCTCCTCAGGCATGGGAAAAGCTCGCTTGGCATCGAGAACAAGGGCATCGATTGGTGTTGGTAACCGCCACCGTTGCCCCCATGGCGGAAGCCATGGCCGATGTGCTCGGCATGGACGCCGTGTACGGGTGCGGACCGCAGGTAAGGGAAGGCATTCTCTCTGGTTCCGAGCGGGGATGGAGCGTCCCTCGGCGCAAAGGCAAGGTCCCCGTGGTCATGGCGGACGCTGAGGCTAACGGGCATGACCTTTCGAAATGCTATGGCTATGGAAACACCCTCGCAGACTCGTGGTTCATGGCCCTGTGCGGGCATGCAATTGCCGTCAGTCCAGAAGGACCATTGCGCCGACACGCTGAAGCCAACAACTGGACCGTTGTGGATTGGACTTCGTGAATTCATATACCCTCATGCGCCAAGGTGGGCATGACTGGAGAATTTGATGGTTTAGGAGCATTGTTTGGAGATATGAGCGAAGGCCCGTTTTTGCCCGCAGAAGGCACCGTCCAAGACATTCGACGAGACATGATGTTCGACAACATGCTCAAGGTTTCCCAAGCCGCCGAGGTTGCTGCAGGGTTGGTCTTTGATATCGTCGAAGAACACGAAGGGCGGATGCAACTCGACGAGAAAGGCCATCTTCTCATCGTGGGTCGCTTGGCCATTTACCGAGTTGACGTGAACGCCTTTATGGAAAAGTTCGTCAATCCTTTCAGCTACAATTCCTTTGACGTGGTGGAAGTTCATCCCAAATCCGGGCTGGTCAAGGAACCCAGGACCGCTTGTGTTCAGGTGCGTCCACAGGAGAACATGCCCGCCTACGACCTCTTTGCTGGTTATCTTCTCGGTCTGATGAACGACGAAGTCACTTGGCTGCATGAAAGCCTGAGTCCGCTGCGACGAACCTTGTTTGAAATCTACGGGCTGGCCCGGTCTCCGCTTTCTCCGAGCATGGAGAAGCACTTTCAAAACACCATGGATGGACATTTTGATTTCGTTGATGACACCTTCACCTTTGATGGAACCAACGGATGGAAATGGCGACTGCATTTTGGATTGCCTCTCAACAAAGGTTACAAAATTGAGTATCAAAAGCCACGGCAGACATGGTGGAATGTGTTGTTTGAGGACCATCTTGAGGAAACAACCGGCCACTACAGCGTCCACGGTTTCTTTGAAGCCGTCGAGCACCTGAGTGCAGCACCTGGTCATTTGAAAGGCCTCAGTGATTGGCAAACCGACCCTATTTTGATTCGAAAAATCGCTGCCGACTACCCACCTCTCGCCAAGTCCTTCGTTGACAAACTGACCAGCCCCGACTATTCTGCTGACGAGATTTACACCGATTACGATGAACCCGTTGAGGGCGATAAAGCCGTCATCATCAAGGAACTTGATGAGTTGGTGCTCGTTCGAGCAGGCGTCCAACTTGCTCATGCATGAACACGGAATTGGCGGCCCCACCGCGATTCGAACACGGGTTCGAGGCTCCGCAAGCCTCTGTGATATCCAAGCTACACTATAGGGCCACTTCGCCCGAATGGCCGCCCCCATTTAAGCGCGAGGGTGGCCGATGTCGCCGCCTTCACAAGGGTTCATGGGCGGTGCTTGCTTGGGTATCTCATGGTCCTCACGGCGGAGCGCTCTGTGGAATTCTCCATGGTTGACCTCGCCAACATCGCCTATTATCCTCGCATCTTTGACCTCGCCCACCGTTTTTTTGAATCGGTGTGGCCTGAAATCTGCGGTCAAACCTACCCGCACATTATCAACACACGACGGCTTGGTTTTCCGGTTGTCAACGTCCAATCTGAATTCAAACACCCTCTTCGCTACGGCGACACCATCACGGCGCGAATCACCTTCACCAAGGTAGGAACCACCTCGCTCGTCTGGCGTTATCGCTTCTTCAACCAAGACAATCAATTGGTGTGGTACTCCACCCAAACAACGGTGTGCGTGGACATGGACACCATGGAGCCTCAAACCATTCCCGATGATGTTCGCAAAGGCGTTTTGCTGCACCTTGAACCGGAGGCGTCGTCGTGAACGGCTCGTTGGAATTTGAGGTACGCCCCGACCGCAAGGGACCCAAGAACATCGCTGTCCTTTTGCTGTTGAGCTCGTTGGTCGTCGCCGGCATGGGATGGCAGGATTGGCAACTGCATAACGAAGGGCTCACCGACGGACAAATTGAGACGTTCCTTACCACGCCAAACAGCCAGCCTGGGGAGCCAACGACCGTTGAACAGTACCGGGATTTCGAAGCCGATGTCCGAGAAGCCAACGGCTACTTGATTCGCAGCGTTTCCCTCATGATCGCTGCTGCCTGTCTGCTCGTTGGTGCCCCCATGCTCTATCGGCTTCAGCGAACCGGTGCACGTCTGTGCACGGCAGGTGCGTTGGTGGGTCTGATTGGGGGCATCATCGGAAGCGTGATCATTAACAACGCTGCGCAGGAACACCTCGGTGAAGCGATGAAACTCACCTACGAAATTTGGGTCTACCTTTGCGGCGTCTCGATGGGTCTTTGCCTTGCTGTTGCAGCCTTGCCCTTGTTGAATGCCCGAGCTCGCCTCGCCTTGCAACCAGCTGTGGACATCGTTCACGAAGATGAGTGAGCATCCCCGCTGGGTTGCGGCCATTTCTTCGCGAGTGCCTTTCTCAAATCATCATCCATGACGGCGTTCCACCAATCGCTTCCCTGCCAGATAGCGTACTTTCCTCGGATACCTCGTAGGTCGGCGCCACCAAACTGGCAATTTTTGAAGTTGGACAAGTTCAGTCGAGCCTTGCGGAGGTCGGCGCCACGGAAGTCGGAATTGTCAAATGCGGATTTCATCAGGTCCGCTTCAACCATCGAGGCACGGCGAAAGTCACAGGATGTGAAGTCCCCTTCGGTTAAATCCGCCCGGTCAAAGATGGTGCGACGGAAGTTGGAACCGCTGTGGCGCCCTTTACGGAGAATGGATTCCGTGTGGTTTTGGAAGGAGTAGTCCACCACCACGGCTTCTTCAGCCGTCGTTTCGTCGTCTCGAGGGTCGCCTTGTCCACCGCCCGACATGACCATGCTTTCACCTCAAGCGTTGGAGCGCTTATCGAGGTGTGCTTGGCCTTCGGGTGTAAGGATTGCGAATCGGTTTTTGTCGTCTTTTCCATTGGGGACCATCAAGAAATTACGTTCCTTCAGTCGGTTGAGGTACAGGGACAGATTACCGGGTGGGTCAATACCAGCGTCGGTGAACAACTCGTTCACGATGCGTGGCGGACTGTCCTCGATGCCTTCAACGTCCCTGAGGTAGTGGATGGCACCGAGCACCTGGTCTGGTTTTCGTGACAGGGCACAGTTCTCAAGAAGGGCACGGAACGCAGAACCTCGTTCGGGCAATCCAGCCTCACGGGCGGCCACAACGGCGGCTTCCATGGCGGTTTCACGGGCTTCGCGGATACGCTCGAGCAGCACCGTCCACGTGTGCTCTGCTTTGACGTGCGTCAGTTGTTCATCGATTTGAATGGCTGCGCCTTCCAAGTCAATTTCAACGTCTCCTGCTTGTATCGTGAGTCTCAATATCCACGCCCTCAAACTTCAACGGCTTCTATTCATTCATAACATTATGTTGAGAAAAAAAATACATTTTTACGCGAATTTAGCCGTTCATCAAGGCGAAACCGACTTAATAGGGTGGGGGCCACCTCTGTGTGAGGCCTTCTGATGATTCGACGTCAGTTTCTTGGTTTGCTGTTCGTTTTCCTTTTCCTCGCCCCAGCGTGGAGCGTCATGTACGCCCAAGCTGGCGGCGGAAACATAACCGTTTTTTCAAACGGAAACGCAGAGCACACGGTTACCGTTTCCTCAGGACAGCACAGCCCTATCGGTTTTGAGCTGACTCGAAACACGACGATTACATCGGCTTCCTTCTTTGTCAAGCCAGCCGTTACGGGCTCCTCGCCCGGTGCCGTGCACATTGACGCCAACGCTGACGGCGTTTCCGAATGGGCCTTCAACGACACGGGCTACGGCGGTTTCGGTCACCAAACCGTGTTTTCCAACGGGAATTCTACGGTGACCCTCCCTATCAATCCAAATCAAGGTGCCGTTTCCAATCCAGATTCCCCACCGTTTTACCTCCCTACGGGAGCGACCGCCTCCAGTTCATCGCTTGAGATCGGCTTCTCACCCGTGTTGACCGGTGGTTTTTACCCGACAGGGTACATTCATGATGTCGACAAAGGCGACCTCAACAACGACACCAACGTTGACTTTGCCCTGCTCTCTCGCACGGCCAACCTCTCCACCGGAAACACAAGCGTACCCGGTGCCGGAACAGGAGCAGCGTTCCGCACTGTATCCTACGACAGTGCAACCGGCATCTCACTCTCTTCGTGGGTTCCAACCTGCACCAACGCCACTCGTGTGATGGTGGCTGATGTGAACGGGGATTACCACGATGATATCGTGGGCTACGCTCCAGTTGACGACCAACTCTGCATTCACTTTACCAACACCACGAGCGGTGGATTCGAGCCTCAAGTGAACGTAACGCACGCATCCTCCATCATTGACCTCGCCTTCGGAGATTTCACTGGAAACGGCCAGGACGAAATGGTGTCCATCCAATCCAGCGGCAAGGTCTCGGTTGATATGTTCAGCAACCGAACGAACGCGTTCTCAAACAAGGATTACACCACCATCAACATCGCAGGAACCCAAAACCCTGCGACGCTGACCCACATGTTGTTTGACTATTTCGACGGAGCGCAAAGCTCGCCCTCTGTTCTTGCCTCTCAAGCCAACGGCGATTCCATCTTCCTGTTTTGGGCGACCAACACCAACACCATCGCTACGGGAAGCAGCCTGACAGGTGTTGCATCCGATGCCGTTGTTGGCGATTTTGACGGGGACCAAGACTTGGACATCGTTTCCTCAACGCCGACCGGCCACCGTTCGTTCGAAAACGGTGGGGCAAATGGATGGGACGGCGATTCTCACAACCGACTTATCACCCTCACCAACGCCACCATTTTCGACTACGATTTGGATATGGAAGCCCACATCATCGTCCCCAACATTGGAACCAAGGATGCCAACCCATCCACCTTCACTGGAAACATGACGGCTTACGGATTCCAAAGTGGAAACAACTACGATAATCGTGTTCGCAGTCAAGCCACCGAGGTCTTCGAGCCGTGGACAGCACCTCGAGACATTCATTTTGGTGATATGGACGGCGATGGTTCGATTGAGCAACTCATTTTAGCGGGCGAAGGAACGCAACACGGCGTCTTTATCTCAGCCTATCACCGAGTCGGCTACGACATTGATAAAGACGGCACCGTGGATGTTGAAGCAGGAGGCTATGCCGGCAACGGAAGCAACGGCTTGTCGCTGCTCCTTCTTCAGGACACCACGGGCAATTTCACCACATCGCTCAACGTCCTCACGCCCGGCCTCGATTACACATCGGACGATTATGGCATCCAAATGGCTTCCATCAATCTCTCAATGCACTCCATCACGGAAGGAATGTTCACCTTTAGTAACCTCGACATTCGCTATACGTCAGACTTCTTGGTGAGCACCAATCCCTCGATCACAGGAAATCTAAGCAACGTGCTGAACCAGCAAATGACGGCAGGAACAGGCACCTTTGATGCTCTGCTGACATTCAACACCACGGCCGACGGTGAGATCATTCTCTTCACCCCCAGCGTTGCTTATGTCGACGGTGCCCCGAACATGGCCTTGCCACCAACGCCGATTCTTTCCCTCGTCGATGCACAACCCGACCGCATCGTCATCGAATGGCAACCCATCACGGAGTTCGGGGACGATTTCCTTGACTTTGTTGTCTACCGCTCGCCTGCCGGACAAGATGTTGACCTCCAATCGGCCTATGCCAACACGCTATCGAACAACACCATCGATACCGCCGTCCAGCCAGGGCAATCTTGGACCTACTGGGTTCAAAGCGTGCACAGCTTTGGTGTGACAAGCAACTTGTCTTCGCCATTGACCGTCGATGTTCCCTATCCCGTTCCCAAATCCTTCCTCCCGAACCTGACGGCCGTTGACATTCCCGGAGATACGGGTGGAGCGATGAACGTCTCGTGGAGTCCAGGGGATGCCTCCATCGTGGAACATCATGTGTTTGTCCTCGCTTCGGACTTTAGCGATGTTAGCGGCCAGACCACCACCATCACGGCCGGCGCCGACCTCACCTCGGTTGAAATTCGGGAGGACAGCAGCGGTGCACCGCTCGTTGATGGTGTCGCCTACTACGTCGCTGCCATTGGATTGGACCAGTACGGCAACGCTTCCACCAACGTCACGGCCATCGGACCGGTCTACACACGCAACGACACGGCGCTGCCAACGACGCTGGACGTAACCTACACCGATTTCACGCAGGGTGAATTGGACAACACCGTCCTTCTTGCTCGAACCAAAGGGCTCGGCGTGTCTGCTCATCTTCATCAAGCAGGGACCCCGATTGCGAGTGCAACGCTCACCCTCACCATCGTCGATGGTAGCGATTCATTTTCGGTGGACTTGACCACCGATGAAAACGGCTCGGCGGTGCACGCGATTGAGGCCCTTTCCAGTTTAGGACCCATTGAGGCGGTGGGTGAGATGACCCTCAAACTCGCGTATGCCGGTAGCGAGGGCGATGTCTTGCAGCAACCTCTGCAAGGAGCATCAACGACCCACGCCGCTTACGGAACGGTTCTGATCACCATCACGCCCGATGAACCGCTCCCCGTTCAGTCAGACGGGTCGTTTGAATCGATGTTGATGGTGGATGTTGAGGACGCCACGCAATCGATACACTTGGCCAACCTCAACGTGGATTGGGCCGCTACGGATGCCGCCGGTACGGAAACGAGCAACGGCTCGGCAGAGGCGCGGGGCAACGAGATTCTCATCAACGGTCAAGGGGCTTATGACGGGCGCCTCAGCGTGCGATTGAGCGACAACCCACCGGTGCACTACATGCCAAGTTTCGCTGTATCCTTCGCATTCGAGTCTGCCCCCGACTCGGGTGGAAACGAGACCAACGAAACCAACGGGACTAACCAGACCACCGGTCCGACCTTCCCCGACGTCACGCTCCCCGCAACCGTAGATTGCGGTACGGCCACGTTTGAATGGGACAGCAATGCGACGGATGTTCTCATCACCTGTACCGTCACCAACCCGAACCCGTTCGACGTGATGGTTGAATTTGCATGGAAGGTCGTCCCAGGCACACCACCCGCCATTGAACTGGTCCACAACGAGGCAGATGGCGACACATCATCGCTCACCGCAGAGGCCAACGGCACAGTTGATCTCACGTTCTCATTGGTCCGAAACGGCCCAACGGAGGGCATGTTCCCCGGCCTTCAAGGAGAAGGCTACATCATCACCCTCACCTGTCTTGACTTTGGCGACAACGCTTGTGATTCCATGACAGAACCGATGGCAACCACTCAGGGTGAAATCACCTGGACGCTTGGCGAGATGCCGGTCGATAACGGCGGCACCAACGATGTCGCCGACGACGCTGAGGGCGCCATGACGCCCGTGCTGGTCGGCATCGGTATCGTCATTGCCCTCATCGCAGGCATTGTCGGCGTGCTCTACATGCGTAACAGTATGGGTGACGACTTCTTTGACGACGATGACGACGAGGACTACTACGAGCAAGCCATGGCTGCGCCCGACCAAACGCCCGGGGCGAAATCCTTGAACCTGGACACGTCCAAATCCCTTGATGAACTCAAACAGTCCGGAAAAGAATTGCCCGACGATGCACCTGAAGGTCTCGCCAGTTCACCGACGCTCGGCAGCAGTGCCGATGCCTTTGAATTCGGAGCAACTACAGAAGACGCCGTCTCTTCGGAAGACGATGGTGGCGAAGCGTGGGACGAGGAAACCGAGGACGACGGCATCACCGTTGACGAAGACGGCACCGAATGGTGGGAAGACGAGGAAGGCGTCTGGTGGTACCGCGAAGAAGGCTGGGAAGATTGGGCTGTTTGGGAAGAATGATTCTTCCGTGAGCCTTTTTATGAGACCGTGAGTGGACTTTAGCGGAGGGAAGACCATGGATGCGAACCTGCAATCCTACTCGTTGGTCCTCCATCAAGACGCTGACCCGCGAACAGGAGGCGTCGCTGTTTGCGGCTTCACCACCGCTGGCATGGTCGGTGTCATCTCCACCTCTCACATCATCAAAACGCTCGGTCTTCAGCAACTCGGTACGGTGATGCACAAGGATTTCCCTGCCGTTGCACTGATTCACGACGAGGTGCCCAAGCACCCTGTCCGCGTCTACCAAGGCGATGGCATTGGGGTGTTCACTTCTGAAATCCAATTCGGCAACGAGACGGACATTCCTTTCGCAACCACGGTGCTTGAATGGTTCACGAAAGGTGGCTTTGACCGATTGATCATCATCGACGGCATCACTCGTCCCGAAAAGGAACTGAGCACGGGCGACTTGTTCGGCGTTGGCTCCATAGCGACTGCTCGAGAACGCCTCAAGCAACTCGACATTGAACCCATTCAGCAAGGCGTGGTATCTGGCATCACGGGATTCCTCCTTGGTGAAGGCGACCGACTCGGTATCGACATCACGGCCCTGCTTTCAGAGGCCAGCCCGATGTATCCAGACGCTCGAGCTGCTGCACTCGCTGTTGAGGCCGTGGGCGATTTGACCGGTTTTGAGATACCTCTGACGGAATTGTTGGAAAACGCTCGGTCCATCGAAGACAGCGTCCGGGACATCATCGAGAATGCAGCGCAGATGCTGCCAGCGCCCGATGAGGACAACATCACGGACATCGACCCCTCGTTCGGGTGATTCAATCTGTTGATGAACCAACCAATGCACATGTCGTAGCCATGACTTCGGTGAACGGCGCATCCGTTACAAAAAACGGGTCAATGTCCGGCACTCTGGCAGCCGCAAAACCAGCTTCGTGGAGAGCCGCAAACAGCGCTTCCATTTTCGGGGCCTGCCCAATACCCGCCATGTTGGGCAGGTCGTCCATGTGATACAGGGTGTGTTCACGACTCATTAGGTCCGCTGCCTCAGCGATGTACCTCACGCTTCGTCGCAACTCCCGCTGTGCGTATTCTTGGTCGGCGTCGCTCCAAACCAGTCCTGCGGCTCGGTGGGCCTGAAGTTCGGATTCTGAAGGTGAGCAAACTGCAACGGCTCGTTCTTGCGTCATGCGTCCAGCAATGTCGCAGTCCCACAATGGGCCAATCCACAACGGTCCACTGGCACGCTCCACTTCCTCGGGCGAGGGGTGGTGAACGAATCCGTAGGTGCCGTTGGATGACCTCACCCTCCAGCCCATGGAATCAAGGACGTGGGAGGCGCCGTCGCGACTTCGTCGAACCTTGACGCTGACCCGGACATGGTGGCCGTCAAACAAAGCGAGCACGGGCTCAATGCAGCGGTCGTGGCGAGCAGCCGTGGTGGCGATAAGCCCAAGCAGAACTCGCACAGCATCGTCGTGAGCATAACTGTCAACGATGCCTTTCGCACCGTAGCGTCGGTGCTGAGAAGAAGCGCTTGAACCCGTCAGGGCCGCTGTATCGGTGGCGGTGACTTCTAGAAAGGCCGTTCGGGACAGACCTTGAATAGCCGCATCGAGGAAGTTTACGGGCGAGCCGAACGGGTCAAGGTCAACCCACTGGTAGGCGGCTTCCATCAATGTGATTCTCGCATCGTTTTGCATGACGAACAGGCCGTTGTTCATCTCGCCTTGCGGTTCTCGCTCGTAGCGGTCGTCTTCGAGTGCGTGGCCGACCGTAACCGAGGGAGGATGACGTTCGTGGGATGCCTTCAATTGTTCAAGCGCGACCTTGTCCAGGTCGTTGGCCGTGATGCGTAGGCGCTGCTGATGTTCATCGGGGATTTCATTGCGCCATCGTCGAACGCGAACGCCGGTTGCACACAACGCATCCAAGGCCCGAAGGTCGTGGTCGGGTTTGACCAACCAGTCGTGCTCCAAGGCATCGGCCAGAAGCAGAACTGAACGGGTTCGGGCCGGCGCCATGGCGGGGTTGAGAAACCCAGGACCCGTGCGTTTTGCCGGACCTCGAGGCATGTGCGTGGGGCGTTCTTGGTCGGCACGGAGCTCCACCAAGGTCTTGCCTTCCATCCACAAATGGCCGGGCCCGAGGTTTCCCGAACGGTCTTCGGCCATGCACCTGCGAACACCCGCTCCCTCATGACCGCACCGCTGGGCGCGGGTTCAGTAGTGAGAGAATTCCACGCCCTCAATGGCGTGTGTCACGCGGTGGCCTTGGTTGTCAACATGGCCGACGATGGCGACGCCGTCCATGCGTTCTTGTAACCACGACAAGATGGCCTCAGCGTGTTCTGCAGCGACCGCCACGACCATGCCCATCCCCATGTTGAACGTCCTGTACATCTCACGGGTCTCAACACCACCAGCCGTTTGCAGCCAAGCGAATTCCGGAAGCACCGGCAGAGGCGTGTGAATGTCCCATCCAAGGGAAGGATGGAGTCGCAGCAGGTTGGAGAGGCCCCCTCCCGTGATGTGGCAGATGCCGTGAATGTCGCTGATGGAAAACGTCTCTCCTTCGCGGGCGGCGTTGAGCAGGTCAACCACAGGGTCGCAGTAAATGCGGGTGGGGTTCAGGAGGATTTCGCCAAGTGTTGGGGCGCCTTCGGTCCATCGCATCAGGGTACGAGCTGGATGTTCAGCCTCAAAGGGGGCGGTATCGGTGTAGGCCAAACCTGCGTGCTCGATGATTTTGCGAACCAAGGAATACCCGTTGGAGTGGATGCCGGACGCCGGTAAGCCAATCAGAACGTCGCCTTCTTTGAGATGTTCACCGGTGATGGCTTGACCCTTGGGAAGCCAGCCCAAGGCGGTTCCTGATAGGTCAAGCTCGGTGACGATGCCGGGAAGCGAAGCCGTTTCGCCGCCTGCGAGGGTGACTCGGGCCAGACGACAGGCTTCGGCAAGGGAGGTTCCAAGTGCGGCGTGAATGGCAGGGTCTGGTTTTGGCACGGCCACGTAATCAACGAACGCGATGGGTTCGGCTCCCACGCACAAGAGGTCGTTCACGTTCATCGCCATGCAATCGATGCCAACGCCGCCCCACTGTTCCAACGCCGTGGCGATCTGAAGTTTACTTCCCACGCCGTCGGTCGCCAACGCCAGCAGGTTATCGCCGAATTCAATCAATCCGCCGAAGCCTCCCGGTAGGTCCACCGGAGCACCCGGCGTACCCGGGGTCCGTACGCTCTTGGACAATGCACCGATGAGGGAGGCGACCGCCGACCCTTCAAGGTCGATGTCAACCCCTGCACTGGCGTAGTCCATGGGTTCACTCATGATGCGTCCAACGGTTGGCGTTTCATGAAGCAATCGCTTCGGATTCAAGCATCCATGACGCGGCGTGTCAATGGAATGAGCGCCTCGAGGCTTTGATGCAAGCGATGCCCGTCCTCCACGACATGAAGCGTCACGTGAGGATGGTCGCGTTGGGCTTGTTCGCTGTTCGCCAGCGGGACGACATCATCCTCGGACCCGTGGAGAATGGCCGTGGGGTGGGGGAGACTGGGCCATGCGTGGGTCTTCGCTGCTTCCATGAAGGACCATGAGAGAACCACAGGCTCTTCCCAACCGGGAGGGTGAAACGCATGTTCGTCGGCGTTCTCCCACGCCTCCATGGCGCCTGGACCCAACGTTTCGAGCACCAATTCGGGATAGCCAAAGGCTGGTGCCAGCAAGACGAGACGAAGGTCAGCTTCAGGACGCTGAGCGGCAGCATTGGCCGTTGCCAAACCGCCGAAGGATGAACCGATGAGGACGTCAAACGGACCGTGTTCGTCAATGGCTTCGAGCACCACCCGAGTTTGACTGGCCTGGTCCCAGCCGTATTTGCGCATGTCGAGGGTTACGACCTCCCATCCTTGGGCTCGCATCCACGCTGCTTTGCTGCTGTCCGTGCTCGACCAGAGGCCGTGGGCAAAGGTGACCCTCATGGTGGGAAGGCACGGTCCACGCTACATGGATGCTTCGTCGTCCGAGATTTTCCACCTGACGCTTCGTCAGGAGAAAAACACGGGCTTGCAGGGGTGCGTTTTTCCAGTGGAAGCCAAGGGGTACATCAAATCGCGAAGAACGATTATATTCCGTAGCCAATGTTCTCCAGTGTCCCGGCGGTGAAACTGATGTCCACGATTCAAGAGTTTGACCTTCCCGCCCGATGGACCTCCCTGCTTCAAGACAAGTACTCCGAAGCCATACATAATTTAGCAAAACTTTGGCCCGATGAGGGCTCACTCCAAGTTTCCTATCGCGAAGTTGAGGGCTATGACCACGAGTTCGCACAAGATATTCTTGCCAACCCTGACCACCATTTCCGAGCCGCAAATCAAGCCCTCCGTCAATTCCTCCTCGATGCGGGCGAAGGCAACCTCATGCCTTTTGTGCGCATCATCCATCTGCCCAGCGACCAGGTCCGAACGGTCTCACAACTGCGAGCCGACGACATCGGGCGGCTCATCGCCATCGACGCCGTGACCACGAAAATCACGGGCGTGCGTCCGCGATTGTACACGGCGGTGTTCAAGTGCGCTGCATGCGACCATGAGATGGAGATCAACCAACCCAACGAGCAAGAACTCATTGAGCCCATCGAATGCTCGCAAATCGACGGGGGTTGCGGTCGTCCGAAGCGACAAACCCGGTTCTTCCTGATGCAGCAAGAATCGCATCTCATCAACTCCCAATTCATTGAACTTCAAGAACTTCCAGAGCAGATGAAGGGCGGCATTCAACCCGAGCGCATCCTCTGCATCGGTGAACAAGACCTCGCAGGCAAACTCAATCCTGGCGACCGGGTCAAAGCCAACGGCGTGCTGTTCATCCGTTCACAACGAAAAGGCGGCAAAGATACGCCCGTGTTTGACATCTTTTTGCGCATCCATTCTCTCGAGCGTCAAAACATACCGTTGGAAGAAATCATCATTTCCGAAGAAGAGGAAAATGAAATTCGTGAAATCGCACGCTCCCCAGATGTTTACGACGTCCTTACTCGCAGCATTGCCCCCTCCATTTTCGGTATGGAGCGCATCAAAGAATCGCTGATGCTCCAGCTCTTTGGCGGTGAAGCGCAGGTCAACGAGGACGGAACACGCAACCGCGGTGATATCCACATCTTGCTCATGGGCGACCCCGGTGTGGCCAAATCTCAACTTCTTCACTACATGTCCACCATTTCTCCCCGCGGTCGGTTTGCGTCGGGCCAATCCGCGTCAGCCGCAGGGCTGACGGCCGCCGCCGTTCAAGACGCGGCGGCAGACGGTCGGTGGACGCTTGAGGCCGGTGCCTTGGTGCTGGCCGACCTTGGCCTTGCTGCCATTGACGAATTCGACAAGATGAACACCGCCGACCGGTCGAGCATGCACGAAGCCATGGAACAGCAAAGCATCTCCATCTCCAAAGCCGGCATCAACGCCAGTTTACGAACAAGATGTGCGGTTCTCGCTGCTGCGAACCCGACCAGCGGCCGGTTCCAACCGGTCAGCGACGTGCCGTTTACGTCGCAAATCAATCTGGCTCCACCGCTGATTTCTCGTTTTGACATCATCTGGTTGTTAACCGATACGCCCGATGAAAACTCGGACGAAAAAATCGCCTCTCACATCATTGATAACCGCCTCAAAGGCAGCAGCGAACTGCTCGTGAGCGAAGGAACCATTCCCAATCCAGCACGGTCGTCAGCCATCAAGAAAGAGGCCAAGAAGGTGGACGGAAAATACAACGTCCTTCCCCGAGAGATCCTGAGAAAATACGTGGCCTATTCCAAGCGAACGTTCCATCCGAAGTTGGACGATGAAGCCAAAGAAAAAATCGTCGCCTATTACGTTCAAACTCGAAAACAAGGCGGCGATTCAGCCGACAGCGTCGCCATTACGGCTCGTTCCCTTGAAGCACTTTCCCGTTTGGCTGAGGCAAGTGCACGTATTCGCCTCTCTGAAATCGCCAACGTGGAGGATGCAGAACGAGCCATTCGCCTCACGAAGACGTGGCGGCATGAATTGATGGGCGAGAACTTTGACATGACCACCATCGAATCGGGCAAGAAGAGCAAGGTTCGCAATCAAGAGAAGATCATCATCGACATCGTCTCCGTTTTGCAGAACGATTCGGGTACCTCTGCCAATCTTCTTGACGTGCTGACGGAAGCAGAGCGAAGAGACATTCCTCGGAGCAAGGCCGAGGACATCATCGACAAGTTATGTCGAGACGGGCGAATGATGCGTCCTTCCGGATACGACACGCTTCAGGTCGTTTGAGTTTCAATCAAGGGTTGTGCTCATGAAGGGTGAGCGCCTCGGAGAACCATGGCCGATGAACCTCAAGGCGATGTTCATCGCGCTTCGGCTTTGGACCCGGAGCAACTCGGCTTCATGTGCGGCATTGAGGTCCATCAACAACTGGCCACCGGAAAACTTCACTCGAGGCAGAGCGGTGAACTGTACGACATCACCATTGACACGCTTCCCGAGCAGTGGCCGAGGTTTGAGCGGCGTCTCCGCGCCAGCCGCGGTGAAGGTGGCGCCGTTGACGTCGCTGCTCGTTTTGAGTCCAAGCGCAACCGAACCTTCGTGTACGCGCAGTCGCCCAATGCGGGGCTCATCGAGTTGGACGAACAGCCCCCTCTCGCTTTGGACGAGGACGCGCTCGATATCACCCTCACGGTGGCCGCCCTCCTTCAGTCGAAACCGGTTTCCTTGATTCAAACCATGCGAAAAACGGTGGTCGACGGTTCCAACACCAGCGGCTTTCAACGGACCTCGCTCATCGCTACCGACGGGACCCTCGAGACCGATGAAGGAACGGTGGGCGTTGACGTGGTGTGCCTTGAGGAGGACAGTGCTCGCAAGTTGGACACCGTGAGTACGACAAACGGTCAGCAGGTCATTTACAACCTTGACCGATTAGGGTTGCCGCTCATCGAAATCGCCACCTCTCCCGATGTTGTTTCACCCGACCACGCCAAGAGTACGGCGATAGCCTTGGGACGTGTTCTTCGTCAAACCCGTCGCGTGCGCCGTGGCCTCGGAAGCATTCGTCAAGACCTCAACGTGTCCATTGGCGCCGGGGATCGCGTCGAAATCAAAGGCTGCCAAGACCTCAACTGGATACCTCGTATCATCCGTCTTGAGATGGCTCGTCAACTCCATTTCTACCGCCTGGCCAACGACTTGCGGACCATGCTTTCTCTGCCTGCTCTTCCACCGCATCGAAACCTGGACGATTCCACGATTGAACATCAGGTGGCTGAAGCGGTCAAAACACATCTTCCGTTGTCGCTTCAGGATGTCTCAGACGTCTTTTCCTCCACGGAATCCGGCAGGGTGGCCGATGGCTTGGCCAACGGGGCCGTCGTGCTGGCGCTCCCGCTGAAGGGTTTGCTTGGGAGATTGGGAGCCAAATCTTTGGACGATGACGGTGCTCAACTCCCAAGGCTCGGCCGGGAATTGGCGGGGGCAGCAAAATTAGCTGGCGTCAAAGGCATCTTCCATTCGGACGAACTTCCCGCCTACGGTATCACGAGCGAGGAAGTCGCAGGTCTTCGCAAAGCGATGAACCTCGCCGAGGACGACGCCTATGTCCTGTGTTGCGCTCCTCGGTGGCAAGCCACCCTCGCTTTGGAAGCCGTCCTTGCCCGCGCTCGCCTGGCTTGGCATCGCATTCCGCAAGAGGTTCGAAACGTCGTCGTGAAGAAGGGCGCTCCCGAAGACGGGACCACCTCACCCATGCGCCCACTTCCAGGGCGTTCTCGTATGTACCCTGAAACCGATGTTCCTCCTCAAATGCTCAGCCCCGATGCGTGGCAGGGTATCCTCGCCTCACTTCCAATGTCGGACGATGAACGAAGCCAACGGCTCAACGGGTACGAGATGTCGACCGATCAGTGCGAACAATTGCTGGCCCGAGAACTCGACGACGTGTTCTGCGACCATGTTGGAAGCCTGCCCGCAAAGGCATGGGCTGCCTTGTTGTTGAATCACGATGACCAACATCCCGAAACCCTTGCGAATATCCTCCAGTTGCGAGAAGAAGGGGCCTTGGCACGAGATCACGTTGACGGTGTGGTCGAAGCCCACAGTGGGCGTCGAGCATCGCTTGAAACACTACGAAATCACTGTGAAGAACACGGCTTGGCTCCCGCCGACATCGGCGGATTGGAGGACATCATCAAGGGCATAGTTCAGGAACGGCTCACCTTCGTTCAAGAACGCGGAATGGGCGCCATGGGCCCGCTGATGGGCGTGGTCATGCAGGCAGCCGGAGGCGCAGACGGGAAAGAAGTGAGTGCGTTGCTGAGGGCGGCCATTCAATCGGTGTTGGAGTGAGGTGAAATGAGGCGTTTTGCGCTTCTGGTCGCCCTTTCGTTCGTTCTGTTGAGTTTCGTTCATGCGAGTTCTGCATCCTGGACGGCAGGATGGTCGGTCGACCTTGGCCCTGGCTACATCACGACCTCGCCCGTGACCGACGACGAACGAGTGTATGTTCGAACGTCGGGATTCTGGACTGGAGACGATCGGCCAGAAGTTCATGCGTTTACGCATCAAGGGGAACGCCAGTGGACCCATCGTCATCCCACGAGCACGCAACACGACATGTCGCCGCTCGTGCTCGCAAGCGGTGGAAGCGGTCCGTGCGGTTCGTGGCCCGACCTTCTATTGGTGGGGTGGGCTAACGGTCAAGTCGAAGCCCTCCATCCGTCCAACGGGACCGTGGCGTGGAGTCTTAACACCACCGTTGAAGGCTGGGGCGTTACCGGTGCAATGCTTCTCGACAGCGACCATCTTGTCGTTCCCACACGAACCGGAATCACTCGGGCGTGTTTGGACGACGGAGCCGTTGATTTCAGCGTCAACCTCAGCCAAGGGTGGCGTAACGGCGTGACCAAAACAGACGATGCCTATTGGATGGGCAGCGAAACGGGACAACTGTGGATGGTCAGCCTTGACGGCCTGGATGCCAGGAGCATCAACCTCTCTGGACAACTTCGCCACGCTCCAATTCATCTCGACGATGTGCTGCTCCTTCACGTTCAACAAGCAACCTCAAGTTCCGTTCATGCGTACAACCTTACTTCGGAAACCCTGACTCTCATTCACACCTCAGGACCTTCGCCAGCCATCCCCATTCAGATGGGAAAAACCGTTGTCTTCGGGGACAGTGCTGGCCTTACTTCGGTTCAATGCAAGCCCGATTGCAGGGTTGTTGACGAGCAGATCACCAAGGTCAACGGCGAGATGGGTGCGACAACCGCCACCGTTCTCTTCGCTCCGGTGAACAGCCCCGGCGAGGGTTGGCTCATGGTGGAGGTTGGCCAATCAGGGATGTTTTCGGACGTCCAGCCCTTTTCCACGCCTTATGACGGGTTTGGGACCTCTGCTCCAGGGGTGGCTGGAGACTGGATTTTCCTCGGAAACGACGCAGGGATTTTGATGGCCTATACGCCACCATCCGCTTTATCCGAACCCTCCTCTATTGACGGAGAGGCCGTTCTCGGGATGATAGGGCTCACCGTGGCCATGGGCGTCGCTGCTTGGTACGCTCGGGCGGGATCTCTTTCATCCGCATGGCGGGCGTTTTCCCTTTCCGTTCTCATCGTAGCGTTGATGATGCTGCCCGAGATTTCTCGGTCATGGAACACCGTTTTGGTCACCGATAACGATGCACCTCCTTCATCACAGTGGGACGATGCTTGGCCTGAGACGTGGCTCGGGACGCAAATCGTGGTCTTCGAGCTTCCTGAAGGAACCCTCGTGAGCGGTGGGTTGGTGGGGCATAGCAACGTGTGGGATTTGACACAGGCAGCGGCTGAGACACACGGCCTTTCACTCGAAACCGAACCGACATCGTTGGGTCTCTACGTCAGTTCCATCAACCAAACCGCAGATTCGGGTTGGGAGTATTTCCTTAACGGTGAGCGCGGGGTGCTCGCCGTCGATGAGGCCAGCGTCGATTCAACCGTCGTTGTGCACTGGCGGCTTGCCTGAGGGAGGCAATGCTCAAGGCGGTCGGCCTTGTCGGATGGTTCATGTTCCAAGCCTTCGGGGTTCACGGTCCGGAGTTAACGCCCCTTGCGGGCACGCTCTTGGACATCTTGTTGGTTGGTCTTGCCTTTTTCTTCTTGGCTTCTGCACCTCGAACCAATCGCATGACGGTGGCCATGCTCGCCACCATGGTGGTAGCGATGACCGCCCTAAGGGTCGTCATGCAACCGTTTCCAAACGTCCAACCGGTCACCGTGGCGGCGCTCCTCGTTGGCGCTCATCTCGGTGCAAAGCGTGGAGTTGCCTTTGCGCTCTTGGTCACCCTGCTTTCGAACATGCTGATCGGCCACGGTTGGTGGACGGTGTTCCAAGCGGCCGGGTGGGCTATCGTCGCTGTTATCGGCTCCAAAGCAACCCTCGTGCGAGACGGCGTCTTGCAGCTTGGCCGTCTGGCAGGTTTTGCCGTCGTCTCCGCCTTTCTGTTCGGATTCGTCTCCACCCTTTCCCTGCTCACGTCCACCACCACCTTCGCTGATGTAGTCGTGTTGCTCGGTCAAGGGTTGCCGTTTGATGTGATTCACGCTCTAGGAAACCTCGCCTTCGTTGTGTGGATGGCCCCCTCACTTCATCGCTTCCTCAGCGGCCTCGAAACATCGCAGAACGATTCGCTTGCGGTTGGTGAGGTGCATGGCATCGATGCATGACGCCCCTACAATGGCCCTCGTCGTTCGCCAAGACCTGGCCATGAGCACAGGAAAGATTGCGGCCCAGTGTGCCCACGCCGCTGTGGAGGTGGTCCGTGCAGCACGCCGTACACGGCTGCTTGAACGCTGGCGAGCAGGGGGGTCTCGAAAGATTGTGCTGGCCGTTGACGATTTGGCGAGCATGGAGGAGTTGCACGCCTCGGTTCCTTCGGGTTGTCATTCGCATCTCGTCTCCGATGCCGGACACACCGAAGTTCCTGCTGGAACCATCACGGTGCTCGGCCTTCTCGGGCCGAGGCGCACAATGGATACGCTCGTGCGTCATTTGGAGACACTGTGAGGGGAGGGCATGGGGTTGCGTTCATTCCTTCACCGCCTCACGGCGCCACGACCAATCCACCGCTCGGTCACAGGCCCCGTCAAACTGGTTTGTGTGGTCAATCAATCCCTGAAGATGGGCAAAGGAAAGATTGCTGCGCAGGTGGGTCATGCAGCGGTTCAAGCCTTTTTGGGCGCCGGCGTGTCCCACCCTTCAGAGGTGGAGGCCTGGCTGGGGTCTGGTCAGAAGAAAATCTGCCTCAAGGCGCCCGACACCAGCGTGTTTGATGAACTCTCGAAGGCTGCCCACAAGCAGAATATTCCTCAGCATATCGTTCAAGACGCAGGCCATACACAGATACCCAGAGGCTCATCCACGGTGTTGGCGCTCGGCCCTTATGACGAGGCCGTGCTCGATGAGTTGACCGGCCACCTCAAACTCCTGTGAACACCGCCTTCATGAAGGAGGGCGTTGAGCCCGAATCATGCGCGAACACCCCTCCTCGCGAATTGATTTCCGCTCCGATACGGTCACTCAACCGACGGAAGCCATGCGGGCGGCCATGCACGCTGCAGCCGTTGGTGATGATGTCCTGGGGGACGACCCGACCGTCATTGAACTTCAAGAGCGCGTGGCTGCGATGTTTGGAAAGGAAGCCGGTCTGTTCGTGGCATCCGGAACGATGTCCAACGCCATTGCACTTCGAACCCACACCGTCCCAGGGGATGAAATCGTGTGCGACAAAACCGCCCATATCTATCGCTACGAAGGAGGTGGTTATGCGGCCCTTTGCGGTGCATCCATCGCTTTGGTAGACGGGGAGGGCGGCCTCATGACGCCTGAGCAAGTGCGCAAAGCCGTGCGAAAAGCAGAGGGTTCGGGCAGCCATTATCCAAACGGTTCGTTGGTGTGCGTAGAGAACACGTCCAACCTCGGAGGAGGAGCATGCTACGACCAGAACACCCTCGATGAAATTGCGACGGTCGCCAAAGAACTGGATTGCAAAACACACATTGACGGCGCCCGTATCTTCAACGCAGCACTGGCAACAGGAGTTGATGTGGCCCGAATGTGTGAACATTACGATTCGGTGTCCATCTGTTTCTCAAAGGGGCTCGGCGCCCCAGTGGGCTCGGTGCTCGTCGGGTCAGCAGATTTTATTGCCAAAGCGCATCGTTGGCGTAAGCTGTTTGGCGGAGGCTGGCGGCAAGCTGGTTTGCTGGCTGCTGGATGTCTGCATGCCCTTGACCACCACGTGGAGCGCTTGGCAGAGGATCATCGCCGAGCACAAACCATCGCTCGCATGATGGATGAGTTACCGATGTTTTCCGTCGATTTGTCCTCCGTTCAAACCAACATGGTTTACGCTGAAACCACCGAATCTGCGGCGGACGTCGTGGCAAAGTTTGCTGCTCAAGGCATTGACATGTTTGACCTCGCCGACAACAGAATTCGTATTGTGGTCCATCTTCACATCACCGACGAGGATGTTGCACACTTTCAAGCCGTGTTGAACCAACACTGGGCTTGATTTCTTCAAATAGACTGGACGGATATATCGCTCATGACGAGCGTACGCGAACTTTGCTGCAAGCACAACCCCGCCTCGGATGAAGAGCATGCTGTGTGTGATTTGTGTCAGTCGATGACCGATTACCAGCCCCGAACAGGGTTTCAGGTCCACCTGCGGCCCGAAGAACACGAACGAGCCATCGATCTCTTTGGAGGGCCAGGCGGCACATCGAAGCGGCGATGGAACGCCCTTGCGGCCAACGTTGAATCCATGGAGCACGTTCAGTGGGCTCGCTTGGATGAACACGTTGACCCCATCGTCAGCTACCCCGAATCACCACAGGCCTTTGAGGCGCTCGTGGATGCGATTGAGCGAGGCGATAACCTCTCATCTCACCAAGAATACATGCTTCGTGAAGGCCTTGGTTTCCATGACGGCTCAAGGCTCCGATATCTTGACTCGACATGGAACCTCAACGGCGTGCCTCTCCATGGCTTGAGTCTTGGTGTGGTGTTCAACCTCATGGGTCGCCTTGAAACTCGGAGAGGATGGGACATTCCTGCGCTCTTGCTCGCAGCCGCTTCGGTGAATCCAAACATCAACGGCACACCGTTGGTGCAACGCCATCCCTACGGACATCGTGAGATTCGTTCCCATTACCGCCCCCTGGCCAGCATGTTGACGTGGCTTTCCAATCGTCTACGTGTGGACCGCACCCTCACCATGGATTCGGCAGAATGCGTACCGATGATGGCATGGTCGCACGACATCCAAACGCGCATGTTCGAGCGACAACCGGGCAACATGGAAGGGATGTTTCGCAATGCGCTCTCCAACCACCCCCCCGGTCTGTTCCAAGCCTACGATACTCCTTGGATGCGTGCTTGGGAAACCCTCGAATCGGCCATGCATCGAGCTGATACGCGCAAGTGGGCCTTGGCCATGAACGCCAAACACCTCCGGATTCGTGTCCGCACGTCTTCGGGAGGACTTCGTTTGGTACCGGTTCCCACCGACCCGCTGCTATGGGCTTTTTTGGTCTCCATCTCCATGGCCCCTCTGAACTCAGAGGCAGGACACCTTCTTCTTGGCCTCCAGTACAACTGGTCAGTTGCCTATGCTGAACCGAATGAACCGTCCGTCCCGATGGTGCGCTCAATGGAATTCTGCCATCAAATCATGAACGGCCTCGATACCAAAGTCTTCGTTCAATCCGCCAAGATTCTGGTTCTCGGACGCCTCGGCCACCTGTACGAAATCAAGGTTGGATACGGCCAACACGGTGCGCCCTATTTGATCAAACATCTCGGCGATATCAACCCAAATCTCAAATCACCGCTTTGCATTCACAGCGGGCGTTTTGCCGAAACGATGCCGTTGGGTGATACGATTGGAAGCGTGGTGCTTTCGATGGTGAACGACCTCGACGCCTCCCGGGACATCGGCAGTCTGCACGAACTCCTGGCTCACCAACCGCCGTTCGCCTTTCCCCGAGAAAACATCCCTCCACGCTGGTTGGAGGCGCTTAGCAACCAAGGCCTCACTCGCCAGCAAGCCGACACGGCGCGCTCGTTCGGATGGTACAGGCGCCGGTTCAATGAGGAAGAGGAGCGACGACCGGGCCGCGGTTTGCACGAACTCCTTCTTCGCAATCGCCATTACCACCGCCAAACTTCCTCCGATCGTTGGAACGCTCGCTTTCATCTCTCCTTTGACCGAGATGGAACGTTTCCTATTCAGGACGTTGTAGAGGAATGGCGCAGCACCGTACGTCTGTACCAACCGGGCAGCTCGGGAGACCATCACCGCGGCGATTACCTTGGCGGCATCCATGAAGGCCATTTCTTGCGACGGCGGTACCACCACCTCATGCCGCACCGACGAGCCGATGACCGCCATGATGAAGGCGATGTACGAGACGGCGAGCGCCGATGGTGCGAGGTCTTCGCTCGAGTGTGGGAGGTCCTGGTCCAACAACCGTTGGGGTCAACGGTTCGCATTCCAAATGAAGACGGCATGCCGCTATCACTCGAACACGCTGCTCTTCGGGTCACTGTACGTTCAGCTTTGGAGCGAAACTTCCTCGCACGTATTGCGAAGATTCTCGGCTACGTGAAGAACGATGAGATTGAAGACGAGAGTGTCTTTGTTCGTCGCGACCATCCGCGACATGATGCTCGCCTCCAACTGACCAACTTTCTTCACGATGCACAGGAGCGTCAGCGTGTTCGAGGAGCGCCACCCCGTTGGTGGAACTACATTGATGTCGCAGCTCCGCCGCGTGAAGTTCCGCACTTCCGTTGGCAACTTCACATCGATCACACGGACGACCGGCGAGCACGAGCGGACGCTGAAAGCGACGCTAATCGTGAACGCGGCGGTCTTGGCGACCTTTTCGGCTGAAGGCAAAGGCAAGACTGACCGTCATGATGGTTGAGACCATTGAAAGGGCGGGCGTATCTTCGCTTTCGTTTCCTTCATCGCTTGGTTGCGGTGGTTCTTCAATCACGATTGGTATGATCTCGTAAACCAGGTGGATTTCCAAATCATCACCGTCGTGCGGCGCAGGAAGCGTGAGCGTTGCCGTTCCTTCGGTATCGCTGCCCAGGCTGACCATGTCCCTCACGATGTGAGGATACGTGCCCTGACCGTTCGACCCGTCATAGTCTGCAGCCGACTCCACCACCCATGCGACGACGCTGAGCGTCATGTTTTCCAAGTGAGCGTCGTTGATGTCGAGCGCCCAACCGATGGTGCCCGAGTTGTCGGTGGTTGGCGTCCATGAGAACATGGTGGTGCCAACACCCAACCCGAGGTCATGCTGTGCGAGGCCGGTGAATTCCTCCACGCGATTGTCGTGTTCGTTGTCGTGAACGTCAGAATCGGGAACACTCCCGGCTTTTTTCATCGTCCCGTTGAACACCGTACCGGGCGGTGAGTGGGAATAATCCGTCAGGTGCACATAACGGTCTCGAAATCGCTGTTCCAATGTGTCGTCTCCGAACGGGTCGCTCAGGGTGGAGTGGATGTGATAGGGCGCGATGAGGCCATCCACGTAGAGTTCATCGAGAGCGTGCTCAACATACACACAGTTCTCGCACCAAGTAGCGGTGTAGACCTCGACCACGGCGGGCAAATCACTCAGGTTGCTGGTTGACACCGTAGCGTTGGCTGCTTCGGTGGATTGCCCGCCAAAGATCATTCCGTTTTCAACCGGAACAGCAGGAAGTGCTGCCACGGTTGGAGCCGTTGATGCCAAGAGAAAAATCGCGAACAGGGCCGCTGTTGCACTCAATCGCATGGAGAGGCCGAAGAACCGGGGGGATATCAATCCGCCCTCAATCCGTTCATTCCTCGCCTTCTTCCTCGGCTTCTTCGTTTGAGGAACCTTCCTTGGCCTCATCCAACGAGACGGCGAACAGGGCTTCAGCGCCGGGGAATTCACCCTTCTCGTACAGCTCTTTGAAGAGGTCAATTCGGCTCTTGAGGCCTGCACCAGAACATGAAACGGCGTCAGCGACGCAGTTCAACTTGCCATCAGCCAATCCCATGCGCTGAAGCACACGGTACATCACACATCCTGCGACCATACCGACGGCCACGTTGGCGGTGGGTGCGTCAACGCTTGGTTCACCGATTTCGCTCATGGCTTCGAAGAACTCATTCATGACTTCATCCACCACTTCTGCAGGCAGACGGGTGGCCAGAGCATCGCTTAGGTTGGTGGCGGCCTTGTCAAGGTCGTCCTCACGGGCAGCAGCGATGTGCAGTTGGTGAGGCACTGGTGCCCACTTCATTCGCACGCGTGCCTTGTAGTGCTGGCTGATGATTTTCTTGGCATTCACCAGTTGCTTTTGGGTGATGCCGTAGGCTGCCATGAGCTTCTTTTCGTTGATGCTGATGGTACGGAACCATCGTGCGGCAAGGGATGCAATGGCCAAGGCCATGATCTGCTGGTTGTCCAGGTCGGTGTCGCCGCGGAGTTCGGGGTGCTGTTCGCCACCTGCTCGGCAGATGGCGGTCTTGGGACATTTCAACAGGCGTCGTTCGCTGGAGTTCAACGTTCGGCGTCGACCCTCTTGAGCAGGGGTCAACTTTCGTGCGGTTGCTCGAGCCAGTGGCTCAACGGCGCGAGCCATGTCTTCGCCGAACATGTCGCGAATGGTGGCCATGAGGGCTGCGTACATTGGGTCTGAGTCGCGCTGAGAACTTCGGTCAAGTTGGCCCATTCGGCGAGCTCGTCGGCGTTGTTCTGCCGTCAGTCGGTTTCCACGCCCGTCGACTTTGTCGCCCCAAACGCTCATCTTTCCACCGTGCTTTGCTCCTTGAGCGGCAGCGTTTCGGTTCACAGCCTCGTTGTGTCGGCCTTCGCCGAGGGAGCTGCCGCTGTTGGTGTCAGCGTCGGTCGTCACGTTCTCGTGGACGAGGGAACACACATCGCATGTGCCCTCAGCTCGAGCGTGGTCAATAGTCAGGTTTCCGTTACATTCGTCGCAGTTCAGTTTCATTTCTTCGCCTCCATATATGAGTGGTCGCCAGAGTATATAAACAGCACGCTCCCTTTGACGAGATAGAAGATTCTTAATCTTCCTAAATCGCCGTAAAAAACCAATGCTGATTCACCATCTCCTTTCATGACCAATTCTTATTTATCGTTCTAATATATAAAGATAACCCACAGAACCCCGTCAACAGTCGAGATTCCACCAGCACCCAACCCGCCGAAGAACCACTCTTGGTTGCTGGGAGTATCATCAACGAGCCGACCCTATATCAACACCGCGGTGGAGGATTGGTTGAGACTGGAAAGAATGCCCTCCGCACGTTGAAATAGGCTCGGCTGTGTTCTTGTGGACAGGCTGGTTTTCATGGAGCGAACAACGGCCATCACATCTGAATACGTCCCGGCGGGCGAAGGTTGTCCGCCATGGCTGTTCGATGCGTTGTGTGAACGGGACCAGCATGCTCCGATGATGGTGCTCCACCCGACCGAACTCCACCGACAGCAAACCCTTGAACGGCTCAACGATGCAGGCGTCGTGGTCTCGCCTCAGTATCATCTCACCCTCAACAGCCTCGTTCGATTGCTCCATGTCGACTTGCGCCTGCCGGTCCTGCTCGATGATGAAGCAGCTAACTTCATGGCGCTGCACGAAAAATGTGCAATGCTCGCCGCAGATGCTGGTCTCCCCTTTCTTTACACGCCCGGTGTTGGTTCGTGGACGTTGACCAAAACCCGTCGCCTTCAGCGTCTCCATGCAGAATTGATGCAACTACGTCGCCCGTTCGCATGGGAAGGCGACCCAGGGGCAAAGGCCTTTCACGGGTTGTGCTTGGAAGTGGAGGAGGTCAGCGGCGGTACGTTGCCCAGCCTTTTGCTGTCCCATGTGGTTGATACCCTCGCAACAGCCGAAGAGCCGCCGTTTCATCTTAGCGACATCGCTGGGGTGGTGGTCCTGGATACCGCTCCTGATTTTTCTGAACGTGAACAGGATCTTCTCCTCGCCATCTCGTCGTTTTGTCCCGTTCATCAACTCCTCAACCCCGGTTCGTTCCGCCTCGGTTTTCACGGCGCCTACTTGGTGGATGAATCTCCGTGCACCAAAGACAACCTGCCAGCTTGGCTTCCTCCCCACGAACCGTGGTCCCCCTCAGAGAACAGCTGGCAGACCGATGTCGGCCTGCAAACGAAAACGCAGATCACACGACTCACACTTGATGAGCGCCCGCACGCCATGAACGCTGCTTTGGCCTTGATTCAAGCCTACAGGGCAGAACATGAAGGCCGTATTTTGGTGATCGATGCTGCGGTTCGAGACCGTGCGAACGAATGGGCCAACGCCCTTGCCTCCATTGGCATGGCGTGGCAGCCTGGTTCGACAACACTGAATCAACAGCCACTGCATCAAGCCTTGGTTCGAGCAGCGGGACTGGCTCAAGGCATGAGTGCGTGGTCGCTGTCGTCGTTGAGGAGTCTGTTCTTTTCATCGACCGTGCCCTTCCTCGATGACATGTTCCCGGGCCTTGAACACTCCAGTGAAGCGACTTGGCGACCTCAACCCGACCCTCTGGTGCTCGAAGAAATTTCCAGGCAATTTCACGTACTCGGTGGACCGGGTGCCATTGCACGATGGCTTGGTGTTCTCGGTCAAGCCTCACCCTCGTTTACTGACCGCAGACCGGAAGAAAAGGCTCGGGCGCTTGAAGAGACGCAGTGGTGGCTTGC
>JBMYQB010000008.1:0-49107 GCA_049600935.1 Candidatus Poseidonia sp.
GGATTTCGTTACCGCCGAGTACTATCAGTACTTCCTTCCTGTGGTCTTCTTGCTCACCTTTGGCGTCGCTTCAAGGCAGCGCCGACGTCAAATTCTCATCCTGCTCGTAATGAGTTACGTCTTCTTCTGGCTCGCTTCCGGTTGGCATCTCATCTTGTTGCTGATTTCAACTTGTATTGATTGGACGGCCGGCCGAAAAATGCACGAAACCGATGACCATGCTCGGCGTAAGCGATGGTTGCGCATCAGTTTGGTGACAAACCTATCGCTGCTGGGCGTGTTCAAATACCTCGATTTCCTGATTGAGAGTTGGAATTTGGTCTCGCTTCGCTTCACGGATTCACTTGATGTGGGCGTTGTTGGGCTTGCGTTACCGGTTGGTATTTCCTTTTACACCTTCCAAACGATGTCATACACGATTGATATTTACAGGAAGAAGCAAAACCCCTACGATTCCTTCCTTGACTTTGCTTGTTATGCTGCGTTCTTCCCGCAATTGGTGGCCGGTCCTATTGTTCGTGCTGACCACTTTCGCGAACAAATCAAAGAGCCGTTGGCACCCTCAGCCTATCGGTTTCGCTTTGGGTTGACGCTCATCATCTACGGCATCGCAAAGAAGCTCGTCATTGCCGACAACGTGGCCGTTCACGCCAACGAGGTGTTCGTAGAGGGCGAGCACCTGGCCAACATCGGCTTGATCTGGTGGGCTACGCTGTGCTTTGGTATCCAAATTTACTGCGATTTCTCCGCCTACACGGACATCGCCATCGGCTCAGCACACCTCATCGGCGTGGAACTTCCTGAGAACTTCAAAACACCCTACGCCGCCACTTCTCCTCAAGACTTCTGGCGGCGCTGGCATATCTCGCTGTCCACTTGGTTGCGTGATTACCTCTACATTCCATTGGGCGGTTCGAGAAACGGAAGGAATCGCATGATTTTCGCACTCATGATGACGATGCTTCTTGGCGGTTTATGGCACGGAGCTTCGTGGAATTTCGTGTTGTGGGGCTTTGTTCACGGATTGCTCCTCATCGTTCACCGATTTGGAAAAGAAATCTCGTCTGTCAAACGGTTCTTTGGCGCCACGGGGCGCTTGGGGATTCTCATTTCATGGGTGGTGACCCAGTTCTTTGTCTTCTTTACGTGGTTAATTTTCCGTGTCGAAGACACAGCCGTGCTTATTCCGTCGATGAAGACCTTCGTTGGATGGGGCGGGCACTTTGATTGGACGGAAGGCTACGAATTCCTCCCTGAAATCAAGTTCCTTACCTTTGCTCTCGCAGCGTGTTTCGTTCTTCTTCATGGATTGAGCGGAAAAATTGGTGGGGGCAAAGAATGGCTCGCTCGACAGCATCCAGTTGTTTGGGGTTCGGTATGCGGAATCATGCTTTGCTTGGCGTTTTATTTACGACCCGCCGAAACAATCGATTTCATTTATTTCAGATTTTGATATGAATCCGTATTGATGCCGTGGACTTATTTTTCATGTCTTGGCGAAATCTACTGACCAAGTGTTATACCACAGCCCCATGACGGGTGGTCATGGCCAACTGATTGGCATGGTGGGACAATGAAGTATCAACTCAAGTGCTTGAAGACGGGTGACCTCATCAACGATGCCTACACACTCCACTACACAGACAACGCCTTGTTGCGTGCTGTTTACAACGAACCGTTTCAACTTCAGGAGAAGGCCAAAGGGGTCTGGAAATATCTCTCTTGGTTGCCCGTTTCGAAGCCCAACGATTACGTGGCCGGCACGGTGACCTACAAGGCAGAAGCCTTGGGTGAAGCCATGGGTCTCTCCAATCTTTGGGTGACCTTTCACGGCTACTGGCCGGAGAAGGGCGGGCTATGCCCCACAGGGAGTTTCAAGGACATGGAAGCGGTTCCAACCATCCAACGCATGCATGATCATGATGCCAAAGGATTGATTTGTGCGAGCGCTGGAAACACTGGCCGCGCTTTTACACATTTTTGCGGCTTGGACAATACGCCGCTCATCATCGTGGTCGGTCAGGCACATGCGAAGCGAATTTGGGTGCGTCCTGAAAACCCTGCTGACAGCGTTCGGCTTGTCGTGGTTGAGGACGGTGACTACTACGATGCGAAAACGGTCGCTAAGGGCATCGCTGCTCAACTACCGGGCTGGCAAATGGAGGGTAGCGTCCACAACGTGGCTCGTCGCGACGGTATCGGGAGCCTCATGCTCGATGCCGCTTTCACCATCGGCCGCCTTCCCGACCATTACTTCCAGGGCATCGGCGGTGGGCCAGGACCCATTGGTATTCATGAGATGGCCGACCGCTTGATTGAGGCTGGCTTGTTTGAAGGCCCTGCTCCTCGGCAACATGTCTCTCAAAACGTGGAACATCATCCGATTCACAACGCGTGGCAGGCTGGGCGCGACCACCTCGTTGCCGAAGATTTCCCATCCGAGGAGGTTGAGGTGTACTCGGACTACCTGCTCAACAAAGGCCCCGCTTACGGACAAGTCGGTGCCGTTCACGACATCCTCGCGGCCTCGAACGGTCAAACCTACATCGTAGAGCGAGAAGCAGCTGTAGCGGCGAGGGAGACGATTGAATCCACCGAAGGCATCGACATCATGACGCCAGGGGCCGTGGCCGCTGCCAGTCTTTTGCAGGCGGTTGAATCGGGCGAGGTCGATAAGGACGATTGCATTCTGTTGAACATCAGCGGTGGAGGCACCCAGCGGCTGAAGCAGGACCTCAAAACGCGCACCATCGAGCCCTGGTTGCGGGTGCAGAAAGCCACCGCCGTTGGCGCTATTCTTGACAAATTGGCGACCGAATAAACGGTTCCGCGCAGAGCGCAGGTTCAAAGAAGGTGCGAAGGCAGGGGTCGATGAGGCGTGGGCATGGTGGAGGCAGCGTGGATTGAGGCCGAGGTCTTGAAGGCCGTCCCCGAAGCCCATGTCGAAGTCATCGACCTGCACGGCTCAGGCGATCATTTCCACGTTCGCGTTATTTCCGAGACTTTTGAGGGTGTACGTCCCCTTCAACGCCAAAAGCAGGTGCTCGCCGTTATGGGCCAGCACATCCCTCACCCCATTCACGCACTTGACCTCAAGTGCATGACCCCCGCCCAAGCCGAAACGGCTGGCGACACGGCCTTTGACCCGCACGGCGGCGGGCAAGGCGTCCACATCCGCCGCATACAGAGAAACAAGGAGTGAACCCCATGAACTGGACCCCAGAAGAACTGCAAAGCCTCGTTGACGACCACCCCCTCGTGCTCTTCATGAAGGGCAGCCCGAACCAACCTCAGTGCGGTTTTTCCAACCGTGCGGCCCAAGTGCTCCAAAGCCTCGGTGAAGAATTCGCCTCGGTGAACGTCCTCAGCGACCCACGAGCCATCCCTTCCATTTGTGCCTGGTCGGACTTCCCCACCATGCCGCAAGTCTTCGTTCACGGCGAACTCATCGGCGGGTCGGACATTGCTCTCGAGATGTTGCAAGACGGTAGCCTGAGGGAGATGTTTGACGCTGGTCGCCAGGGCTGAGGCCGTTCGTGCGAAGAATAAAGCGAACGTCTCGCCTCGTTGAACCGATGCCCGACTTGCTCCCAGGCGGTGTCCATCCGTGGCACGCTTTCGATGCGTCCAAGGCAGGGTACTTCACCCAACTGCTCCTCAAACGGTGCGTAGAAGACCGGAATCCGTTGCTTCCTTTGATGGAGGACAAATACCGTTCCCGTGAACTTGTAGCCTCCAAGGAGGTGTGTCACCTCACCGAACTCTATCACTGGTCGGAGGAGGTGAACATTGATTGGGACAACCTTCCGGATCGTTGCGTCATCAAAACCAACCACTGGTCAGGCGATGCCTTGTTCATCATGGATAACGGTCCTGTTCCACTGGCCAACATCCATCGAAAGTTTCGGTTGCTTTCTCGCTCGGACAACCGCTACCGTGTTATCCGAAACTGGCGCGACCAAAACGGGAGACCCTGGCCGAAATGGCGGATTGAACGATCCCTTCGATGGTGTTTGCGACAAGAATTTCCAGCTCCGTTGGAGTGGGGCGCTGCCAACATCAAACCCCGCGGCGTGATGATTGAAGAATTGCTCACCGACGACAACCACCTGCCCAACGACTGGAAGATTCACGTCTTCAACGGAAAAGCCGGCTTCATCCAATACGACATCGGCCGCATGTCTTCACATTCCCAATCCATCTACACCCTTGAGGGTCAACGCATTCACCAGACCAACACCCGGTGGAGCGAAACGGACACCCCCGATGAAATCGTCACGGTGCTCGGTCAGGACCTCCTCAACGAACTCGTCCGCATCGCTGAGCGGTTGGCTGAGGATATCGATTACACCCGAGTTGACATGTTTCTTGCCAACGGCAAGTGGTATTTTGGTGAATTTACGAACTACCATAATTCCTGTTATCCGCAATCCATTGAGTGGGAGAAACTTGCCGGTGGCCTGTGGTTGAACGACGATTCCTGAACCAACGGCGCTTGAGCGGTTCGATATGAAACAGCCTCTAGGGGGTGGCCGTAAGGGGTTGGCTTGTTAAGTGAGGGTTTTTTCGTGGTTCTGTTCACATGTCTGAATCAACGCCACCCTCCGTGTTTCGCAAGTGGGCCATGCGACAGTACTGGCGCATGCAACAATCCCAAGCCGTGGTCGGACTCTTGCTCTGGGGCACGACCATTACGCTCCTGGTGTGGCCGTATGTCCGCTGGCGCTTCGAGGCTAACTGTGCTGATGCTCTTTGTTTCAACGATTCTTTCGCAGGTATTCCAGCCACGTATTTCGGTCTCTTGACCATCTTCCTTACGGTGATGCTGGGCGTGCTCACCATTGGCTATCTGTACGACCAAGTCTTCTCCTTGTGGACCGAATGGCGCAGTGTCGACATGGAGCGTAATCCCTACGTCACCTACGCACTGACGCCCAATTGGATGATGATTACGGCGCTCCAAGCCGAAATGTTGCGCCGCCAATCCGAAGGCGACGAAGCCATGCAGGAGCAGGCGGAATGGTTCCTCAAGTGGTGCAAATCCTACGCCGAGGGTGAGATGTTTGCTCGGGCCGTTCAGCGGTGGGACCAAGACCTTGGTGAAACACCGACGTTTTGGTTCACCGACGATGCCGCCATGCAACGTGCACGTGAGCTGAAATTTGATGATGAGGACTGACAAATCTTCATCATCCGTTGGCCGAACATTACCGTATGGCTCGCCCGTCCCGCTGGAGTGATGAGCGAAAAGCAAATCGCGACCAAGCGGAGTGGATTGTCGGTTGGCTGCGCACCAACGGGCCGGCCACCACACCAGACATCATCGAGGCTCTCGAAGCCGAAGGTCGAGCCGTACGCGCTCATATTTTGCAGCGTGCGCTTCGCAAGTCACCCTTTGTTCACCGCATTGGCTCTCAAGCGGGTGAGAAAGGAACGGTGAGCCTGTGGGCGTGGGGCGTGGACCCTGACGACCTTGCGTGAGTTAGGCGGAAGTGCTTGAAGCCGAGACACCCTCCCTCCTCCATGAGCGAGACCGTTCATCGCGCCCCTTCCAGTGGACGGGATGCGTCCTGGTTGGTCGGAGCCGACCTCCTCGCTGTCGCGCTGGCCTTCGTCGGACAAATCGTGCTCACTCATGCCCTTTTGGAGGAACAGTACGGGTGGATGGTGCTTGCCATTGACCTCTACGCCTCGTTGTTTTTGGTCATCGACCTCGGCCTGCCGACCCTGCTGGCCCGGGACGGCGCCCGAGCCCCCTCGATGGTATCCTCGGCTGTATGGCGTACCTATCGGTGGCAAGCACTGGCTGCGTTGCCCTTTGTGTTGTTGGCCGTGGTGGCCCGTCCAGAATCCCTGTTGAACATCGGGGCGCCGACGACGCTGTTGGTGTTGGCTGGTCTCATCGCCCTTGCCCACGTGGCTTCCTATGCTCCTCGCTCCGGGTTGCGCGTGCTGGGTGAAGCGAGATTGGAAGCCATGACCAAGGTCGCTGAGCGCGGGGTGACGGTCGCCCTCTACGCCTTGCTTGCCTGGCAAGGGTCAACGTCGGCCACGGCCTACACGGGAGCGTTTCTGATCGGGGCCTTGGTGGGTTGGTTGTTGGCGCTGTTTTGGATGGTCCGAACGGCACCCAAGCCAGCGATTTCAGGCGACTGGGGTGCGTTGGGGGCGAGTTGGTCTTCGTCTCGCTCCCTGTTGTTTTCGGCGCTGCCGTTTGCCATCACGTTGGGCATTCTCCCCTATGTCGTTCGCATTGAGAAGTTCATGGTCGCTGCCTCGGGTGGAGCCACGCTTGGAGCTGTCTTTCATGTGGCTCAACTCGTCTGGCTGGCGGGGTTGGTCGTACCTGCCGCGATTCGTTCGGCGTTATTGCCCGTGCTCGGACGGGCGAGGGACGACCCTGTTCACCATCGAAGGGAACTCAATCACGCCTTTGACATGTGTTTCGCCCTCTTACCGTACGGTTTGTTTGGAGGCTATGTGGTCGTCAAACTGCTCGCACCCTTGGCGTTTCCAGCCGCTTATCTCGACGGCACCCACGGGGCCTCAGCCATCGATGTGTTCACGGTGCTTCTCGCCGGTTGGGGCTTAACATTGGTGGCGACACCGACCTATGCGAGTCTCATGGCCGGACACCGTCCGTGGCGGTTCACCCTGTTCATTCTCTTCGTGCTTCTCGCTGCCGTGGTTCTCGGAGCGATGCTCGTGCTGAACGGACCTGAGGAGAACGGCGCCAAACTGTACGCTGCAGCGACAGCAAGCAGCCTCTCTGCAGGTGTGCTGTTGCTTCTTTCGTGGTGGATGAGCGGGAGCGTTGAGGCCGTGAAAGCTCGACAGGACGAATGGGCCTTGGTCTTCCTGTGTGGTGGTTTCATCGTCGTCGGGTTGGTCTCCCAGACGTTGTGGTGGGCGTTGGGTCTTCCCCTGTTCTTGTTTACGAAACAAGGCTGGAGAGCAGTTCGCGCCACGCTTCAGTGACCGCTTCCTTCGAGGCGAAGTTGAGTCGTTCTTCCACCGTATCCTCTTCGGTCCAACCCGTTCGCAAAGCATGTTCAATGCCGTCGGCCAAGGCTTCGGGTGAATCATCGCACACCCACGGCTCCGGCAGGTACCGTCCGACTTCCCCTACGTTGACGCTGACGACGGGTGTCCCGCACAACAAGGATTCTCTGGCGACCAACGGGCCGGCTTCTCGGCGCGACGTGATGAGGGTGACATCGGCCGTCAGCATTCTGTCGTATACGATGTCGCGAGGCTGGTGGCGAAGCGACGTGATGCCCACCATCCACCCGCGAGCCTCGAGCACCTCTCCCGTTTGGAGTGCCAAAAGATGACGTTTTTCCGGGCGACGAGGGTCTGCGGGAAAGAGGACGTCAATCGGCTCCTTCTTCCACGCTTTTTTCATTGGATGTACCGGTCGGCGCCATTCCTTGTGAATGGACGTGACGCAGGGGATGGTCTCCACCCGTTTTGGAGGCGTCGTCATCCTGTTGGCCATGGCGGACAAGCGGTCTGAAGCACACACCAAGGCAGCACAGCTTGAGGCGGAATCCGCAATCTTGGAGCCCACGCCATCAAGGCCGAGGCCGACATCAAAGTCATGGCCGTGAACCACACCAACCCAGGGGCACTCCCAGCGGGCGGCAAGACGCTCCGCGAGTTGAGCCACGGGCCACAACGTGTGGCAAACGATGAGATCGGGACGCCAAGAACCCAATTTTTTCTCCACCCAACCGGTTCTTCGTCTGATGCTTGAGACGGTCAGTCGCGGGTACGGGTGGTCTGGTAAAGCGAAAAATCGGGGGACGAGGATATCAACCCCTTGATGCTTCCAGCCTCGAGGTGCTTTGGACACGCCCATCATTGTCGAACGGCGCGCTTCGGCATACTTTGGCATGCGTGGGAGCGGGTTCACGACCTTCACGTCGTGCCCCATATCCTCGAGGAGTTTGACGTGGTCTTCAACAAAGACGCCCCGTGTTGGATTGAGCGGGACGGGATAGAGAAGACTCACCACGAGGATTCGGATGGAACGGCCCCCTCAGTTGAGCGCTTGATGAATCTCTGCGAGGTTATCCGCAACGTTCGCTCGGTCGTTGAACAGGCCTGAGCCGACCACGCAATTGGTGACGCCCCAATCTCGAAGCATGGCGATGTTGTGTGCTTTGACACCGCCATCCACCTGAATTTGTACCGCGCGACCTCCGGCGGCGACCTGCTCTTGGATGGCGTGAGAAAGGCGGCGAATCTTGCTCTCCACGTTCGGAATGAAGGACTGGCCTCCAAATCCAGGATTGACGCTCATGATGAGCACCAGATCGATCTCGCTGAGAACTTCAAGAGCCGCTTCAACCGGCGTTGCGGGGTTGAGAACAACACCAACACTGGCTCCTCCTTCGCGAATGGCCCCGAGTAGTCGGTGGAGGTGTTTGACGGCCTCAACGTGGACAGAAAGATGATTGCAACCCGCATCGATGTAATCTTGGAAACAGGCTTCTGCGTTTTCGATCATCAGGTGGGCGTCAAACACGGCATCAGGGCCGAGGGCTTTCCGAAGACTGCGAATCACGGGGGGGCCAAAGGTGAGGTTGGGCACGAAATTCCCGTCCATCACGTCAAGATGAAGCCAATCAAGGCCTGCCTCTATTGCTTCCTTGCAGTCCGTAGAGAGGTCAGCGAGGTTGGCTGTCAGGACGCTGGGTGCAATGATCATGTCATCCCTCGTGTGGTGCCAGCGCTCGCCATTTGAAGAGACTTGCCATTTTTTCCGACCATCAAAAAAAGCGCAAACGCCTATAATGCCCCTTCTCAACCGTAGATTTGGTGAACATATGGGCGAAGTAAGAAACGTCAGCGATAACGAATTCAACGATACCGTCAACGGAACCGAGTGGGTCATCGTTGATTTCTGGGCTCCATGGTGCGCCCCTTGCAAAGCCATTGGACCGGTGTTGGAAGCCGTGGCCGAAGAGCGAGAACTTCTCGTCGCCAAGGTGGATACGGAACAAAACACCGCTACGGCCGCTCAACTTGGTGTACGCAGCATTCCTGCCCTCTTCATGTATCGAAACGGGACCATCGTCTCTCAGCGAACAGGCAGCATGCCCAAAGCCAAACTTCTGGCGTGGATCGACGAAGTCATGACCGCCGATGATTTCTGAGCTCAAGCCAAGCGCCTTTTCCGCTCTTCGGTCATGAGACCAACGTCCCTGCGTAGGCGCTCTCTCAGCGCTTCGTGCAACCACATGCCCTCTTCGAGTTCAAGCAGCAATCCGTGACGGAGTAGATTTTCGGGCGGTGTTCCGTTCCAGCCCACGCCTTCTGCCAACACGTTCCATTGAACGGGCGCTTCCGCCACCGCAAGGGTGGCCAGTAGCTCCTTTTCTTGCTCGGGCAAACGCAACAGAATTTCTTCATCGAGGAAACGGAGCCAGTCTTTGTGCGTTGGTTGTCCGTACAACTCCAACAATTCCATCGCAAGCGGGTGGCCTCCGGTTGCTGCATGCACTTCTTCGGCGGGAGGGGCTTCTTCCGTTTCAAGCGAGGACAACCACGCCTCAGTCGCCTCCAGGCTCAAGCCTTTCAGAGGGAGTTCGCGCACATTGTCCCGGATGTGAACGTCGCGTCGATCGTACACGCTGAGTTCCGTTCTGGAAATAAGGAGAATTCGGAGCGGACCTTTCTGCGCCAACTGAAGCAAGGAGCCCAACAAATGCTTCGCCTTCTCGCTGATGTGGTGAACATCGTCCAACACGATGAGCCAATACGGAGGTGGGCCGCCGACGCTGTCTTTGAACCGTTCTCGGATGGTGTTGGCGTCGGTCATGTACGCCATCAGCCTGCGTCGCCATGTATCAACGTCCATGTCAGCACCTGGCGTCAACGGGAGGGTCTCGATGATGCGGTAAGGGTCGTGCGACTCGTCGATACCAAAGCGATGCAAGAGGCTGGTCGCTAGACCAAGGGCGCGGTCCCACGGCTGACAGGTGTACCAGCACACCGAAAGGTGCGGGTCGTTTTCCATGTGTTGCTTCAACCAGTGGGCCACAAGCGTTGACTTTCCAATGCCAGCAATCCCGTGCACCACCATGCAAGGGTGACGGTCGGCGAACCAGCCGTGCAGCGCGGCCAACTCACTGTCTCGTCCGTACACCGGGCGGGTCGTTGGCGGTTGATTGGCGTACGTGGCGTGAACACCCACAAGCGGGGTCAATCGCCCCGGCTTTGGAAGGCCGTCCGGTTCGGCTGCTTTCCGAATACCACCAAATCGAATGTCTCCGTAGGTCAAGACCCCTTCGTGTTGGGCATGGAGGAGAATTTGGAGCAAACTCAATTCGGTTTCGAGCAAGGTGGCTGCTTCCGAGGCTTTGACTTCGAGAAGTTCTCCGTCCATGTTTCGCAGCAAGACTTTGGTCTCCTCCAGAGCGACGTGCCGTTGATTTGCTTGAAGTCGACCTTCTTCGGTGAGCTGCCATGTTTTCTGTCGCCGCTCGTCGCCTTGAACGGCTCGAGTGTGCTCTTCAACGAGCAGGGATTTGAGTAAATCTCGCATGGTTCGGCTGACGTTGGGTGGATGTTGCGCACACGCTTCGGCGATACCGGGGCGCGTCATCGTGGGGGGCACCATGTAACGGTCGGCCCATTCGTCGTTGGCTAACAGGTGCAGAAGAACGCGGTCTTTGGCAGCGACATTCACCTTCGGAATGTCCCCCGCCATGCCCTTGGGAGCCTTTCCATCTGTTCAAAACTTCGTGTGCAGATGGCGGTAGGCTTGTTTGAGCATTTTGGCAAAAACCCCTTTATACGGACAAGGCTCCGAGTTCCATGGTTCATTCCATTGGTGCACATTCTCGCTCCAAACGAGGCGCTGTGGGATTGGCATTCCTTTTCTTCCTGTCCATCATGAGTCTCGCTGCTCACGCTGCTGATTCTGACGGCGACGGCGTTCAAGATAGTGCAGATGATTGTCCTTGGGCTGCAGGTACCTCGACCGTTGATAAGGACGGGTGCCCGGACAGGGACGGCGATGGGACTTCCGATTTCAGCGACGCCTGGGCGATCGGTAATCCCAACTACCAAAACGAGTTCACCACCAGTTCCAACAGCGATTACTACGGCGTAGACTATTCTCCTGACGGTGAATTCATCGTCACGGGCTCCGAAGACGACTTTGTCCGCATATGGAACGCGAGCACGTGGACGAATGTTCGCTCCGTCAATGCAGGAGCGGACGTGAACGGCGTGGATTTCTCCCCTGACGGCATGTACGTCGCTGCGGCCCTCAACGACGACACCATCAACATCTACTACAGCAGCAATCTTTCGTCGGTTCATGGAAGCATCAGCGTCGATGTTGGCGGCGGCGACCAGGTCAATGCCGTGGAATTCTCCCCGGACAGTTCTGCTGTTGCCGTGGCGATTGGACGCTCAGGCAACGGCGGCACCAACGGCGAAGTCACCGTCATCAACGTGCAGACCGGCAGCGAGCTTTACGCCGTCAATCCCAACGGCGAGGACCGGTTTTACGACATCGCCTATTCTCCCGACGGCCGATATTTGGCCTTGGCAGGTAACAGCGATTTCTATATCGTCAACACCACCTCACAAGCCACCGCATGGTCGATAACGAACCCGCCCGCTGCAGTGAACGCCATCGCTTGGTCGCCCGACGGGAATTACATCTCGATGTGCGGCGGTTGGGAAGGTCAGTCTGCCAGCTTTGACATGTATCAATTCGTCAACAACGGGTGGAACAGAATCTGGCAAAAAACCACAACCACCTCCTGCGCTTCCACCACCTTTTCTGCGGACAGTTCTCAGGTCATTTCCGCCATGTACTGGTACCAAGCCGACGGTGCTACGGCGCGCGTTTACCATACCGACACCGGCAACCAGGTCGATTCGTTCAGTGGCCCACGTCCAGGCGGATGCACCTCTGGAAACAACAACCAGTGCGGCGTCATGTACGGCGTGGCTTGGAGCCCTGACGCCAATCACATCGTTACGGCACACGGTCGCAACGACGAGGGAGTGTACTATTGGTTCGCGAACATTGACGAAGACAACGACGGCTACAACACCACGGACCAAGGCGACGGCATCGTCGACGCCTTCCCCTCTGACGGGACACAGTGGAACGACACCGACGCCGATGGCTTTGGTGATAACCCCGCTCCAGCCACCGAACCCGATGCTTGTCCAACCACGCCCGGTACCTCAACAGAAGACCGCTTTGGCTGTCCTGACACCGACGGTGACGGCTGGTCCGACGCAGGCGATTGGGACCCACTCAATCCCGACCAGTGGGTGGATGCGGACGAGGACGGGTACGGTGACAACTACTTGTTTGACCTGGACGAATATCAGTATCACGTGAACCAAACCGGCGACGCCTTCCCCAACGACCCCACACAGTGGAACGACACCGACGGGGATGGTTATGGCGACAATTACGAAAACGCCTCTTGGAATACGTACCGTCCACCCACATGGCCTGGGCTCCTGCTTCCCGCAGCCAACATGCCCGATGCCTTCCCGCTTGACCGAACCCAGTACGTTGACACCGACGGGGATTGGGTTGGAGACAATCAAAACAGCGACCGACCCGATGCCTGTCCTAACCAGTGGGGCGATTCGCAATACGATCGTCTCGGTTGCCCTGATAGCGACGGTGATGGATATTCGAATCCAACAGCCAACTGGCCCAGCACTCCCGATTGTTACGGTGCCGATGCCTTCCCTGATGACCCAACCCAATGGTGCGACGAAGACGGCGATGGCTTCGGCAGTAACCCTGACGGCAATCAACCCGATGACTGCCCCAACAGCGCAGGTTCCTCCACCGTAGACCGCGTCGGATGCGCCGACCGCGACGGCGACGGCTACTCAAACGCGGGCGATCCGTTCCCAGACGATGCCACACAATGGTCGGACCGAGACGGTGATAACCGCGGGGACAACCCCGACGGCAACAATCCTGATGCATTCCCCGACGACACCAGTCAGTGGAAAGACAGCGATGGCGATGGCTACGGCGATAACCCCGGCGGAAACAACGGCGATGCCTTCCCAAGCGAACCAACGCAATGGAGTGATGAAGACGGTGACGGCTACGGCGACAACGCTGAAGGCAAGAACGGCGATGTTTGTCCGCTTGAATACGGTGAATCACAAGAACCCCTCAGTCGAGGTTGCCCCGACTCTGACCTTGACGGCGTGACCGACCCGCTGGATGCGTTCCCTGACGACCCTTTCCAGTGGGCGGATGCAGACGGTGACGGCTACGGCGACAACACCAACGTCCCGAGCGGTGATGATTGCGTCGATGTCTTTGGAAAGTCCTTCGAGGAGGGACGTCAGGGTTGCCCCGACGCTGATCTTGACGGCTATGCCGACGTGGACGATGTGTTCCCCAACGACCCAGAACAGTGGTCTGACTTTGACGGCGACGGCTGGGGCGACAATTACTACTGGGAGAATACCACGGTGGCCGATGAAGAAAATCCAGGTCTCTTCCTCACCCTCCGAGAGCAGCGAGGGGACGCATTCCCCGAAATCACCTCTCAATGGTCGGACATCGATGGCGACGGCTGGGGTGACAATCTCAGCAGTTCCAATCGAGTGGACAACTTCCCCCTACGAGCCTCGCAGTGGAACGACTTTGACGGCGACGGTTTCGGCGACAACGCCGTCGCTGGCTCCTACCAACCCGATGCCTGTCCAAAGGTCCCAGGAACATCGACAGCGAACGATGAATTCGGCTGTCCCGACGCCGATAACGACGGCGTCTCCGACGATGCAGACCCGTGTCCGTGGGACCCCGATGTCTCCGAAGGTGCTCGAAGCACGGCGAATTGCGCCATCACCTCAGACCCCAACCTCCAGTCCAACGATGACGAGGGTGTATCTCTCCTGAGCGGGGACAACAGCACCCTGCAACTCATGGGTGGCGTTATCATCTTCCTGCTTGCCTTCATCGTTGTCGCCCAGGTGGCCCGTGCCGCCGGAAAACGGAAGGCCATCGCAGCCAAGCAAGAGGATCAACTCGCCCAAGCCTCTGTTGCGGAGGAAGAAGAACGTCGACAGGCCTGGATTCAGCATTACATCGCTGAAGGAAACTATGCTGAAGCGCGTGCACTTGGATGGGAAGGTACCGAAGGATTGCCTGAATGGAAGCAGTTTGAGATGCAGCAGCAAGCTGCCGAAGATGCAGCCATCCCAACGATGTTTGACCTCGAAAATCTCTGAATGCTCACGCATGCTTTGCACCGCTTACCTTTCAAAGGAGAACAGGGTATGTTTTCACATGGGCGAGAAGCCGACAGGCCGATTGTTGGTGTTGGCGGGGTTGCTGGTGACCTCGCTCTTCATCAGCATGGTTTCGGCAGAATCCGGCGACGTTGCCTTGCTCGTCGAGGAAACCACACCGACCGAGCAGCCCTGGTACACCCCCGATTCTCCGCTTCTGCTGGCGCCCACGCTGATGAACAACGGGGCTGACGTCTCGCTGACGGTCAACCCGTCTTGTCCGTTCGTCTACAACGTCTACAATGCCACCGGGGTGATGCTGGTCAACGGTTCAGCGACCTGCCCCGTGCGAGAACAGGGACTCGACCTCTTTGCTGGAGAGCAAGTGGACTTTGAAGCCGTTGAATGGTCGATGAAGGACAACGATGGCCAGTGGCTTGAAAGCGGCGTATACAACGTCGAATTGCTCCACTCCTCAGGCCTCTCCTCCACTGTTGAGGCGAGGATTCAGACCCCTGTTGCCCTGCCAAGCGAACTTTCCTATTCCGTCGAAACGACCCATCGTGTTGATGCCGAAGGACCCGTTGTCTACTTGGTGAACTTGCACAATCCATCGGACCAAAGCCTCGACCTCACCGAACTACCTGCTTGTTGGTTGGAAATTCAGGTTGCAGAAGACGCTCATCTCGGAGCCGATTGTTTCGCCGGCGTGAACACGTTGATGCCGGGCGAGGTCATTTTGGTTGAGCAATTCGCTGCCCTGGAACACCAAGCCGTTAACGTGGCCACCCCAGGCGACGACTTTGTCTACGCGCTCACGCCCGAAGAATCGGGTGAAGCGGCCGAGGTCTCTTTTGACATGGCCCTTGCGTTGACCGGTAATGAGATGCCAAAATTCGGCCCTGAGGATATTCTCGCCAGCCAGATTGTCTTGACGTCTCCAACACCAATCGTCGTTGACTTTACCTCGTCGTGCAAGGCAGAGATGTGGATCGTGGACGACCTCGGTCAAACCGTATTCGATACCCGAGACGGGAAAGCTTGTGTCGATATTGAGCTTGAAATGACCGTTGACGATGAACCCGAGATTCTGACATTGCCGCAATGGAACTTTTTCGCGCCCAACGGATGCCGTGTTCAATCAGGTACCTACACGGTCATCGCTGAGTTGCCTGAACACGGCATGGTCACCACGCAGAACATTGAGTACACGTCAATGGACATCAACCCGTGTGGCGATGTGAACACCGCAGACATGGACGCCGTCTTGTCGTGGCTTGACGAATCCACCGTCAGCGTTGAAACCTCGATGTCCAGTGAAGGCCAGGATTACCTGCGTATTTCCCAGCCTTGCACGTTTGAAGTTGAGTTCGTCAACCTCGATGACGAGGTTGTTCACCGCTTCCAAACCCTCTGTGACGCTTACGACGGGCGCAAGATTCTGCTTCCGTCCAGCACGGCGCCCCTTCGCTTTGACACGCTTGACATCAGTCTGGTCCAAGACGGCACGGCCTTGCTACCCGACGGCCAGTACACGCTGGAATTGACCGCAATGTCCACCACCATCGCAACGGCCAGCATGCCGTTGACGTGGCCGCAGGATTTCGCTGAAACCACCACGGAAGAAGAACCCACACAAACGGTCACTGAGCAATTTGAACTCACGGGTACATGGACGGGGCTTTCTACCGATGGGGGTACCTGTTTTGTGCTCGAGAATGAGGGCGAGATGTACCTTTTGTCCAATGCAAAAACGCTCTCATCCTGGACGCCGAGCGCTGAAATGCAGGGTCTGTACATCGTCGTGGAAACGACTCCATCACCGGCTTGTTCAGACTTCATCGCCTCTTCGGTCGAGGTGGTTGAGGTTCGTATGGAGCAGTCCCTCGTCGCCGATGATGGACAAGAAGCAGCAGCGCCCGTTGAGGAATTGGCTCCCATCGTTGAAGCGACGCCCGTGGTTGCCGTTGTCTCCGTGGTCGTCACGGCTTCGTTGCTCTCACTGCTTGTTGTGGCTACGGCAACCAACGAAGGACTGCGACTTCCAGCGACGATGGCTGGGTTGTGGTTCCTCGGACTTCTCGGTAAGACGCATGAGACCACCGATGGGCGCTACCAGCGGGGACGGTTGATGGGCTACCTTACGGCCAATCCTGGATGTCATTTCAGAGCGCTCATGAATGCACTCAACATGAGCAACGGACAGATCACGCACCACCTTCGTGTCCTCGAAGCCGAAGAGCACGTTTGGCGAAAGAGTGACGGACGGTTGGTTCGCTTCTATCCTCTCACCAACCAACTCCACCCGAACACCAGGGAAGAAGACCTCCCCGTCCCACCGTTGTCTCCCGACCCCAACAGTTTGCAGGGCAAAATCCTCAATCTGCTCGACGAAGACGGCGATATGGGCCAATTCCCAACGCAAGCGGAGCTGGCCAAGCGTCTTGAGAAGAGTCAACAATTGATTTCACACCACCTGCGAACGCTTCAGAAGTACGGGCTGGTCGAACGCCGAAAGATGGGTGTCAAGAATCGCTACAAACTGACCAGAGAAGCCGTTTTCCTTCTGGAGACCAGCGGAGATTTCGCTCACGAAGATGCTCTTTGATGTGGTCGTTCACGGCCAAAACAAAGCGTGGATTTCATAGCGTGATGGACGGTGGGGCGGCATGTCCAGTGGACGGTGAGCCCCGATGTCAGCCGAGACGACCCCCGTAGACGAGGTTGGCTGGCAGAAGCAATGGGACGAAGCAGCGTTGTTTCACAGCGACATCCACAGCGACCGTCCCAAGTTCTACTGCCTCGAAATGTATCCTTATCCTTCGGGAAAAATGCACATGGGCCACGTCCGCAACTATTCGATTGGCGACGCCGTGGCTCGCTTCAAGCGCCTAATGGGCTTCGATGTTCTCTATCCCATGGGCTTCGATTCCTTCGGTATGCCAGCCGAGAACGCAGCCATCGCTGAAGGCGGTCATCCGCACGACATCACCGAGCGAAACATGGCCTCCATCACCGAGCAAATCAAGCGAATGGGATTCTCGTACGATTGGCGTCGTACCCTCAAAAGTCACGACCCCCGCTACTACAAGTGGAACCAGTGGTTTTTCACGAAATTCATGGAAAACGGTCTCGCCACTCGCGAGCACGCTCCGGTGAACTGGTGCACTTCGTGCACCACCGTACTTGCGAACGAACAGGTCAAGGCGGGTCGCTGTTGGCGGTGTAACGGGCCCGTGATGCAGAAGGAAATGAGCCAGTGGTTCCTCAATCTCCCCGTCTATGGACAAGAACTCCAGGACGGTCTTGAGAGCATCAACTTCCCCGAGAACGTCAAATCCCTTCAGCAAGACTGGCTTGGTCGTTCTGAAGGAGCCAACATTCTGTTTGGCATTGTTGACTCGGATGAAGACATCGAGGTGTTTACCACCCGCCCTGATACACTCTTCGGAGCTACCTTCGTGACGCTTGCACCGGAACATCCGCTCGCTGCTTCGTTGGTGGAGGGAACTGAACACGAACCTGCTTGGAGAGAACTGCACGACGAGGTCTCAGCCAGTTCAGAATTCGACCGCATCAAGAACATGAACAAGAAGAAAGGTGTCTTCTCGGGCAGGTATGCCGTTCACCCCTTGACCGGTGAGCACGTTCCCATTTGGTTCGGTAACTTTGTCATCGCAACCTACGGAACCGGGGCCGTCATGGCGGTTCCCGGGCATGACGAGCGTGATTTTGACTTCGCTCAACAATACGATATCCCCATTCGACGTGTGCTGGTAATGGCTGAAAACGGTGATGCTTCAGCACCCATGACGAAGGCTGAAGTCGACCTCGGTTGGATGGTCAACAGTCCCATGGAAGGGTTTGACGGGCTTCACGGTGGTGAAGCGAAAGCGGCCGTCTGTCAAGCACTTGAAGCCAAGGACCGCGGACATCAGACCATCAATTGGAAGATCCGCCCCTGGCTCATCTCCCGACAGCGATACTGGGGCACCCCCATCCCCGCCATTCATTGCGGTTCTTGCGGTGTTGTCCCCGTCCCCGAAGAGGACTTGCCGGTTGAACTCCCTCGAGACGTTGTGTTTGGTCAGGGAAATCCGCTTGAAACATCGGAAACGTTCCTCAACGTATCGTGCCCGACGTGCGGCGGTGATGCTCGCCGAGAAACCGACACCATGGACACGTTCATCGATTCCTCCTGGTATTTCCTTCGCTACACCGACGCTCTCAACGACGACGAGCCGTTCGCCAAGCAGATTGCCGACCATTGGATGCAAGTGGATTTCTATTGCGGCGGTATTGAACACGCTCAGATGCACCTCATCTATGCCCGCTTCATGACCAAGGCCCTTCGAGACCTCGGCCTGACGACCATTGACGAGCCGTTCAACGAACTTCTCTGTCAGGGCATGGTGAACAAATCTGCACCGTTCTGCCCCTCGTGCGGCGTCACGCTTTCGACGTCCTACGAAGGCTCGCCGTGTCCGCATTGCGAGGGGGAGCTCAGTTCTCGGTCTGCAAAGATGAGTAAATCGCTCGGCAACACCGTTTCGCCAGAAGAGATGATTGAACGCTACGGCGCAGACACCGTTCGTTTGTTCATTCTCTTCGCTGCCAACCCTACGGCGGGCATGGACTGGTCGGATGCGGCCTTGGATGCAAATCATCGCGTGATGATGCAAATGCGGACCATGCCAGAACAACTCATGGCGTGGTCGGGAGGCACGTCGCCGATGGACGATTGGCTCGAAGCTCGGTTCACCCAGCGTCTGCTTGAATTCTCCGAGGCCATGGAGGGTTACGACCTTCGTCGAGCGGTTGAACTCTCGCACTACGAGGTCATCAAGGACATCAACTGGTACGTCCGTCGAGGCGGTGCCAACAAAACCCTGGCCGAACGATGGCTTCCGCTTTGGGCGCAGATGGTATCGGTGTCAACGCCCCACATGGCAGAAGAGTGGTGGGCTTCGTTTGCGTCCTGCGAAGGTCTTGTTTCTGGAAGCCAAATGACCCTTCCAGATACCCTCACCGAAGCACAGCAACTCACGCTCTCGGGAGAGCAATACATTCGTGATGTGCTTGAACAGGCGCGCAAAGTCCGCGTGGTCGCCGAGCGTCACCTTGGTGCTCCAGCCACCGAAGCAACGTTTGTCATCTCGCCAACCTGGAAGCGTGAGATGGCCACGGCTGCCCTGTCCTTCATCGGCGAAGGTGGACATCCAAAACAATTCATTCCCGTGTTGCAGGAACTTCCGATTGCTCAGGGCGAGCGCAAGGGGGAAATGATGGGCTTCTGGGGCAAGAAAATGCTCCCTCAGGTGTTCAAGTGGGACGATGCTTCACGAGAGGTCATTTGCTCTGCCATGGATGAAGCCAACGTTCTTTCGGCATCCTCTGAGTTCATCGCGAACGAACTCCAACTGTCCTCGGTTCGTATTGTGGTTGGCGAGAGTGAAGACGACAGCACCGGTCGAGCCGGCTCAGCCATGCCCCTCTCCCCTGCGGTCGTCTATGCGTGATCACGCTTCTTCGTCCATGGTTGGACGAGGGGGTGCCGGTTCAAATCCAGCAGGCATCTTCGGTAGGGGGGGTCCGGGTCGCTTGGTGTTGGTGTAGACGGCGTAGACGATCACGGCGCCCGCAAGCAGGAAGACCACGGTGGCTAAGCCAATACCCTCTTCTTGTGAATCATCGGAAGATGCCACGTCGTCGGTACTGCAACCACGCTCATCGACGGTGCTGTCCAACGGCGAACTGAGACAGAAATCGAAGGCATTCACAACGCCATCGTTATCGTCGTCCAACTGGTATTGGCTGCATCCGTTGGATGAGACTTGTTCTGAGGCGTCCGTGTTGGGGCATCGGTCCAACGGGTCGAGAACGCCGTCTTGGTCGTCATCGTCGTCTTCAACAGCATCGATGCACCCGTCTCCATCGTAATCTTGACCGGTCTGAGCTGCTCCAATCAGCCCCCGAGGACATCGGTCAATGGGGTCTTTGATACCGTCTTGGTCGTCATCCTCGTCTTCAAGGTCGTCATGACATCCATCACCATCGTGGTCCAGTGAGGCTGCATCATCGCCCCAATTTTTCTCACCGAGGGGACAGGCATCGTTCTCGTCAGGTACGGCATCGTCATCGTCGTCATCGTCAGCGGTGTCGTCGAGGCAGCCATCGCTATCGTAATCGTTCCACGAAAAGGAAATCCAATCCTCGATATCGTTGGGGCAGTTATCGTCAGGAATGCTGATGCCGTCGCCGTCTTTGTCGTCATCGCACACATCGCCCACACCGTCGTTGTCAAGGTCGGCTTGTGTTGGGTTGGCGATGCTTGGGCAGTTATCGGCTTGGTCCACGAAACTGTCTCCATCGCTGTCCACATCAGAACACCCGTCGGATTCAATGTCGTTCTCCTCCGTTGAGACCCATCCAATCGGGCCTTTGGGACACAGGTCGTATTCGTCAAAGATACCGTCTTCGTCATCATCAAGATCCTCGGTCAAATCACGGCAACCGTCGCCATCGTGGTCGGACATGGCGTTTGCAGCCCACCCGACATCGCCCGTAGGGCAGTCGTCGTCAACATCGGGGACACCATCGCCGTCAACGTCGTCGTCGCACACATCTCCGAACGCATCATTGTCGAGGTTGGCTTGGTCGTTGTTGGCCAGTTTTGGACAATTGTCCAGCCCGTCAAGAATGCCGTCGAAATCCAAATCCGTTTCGTACAACCAAAGACCCATGTCGTAATGCTGACGCTGGTGAAACGCATGCGTCCCGTACGAACCATCGCCGTTTGAGATGAAGGAGACCACCGGGGAACCGGTGGCGCTCATGCCGAGGGTATCCGGGACATCGTCTCCCTGGCCGCCGGCTGAGATGGCCCAATCCCATGAGCCATTGGCTTGGCGAAGACCCAGAAACACATCGTGGTGGTTTCCGTCGTTGATACCGTCAATGTCTGTTAGCGTGTATTCGCCGAGGACGAGGCTGGCGGTTGACTTCCCAACGATGATGGAATCGTCTTGCTCGGTGAGATGGAGTGCGATGGCATGATCGGCTCCAGCGCCTCCAAAACCTGTGGCGTGAAGCCACGTTCCGTCGGCTGAAACATGGGCTTCGTAGAAGTCAACCCACACCGCTGGTTGGAGTTCAATCTCGCCAAATGTCATGTTCTGCAGGTAGTCACCGACCACGGCCACGCCACCGCCATAGCGGCCATCGCAATCGACCACGGTAGAATCGCCAGCCCCGCCTGCGCCAACAGCCCACAACCAGCCTCCGGCATTGTACTGGCCCACAGCGATGTTGGAACCACCAACGCTGTAGAGGTCGTGTTCACCAAAGTTCACCCAGTCCACGAAACTGGTGGCGAAGTAGGTGTGACCTGCGCTGTCCAAACAAAGCGAACCGGTGCTGTCCAGATTGTCGCTCGAAAATGCGGTGGTCATGCTGACGTGGTTTCCCTGCGCGTCGAGCATGAGGATGGCAACGGAATCTTCCGAAAGGCTGCCCGGGGCCAAATCTTCTCCAGATGCCAACGAGTCACGGTGGAGCAGTGCCAGATGAATTTCATCGTTTGAAAGCACCATCAAATCGATGACCGACATCTGATAGGTGTTGGAATACGATGTGGCCCACAACCACCCTCCAAACGGCGTCATGGCGGCCAAAAAGACGCCGTTTTCATGCTCGTCAGCCGACTTATTCAGAGGTTCAAGGGTTCCAAGGGTCATGTTGCACGGGTAATTCTTGGACATGCCACAAAACGTCCCGGCCACGAGGATGGTACCATCGCTCATTCGACCCATCGCATCGATGCCGTCCAAGCCCCAACTTGTCTCCCGCTTCGTGTCTACCCACGTGCCGTTTTCATCGACCCATGCGAGGAAAAAATCAATGCCGAAACTTGAATCATCGCTGGAATATCCGATGACATCACCGTGGAATTCCACGCTCTGTTCAAACATACCGCCGACCACCATGCTACCGTTTGGTAGTGAGACCATGGCCCGAATACGCTCGTAGCTTTCCCCTCCCGCACTGGCAAGCCAACCGCTGGCATTTTCGGTTGAATGCTCAACCACCGTTGTCGGTTCCAGAACCATCCGTTGGGCATCAACATCAACGCTTGACAACGGACTGATGGCCAGCATGCACACGACCAAAACGGGGGCAAGCGCTGACAATCGCATGCATCAACCATCCACCTCTCGCATAAGAACCCGTCGTGCGCTCGTTCTACGGGGGAGCCTTCATTGAGTGTCGGCCTTGAGAAAGGGTCATGAGTGATTCTCGACGACCACGGCGAGGCACTCGGCAAGGTCGTCAATCCTCCTCAAAACGCCGTTATGGTGGCCCCAAACGAGCGCACCAAATGGAGCGTTATGCTTCGGACATCAAGAAGATGAACAAAGCCGCCGAACAGCGCTTCGACCGAACGCCGTTGCCGATGGCCTTTCCCAAGGAGATGGATGCTCCCAAGACCTTCCGACTCTCCTGGAAGCCCGAACCTGTTCCGCTCAAAGCGGAGGAACGCGTGGCTTCCTTTGTCGTCAAGCGAGGCGACTTCGGTTGGCTCGAGGACGAGCGCGTTGAGGAGATCGCTACCTCGCTCGAAGGCGAACAGATGACCCTCGACCAGGCCCTTTCCCTTCGTTCTGCTTTGCTGCAACAAAAAACGGTCTATTCCCACCACAAACTGAAGTCCAGAGCAAGCGAGCTCGCCCGTCATTATCGGAGCGGCACGTCCGTTGTTGAACTCTCGGCGAAGTACGACTTCCCTCCCATGAACATCTTCCGTGTGGTGTTGGAAGCCATGGGTTGGTCAAAAAAACGAATCAAGGACAGTCTGCGTAATCCTTCGTCAATGAAACAACGAGAGCGCGACGAATTTGAGGCGGCAGAGGCAGCCGACCGAGTTTCAAGCGTTGACCAGTCTGAGACGCAAGTCAAAGCGGACTTGTTTGAGGACATCTTGGCCGATTGGTTCGAGGCGCAGGGCATTCGCCTTCGACGTCAGCCCGAGATGGTCAAGGAACAGTCGGAATTGCTCGGACGTCCTGTTCGCACCCCTGATTTGCTGTTCCTGGACCACGTCTACATCAACGACCAACCCGTTGCGTGGATTGACGCGAAACACTTCTATGGAGCCGATGTTGAATTCCAGCGCAAGAAGATGAAGAAACAGATGAATCGGTACATTGAGGAATGGGGCAGCGGCGCCATCATGTTCCGTCACGGGTTCTCTGAGAACCTCTTCATGCCCGGCGTGTTGATGCTTGATGCTGCCCCCATTGACCTCTCAGGGCTTACATCTGAGGACTGACCGGCGCTAAAGCGGTCGAGAAATGGGCAAACCCATGTTGTTCAACCATCGCGGCAACCTCATTCAATTCGTCAAGGTTGACCGGCGCATCCAGCCGACGAGGAACCACGACCACCGAACTTCCGAGCATACAGAGACGAACGGCGAGGGAGGCTTGAGCCCCCACGTTCTGAACGGCCTCGAGCGTGATTTTGTAGAGACGAGCCCGCTCCTCCTCCTCTAACATTCCAGACGCCGAGGCAAACATGCGTGATTGCGTCAGGACCTCTGGCCAGCGTTCGCGCTCCCATGGTTTGGACGCCAAGACATCCACGCCTTCATCGCCGGCAGCGGTGATGGAGGCCTGCCAGTGCGGGTCATCAATGTAGGTTGATGTATGGCGTTCTTCGTGGGGGTTCCAAATCAACAACACGGGTGCGTCAGCTCCGAAACTCACCGCTTTCCCGGGCCAACCAGGAGCTCCGGGGGCAAGACGAAGCTCGACCCCTCCGACAGATGCACCGAGTACATCGCCAAGGCCAGCACCGTGGTTTCGTTCGATTCGATGGGCAATTTTGAGGTATTGCAGCAGGCGCCCGCGTCCCGTGAGTGCGTGGATGGTTTTCCCCAAAGCGATCAGTCCAGCAGCCGACATGCCAAACCCCTGGCTGGTGGGGCATTCGAGTTGAACGTCCACTTCCAACCACTCGTGTGGTCGCAACAACGTGGCTTCACGGCACGCCTGGATAAAATCAAGGTACAACGCCACGTCCTCGAGGTGCGTCCCTTGCATGGACCGAACGGACACCTGGGAAGGTATCGTTTCGGGTTCCGCCAGTCGGGTGTCCGGCTTTACGCCGTGCATCATTCCAGAATCATCCCGTTCAATTCGGTGAAGTGTTCCGCTGGCTTCTACGCCATGGTGAATGGAAAAACCAACCCCTCTGCTGCCTTGACTTCGTTTCATGGCGCTTGATTTGTCAACGGTGAACAGCAGGGTGATGTGGCCCCCGCATCGTTGAACGGTGGTGAGCGTCATCGCATCAAGCGACGAAGCGATGGCTGATGAAAACTCCGCGACCGAGGTCTCAAGCGAGGGCGGAGGCGAGGTCATCACTGAGGCTCGTGAATCGGTTCTTCAATTCGTCGAGCGCCATGTTGAAGGCGGTGACCGGGTCGAGACTGCCGTCGGTTTCGTAGGTGAAGACGTAGGCGCCTTCAACGGGTTCGAGGGTGATAGCGTCGTCGAACTCCTCCTCTCGTCCGGTACCTGGACCGACCTGGTGAAGGGCCTTCTCAAGGTCCATCACGTGGTTGATGTCGGTCACTTTCTTGTCCTTCCCGAAGAGTTTGGCGTCGATGGCCTTGCCGTCGGTGGTGGTCAAACCAAGATCAAAGAGCACGCTGGCTTTCTTTGGCTTGTTGAGCACAGCCACGTGTTGAGGGCGGAAGCCCACCGCAGCGACGGGTGACCACTTGGCGTGGTCTCGACCTCGGCCCAACACAGCGAAGGCGTAGAATTCGAGGAACTGACCTTTGGCCAGAACGGTCAGCGGGATTTGCTTGTGCTCATCGCGAATGTCAAAGACAGGGTCGGAGATGGTGGTGATATCGCCGGCGTAGACGGTTTTGAACTCTTCATCAGCATCGGAAGCAGGCCCTCGGGCGGAAAGGGTGTAGAGAACTTGACACATGGGGCAACCCTTGTCCTTCTCTACAACATCCATGCAGTTTTGACAGGCATCAGGGAACACCAAGCCTTCGTCGAGGTTGGTAGGAATAGGAATCATGGCCAGTCGATGTGCGAGCACTTCGTCGGGCAGAACGTTGACCGACTCCACGACCTCACCCTTGTTGTCTTGGGTGACACCTTGAGAGAAATCGACTCGGGTGATGGCCAGTTTTGGAACATCAGCGATGAGGGCTCGTCGAATAGCGTTGACCTGCGAAGCATCGGTCTCGCTGATGAGAATACGAATTTCGTGGCCTTGTGGCCATCCTGCAACAATCTCGGTCTTCATTTCTTCACCTTCTTCATCAGACACGTCGACCACGTCGGCCGCCCTTCTTCTTCGTTCCATCGTGAGCGATCGGGGTCACGTCTTCGATTCGGGTGATGGTCATGCCAGCTCGGGTGAGGGCACGAATGGCGGCTTGAGCACCGGGTCCAGTGTTGTTCGAGAGGTTGCCTCCAGGGGCTCGGTATTTCACGATGAGTTCGTTGAATTCCTTGTCCTTCAGGGCGTCGGCCATGCGCTCAGCAGCTCGGGTAGCAGCGAATTGGCCGCCTTTGTCCTTGCCGGCTTTCACGACTTCGCCGCCGTTGCAAGTGGTGATGGTCTCGGCTCCGGTCAAGTCCGTGGCCGTCATCAGGATGTTGTTGTAGGAACTGAAGATGTTGACAATGGCTTTGCGGGACATCACTCAGCACCTCCTTCGAGAGCAGCCGTGGATGCTTCTCCTGCTTCGCGCACTTCTTCAGCGAATTCGGGTGTAGCCTCTGGGTCGACTTCGTCGTCCTCGTACGAGGCGGCTTCACGAACGCCTTCAATGGCTTTGCGAATGGGGTGGTTGGGGTCGTTCAACGGTGAGGCGGGGTGGTAGCGGAGTTCGCCTTCCTCGTCTCGGCTCACAGCATAGGAAGGGATGGTGATCTTTTGGTCGCCGATGCAAATTTGACCGTGCGTGACCAGTTGTCGTGCTTGCTTCATGGTGCAGGCGAATCCTTTGTAGTAAACTTGGGCCTGAAGGCGTCGGTTGAGGACGTCTTCGGTGCTCAGTGAGAGAATGTCGCCAAGTTCCGCATCGGATTCGATGAGTCCCTTGTGGTGAAGGGAACGGAGCAGGTCTTCTCGCTCTCGCTTGCCGTGGCCCTCGGAGGTGTCCACGTTTCCGATGAGTCGCATGGCTTGTCGTCGGTGTCGGCGAAGTTGGGACTTGGCCTTCCAAATCTCCTTCATGTTTTTGAGACCGTGATTGTCTTTGATAGCGTGCTCTTCCTCGATTCGGTCCGCCTTCCACGGGTGAGAAGGTGTGTCGTATTTGGGTCGTGAAAACTTTGGCTCTCCCATCTCAATTCCTCCTCATCACTTGCTTCGGCTCACACCCAGCGTCAGGCCGCCACGGCCGTTGGAGCGGCCGCGTTGACCCCGGACCTTGTTGCCAGAGGCGTGGCGAACGCCACGGTAGCACTTCATGGTTCGAAGACGATCGATGTCGTCCTTCAGCGTGAATTTGACTTGCTGACCGGTCAGGTGGATTTCTTCACCCGTTTCGAGGTCTCGTTGACGGTTCAGCATCCAAAGGGGGACGCTTTCGGCGTAGGATTCAATGGCGAGGCGGAGTTGCTCTTGCTGGTCGGTGTCGAGGAAGCCGGCCAGGTTGTAAGGGTCAAATCCGGTGTTCTTGCAGATTTGGATGGCGGTGCGGGCACCGACGCCCTTGACGGAGGTCAGGGCCGTAGCGAGCGGCTTTAAGCCGTCCATGTCCGTATCTGCCATTCGCAGAATGTATGAAAAGTCATCACCAAGGTCCTCATCCTTCGGTCGTGCCATGTCGTTTCCCTCAACGTTAACACCACAGTGTCAAGCATCCCTCCGACCAACCTCCCATATATCAAGACCGCGATGATGACATTCGCGCCACTGAGCCGCGAAACGGCCCTCAAATCGGGGGTGAATCTTCATCAGCATTTTGGGAAACGCAGAGCAGCAAGACGTTGGAGGCATGGTGGCGGGCAACAAAACCGTCCCGGGTGCCATGCCGTCGGCTTAATTGGCGGTCAAGCGAACCTTGCAAAATTGGCTGAAGTGCGGGGTCGAGGTCGTAGCGCAGTTTGACCGATGCCATTCGATGCTCCAACGCCACCTCCACCAGGCGGTCAACGGTGGTCTCGTCAACTTGGAAGCTCAACACTTCAACCACCCTTCCCGAAGCTTGCACGAGCAAGCCGTCGTTGGCGTCGAGCTGGAGCGGATGGTCGTGGTGAACTTGCGGGCGCCTTCCCTCAACCGAGGCCCATCGTACATCGTCTTCCCCGGCAACGTTGGCCAGCCATGAGGTTGCAAGCCCGCTTTCAATCAGGGCTGCGTCGAGAAGACTCACGTATTCACCCCGTTTTGGTGGGTGATTTCGGCACACCAGCGTTTCCCGTTCAGCATCTGTGGAGAGAACCAGCGGCGCATCTGCCAGCGAACGGGGCACGCGAACGAAACGTCGTTTCACATCCTTTCGAGCGACGCCTCCCAACCATAGGGCCAAGCGGTCCACCCGACCACGACCACGTGAGGTCCATTCCCACGTCATGGTGATGTCGGGCCAAACTTCGTTCACGATGGCCTCAACTTCGCCCCGCTGGTCACCCGTGAGGCGTGGAGAAAGATCGAGCAGAACAGCAGGGCCGTCGTCGGCTGGCGAGAACATCGGAGCCCACGAAGTGAGCACGCTGTGAAGAGGTGGCTGCATCTCGTTCAGGTCGTGAGTTCGACTGTTCCGAGGTCGAGCCGGGTCCAAGTGAAGGAAGGCGACCGAGGGCGTGGTGATGCCGACGGCTGTTAGCACCTCGGCCGCTGCCGTACCGTCTCCGGCGATGATGCGGCTTTCGTTGAACCAATACGATGCTCCTGCTTTGGTGTGCATCGCCACCGTGTGAAGATTCATCGCACTTGCTCGGGCTCGCTCGCTGTCCAACTCCACTCCGAGAACGGGCCGTTGCAATGCCGTGGCGTACGCAGCGAGTTGAATACCGCTTCCACAAGCGCAGTCGAGAAGCAAGCCTTCGGGGAGTGCGTGCTGGGCCAGGGCTTCCGCTCGCAGGGCAGCGACCTGCCACGGCGTGGCCAACGGCCGACCTTCATGAGCGTGATAGAACATCAGGCCTTTGGGAGCCGTGGTATCTTGTGCAAATTCGACCAACCCTTCTGCGGTTGCTTCGGCTGGAATCATCACTCGATGCAAAACCACACCTCAGAGGGCGACGATGTCGGACCGTGTCAGCAGGGACTCGAACGGGATGCCCGCTTCAGCAAAGGCCGCATCAGCACCCTCCTCGCGGTCGAGAATGCTGATGACAGCAATGACTTCACACGCCGTGTCTTGATGGATGCGTTCCACGGCGAGGATGGATGAACCGCCCGTGGTGGTGACATCTTCAACGATGACAACCTTTCCGCCACCTTCAAGAGACGTTCCTTCAATTCCCGGCGGATTGTTGGTCTTCCGACCTCCTCGGCCTTTTGGTGACTTTCGGACCATGAATCCGCGGAGGTTCGCATCCGCTTCGGGTGAGGCGATGACCAATGCTGTCAACGGCACGGCACCCAATTCTAAGCCCCCAACGAGTTGCGCTCCCAACGCCTTGATTCTCAGGTTCAACAACCGACCCATGATGCTGGCCGCTTCGGGGTGCATCATCACCGGTTTGGTGTCGAAAAACCAACGAGACTGCCGTCCGCTGGCGAGAGTGAAGGCCGAATCGTTTCCGCCATCCAAGAACGCCAATTCGTGCACGTGCTTGGCCAATTGCGGCCAATCAGGGTGGTTGCGAACAGCGTCGTGAACGGCCATGAACCCCTTTTTGGCCGTCATGACATGAACTTTCCTTTCCTACCAAACCAAAGCAGGCTTCCATAGAAGCCTACCGTGTTGATGATAAAGGGTCGTCGTAAAGACAGGTTGAGTGAACATGGCCGAATCGAAGCAGACTGCAGGGGTGGGCAAAAGCAACCCGCTTCTTGGTCTTGATTTGGAACGTCTCGAGCGTGAGATGAACGCCTATCATGAACGGCTTGATGAACGAGCAGACGACGCGTATCGTATTGCTGAGGCTGCACGCCAACAGGGCCTTGACCACAAAGACAGAGTGGAAATTCCACGGGCATCCGACCTTGCTGGACGCACGGAAAAACTCCTCATTGAGCATCTCGAAGGTTATCCAGTCGCTGATGACATCCGTGCTCTCTTAGATGAACACGACCGTGAGACAACATCGATCATCATCGCTCAATCTGTGGCCCGAGGTTTTCGAGAGCAAGGGTTTGACCTCGAGAAATCCATCGACGTCGGCCTGCGTGTCGGCCTTGCGGTTCTGACCGAAGCCGTGCTCGTCGCACCGCTCGAGGGCATCAGCGAAGTTCGGCTGCTCAACAACGTTGACGGCTCTCAGTTTGTTTCGGTCCATTTTGCTGGGCCCATCCGTGCTGCAGGCGGTACGGCACAAGCCCTTGCTGTGTTGATTGCGGACATGATTCGTCGGGAATTGAACATCGGGCACTACCAGCCCACCGATCCTGAGGTTGAGCGCGTCAAGGAAGAATTCGGATTGTACCGAGGCAACCTGCAATACCGCCCCTCGCCGGAGGAAATCGACGAAATCGTCCGGGCCTGCCCCGTGATGGTGAACGGTGAATCCACCGAGCGGATTGAGTGCGCAGGATACGGCAACGTCCGCAACATCGACGAGGCTCGAATTCGAGGCGGCGTGCTTCTGGTCATCGGCGAAGGCATGTGCTTGAAGGCGCCAAAAATCATGAAACATACCGAACGCCTCAACCTACCCGGATGGGATTTTATTGCTAAATTTGCGAGTCGGGGAAAAGAAACCGATTCAACGGATGAAGACGCCTTCAAGAGCCAACAAATCACACCGATTACCAAATTCATGAACGACATCATTGCCGGTCGACCCGTCTTTGGCGGCCCTCTGCAGCCAGGCGGATTCCGGCTTCGCTATGGCAGGGCGCGCCCGTCAGGCCTTGCTGCAGCGTCCACCAACACCGCTTCGATGCTGGCTCTTGACGACTTCATCACCATCGGGACGCAGATGAAAATTGAACGCCCTGGAAAGGCCTGCGCCATCACGCCGTGCGACGAGTCAGAAGGCCCGTGGGTCGTGTTGGAAAACGGTCAATTTTTGCGAGTGGATGACCCCGCCTCCTACGCAGCTCTTCGGCAACGTGTGAAACAGGTTTGGGACAACGGCGAACTGGTCATCGGCTACGGTGAATTCATGGAGAATAACAAGCGCCTGGTACCAGCCGGCTACACCATGGATTGGTGGGCCAGTGATGTACTGGACAGCCTTTCCAGTGAAGATGACGTAAATTATTTCCTCGACATCTTGGGAGAGAATCGGGACGATTGGCCTGTAGGAACACCCGGCCTTCCCCCCGAGGAAGCACACGACCCAAACGCTCAGTTTTGGGTGCGCTGTGATTGGCACGAGCGTCTGAGGCAGGTTGACCTTTCTTGGAAGGCTGCCCTTGCCTGTTCGCGACGGTTTGCAACCTCGCTCCCTCCGCCGCACAACCCGTGGTTCAAGGACCTCCCTATCGAGTGGCTTCCCGCCCTTCTCCGTCTACTCGAATCGGCCGTCATCGAGCCATCGGCAACTCAGAGCGAGGCACCGGAGGGGGCGCGCCCGTTGCCAGGAGAGCGGCAACTTCGTCTGCCAGATGGTGCGTTGAATTGGTCTGCGAAGAAGATGGACGAATTGCAACCTGAACACCTCCCTGACCTCGCGTCCTCCACGCTCCCAGGCCCGTCGTTCCAGATGGAAGAGCCGACCATGTCCTCTACCCTGCAGGAGGGATGGACCCTGCACCAACACGGTCTCGCCAAGGGTGCGATGATGCTCTTGGGGCTTCCTCACCATCACGACGTCGACGACATTGTAGTTTCTGCGGGATGGGAATCCCTTCTCGAAGCCCTCGGGTTCTCGAGCGAGGGAACGGCGCCACTGCGCCAAAAAAACGCCTTGAAAGTGGTTGAAGGTCGCCTTGCTTCGTTGCGCAAAGCAAAAACTGTTCTCGATGAAGAACGTTCTCGAAAGTCCGAGTTGGAAAAGGAACGGGCCACCATCCGCATCGCCTCAGAAACGGGAGCACGGCAGCGTGGTCTGGGCATCGCAGAAACCGACCGTGTCGGTCGCGAAGCGGCTGCCTCCGTACCGGATGAAGGCCCCGTAGACCCGGCTGCTTATCTTGCAGCACAGCGATTAGAAGACGAGCATGCCATTGACGGCATCATGGTTCTCGTTCGCCAACTCTCTGACCTTCGCTGGGAACACAGCGCTCCAGTTCGGGTCGGATGTCGCATGGGTCGTCCCGAAAAGGCAGCGCCGCGCGTGATGAATCCCATGTCCCATTCGTTGTTTCCCATCGAATTGAACGGTGGCAATCAACGACTGCTCAACAACGCCATCGATAAGCGTACAATCCGAGTCCAACTTGGTCGTCGAACGTGCACGGTGTGCGATCGTGAATCTCCTTACTTGCGATGCCACCATCGGGCCGTGGATGCGCATGGAGAGTCCAAGGCCGGCGAAGCATGTGGCGGACGAACTGAAGCCAAGGCCACGAAATCCACCGCTTACCGTCGAGGCGAGGTGCAATCTGTTCGGATGGATGAGATGGTGGAAGACGCTCGCATCCGCCTCGGCATTGACCGGCTGCCGGCTCAAGTCAAATGCATGAAGAAACTGAACAGCCGAGACCAGACGCCCGAGGCCATTGAGAAGGGCATCTTACGTGCTCGGCATGAACTCCCCGTCTTCCGTGATGGAACGGTTCGATACGACATGAGCGATGTCCCCATCACCCATTTCCGTCCCCGTGAAATCGGTGTCCCGTGGAAAACGCTCCACAGTTTGGGCTACACCCACGATTTCCGTGGTGAGCCGCTCAGCGACGATGAGCAAGTCTTGGAATTGTTCCCGCAGGACTTCATCGTGGCCAAGGGGGCTGCTGATTTCTTGCTCCGAACGGCGAAGTACATCGACGAACTTCTCGTACGATTTTACAACATGGAACCCTACTACAACGCCGACAAAGCCGACGATCTTGTCGGGCACCTCATCTGTGCTCTCGCACCCCACACCAGCGGGGGGGTGTTGTCGAGAATCATCGGTTGGGCTGATTGTTCCGGCGGCTACGCCCACCCTCTATTCCATGCCGCAAAGCGACGAAATTGCGATGGCGATGAAGACGCCATCATGCTTCTCATGGACGGGTTGCTGAATTTCAGCAGGGACATCTTACCGGCCAACCGAGGCGGTCAAATGGACGCACCGTTGGTGTTGACCACCCGATTGAACCCCACCGAGGTTGACAAGGAAGCCCTCAACGTTGACGCTGCTTGGTTCTACGAACGGGATTTCTATGAAGCGACCTTGCAGCAACCCCATCCAAAAGACATTCAGGACCGGATGGATTTCGTTGAACGTCGACTTGGAACCGTTGCCGCTGTCCGAGGCTACGGCTACACGCACGACTGCGATGCCCTCGACCGCGGACCGGCCCTTTCAGCTTACAAAACGCTGGAAACCATGATCGACAAGATGAACGGGCAACTGGCGCTTGGACATCGGTTGCGTGGTGTGAACGTGCGTCAAGTGGCCTCCAGCGTGGTTCGCTCTCACTTCTTACCGGACCTTCGAGGAAATCTCAACGCCTACGGCCGTCAAAAGGTTCGCTGCCTCAAATGCGCTCACTCGTACCGACGCATGCCCCTCTCCGGCAGTTGCATTCAGCCGAAAAAAGAGACAGGTCGAGGCCTTTCGAGCATGGGCGTGGCGAAGGCGGAGGGAGGACTGTGCAACGGCAACCTTGCCCTGACGGTTTCCGAAGGGGCGGTTCGGAAATACATCGAAGTCATGCGGTTTGTCATGGACCACTACGGCGTGGATTTGTACACGCGACAAAATGCTGAATGGTTGGCTTCGAGCGCCGATTCCCTGTTCAACAACGACCGTGCCAAACAACTCTCGCTGTCGGATTTCCTGTGATCATCGAATTGGGTCTCGCCAAGGCGAATCGTTCTCATCCCAGATGAGCGGGTCTTCCTCGTTGGAAAGCGACTTCGATTTGAACGGCGCCTTCGTCTTTTTTGCAGTCTCGGCCGGCGTCCGTCGAGCGTACCAAGCACGAACTCCCTGTTCGCCCCATGCCAGCGCTACGAGCAGCAGCGTGAGAACAAGATGACCCATGGTTTGAATCGCAGCGAACGGTTGCAAGTCCAATCGCTGTTCAACAAGAACACCTTCCTCGACCAACGTTTCGACCGTGTAGGTTCCCGGTTCCAATTCTCCCTCCCACAGGGGAACATCGTCGGTGAGCAGGCCCGACCATGAATACACCGTCGTCGTGTTGTCTTTTTTGATGGAAAAACTGACGTTGGCCTGGTCAACGGTCGTGCTCTTGAACGAGGTGGTGAAGGTGGCAGGGATGGCGGACGAGGAGCCAAACACCGGTGAAATCTCGACTTCTCGAACCGTCTGAAATTGCTCGTTGGTGTTGACCTCGTTTGGTGCGCTTTGGTCGGCAACGTTCAGCCAGAGTACATTGATGAGGACGACAGCCACCACCCAAAGCAGGGTGTTTTGCAGCGGTCTGCGACCTTCCATGGGCCTCTTTGCAGAATGGCCTTCTTAGGTTTATGTTCGCCAACAGAACGCCCCGTTCATGGTTTCGTTCTCGTCAGCCATGCCCCGTCAACGAGGTTGAGGACCCGTTCCATCCACGCCAATTTCTCCAATTTTCGTTGTGGATTGGTGTTGCCCGACCACGCTCCGACATGGTCAACTGCATAGCCAACATAGGATATGCGGTCGGGGGGAACCTCAAGAGAAGCCAGCAGGCAGGCGGCTCGGTCGCCGTCGGTGAATCCACCAACATTGTGCATGTCGGGAAAGTCCTCGTCGGTCTGATGGGTCAGCACAAGCGGAACACCTCCCTGCGTCGCCCATTCCTCTAACCCCTCCTTCCAACGATTGACGTTATCGCCGTGGGCGTGAACGATGAGGGGAATGGTTCGGTCAACGGCCTGGGACAGGTAGGGTTCACCATCAAGGTCGGTCACCACACAGAGCACGTCCACACGGCCAAAACATGCTCCTACGGCACCATCAGCGGCCACAAAGACGGTGCCCTTTGTCCACGGCCCTTCCAACTCTTCACCCTTTACGGCCGCACCAACCAACACGATGTGGCTGGCTTCGTGGAGTTGCTTTCTCAATGAAGCAAGGGTTGCTTGACGGGCATCGGCTGACCATCCATACTCGCTCCCCTTTGCGTGCTGGTTGCACGCTTGGAGCAAGGCTCGTGCGCTGGCAACATCGTCCTCGTACGCCCAGTCAAAATGACGACGCACGTCGTGTTGAAGCGCGACCGTCGGTGCAAGCGGCACGGGCCTCATGGTTGTATCCGAGGCGGCGAAGGTCAAGAAGACAACCCCGAGGTTGAACTTCATAATCCGTGGCCTCGTCCTCCTGTCATGCCCGTGCCACCGTCTCCGCCAAACATTGCGGATGAGGTGTCGTTGGCGCGCTACCCGTTTCTCCCTCAAGCCTCGGACTGGATTCGAAACATGGCGGTGCGGCACGGGATCGATTTGAATGAACTTCTCGACGGTACGTGGATGGAACAGGCGCGACAACGTGCACGAATTCGTCTCGTTGACTCGGTTCAGTCAAAGGAGGGTGTCCAGGTCGTCGGTGGCGATATTCACACCGAAGAAGGTCGCCTTATCGAAGCCTTTTCATTTTACTACGCTCGTTTGGTCATGTGTGCGAGTGAAGATGAGCGACTCATTGCTCGGTGGGCTCAAGCCGAAGCGGCGCGAGCCGAACAACTCTTGATTCAAGATGCAGCGAACTTGGAAGCCGTCGCACGAACGTATCTCTCTGAAGTGGAACAAAGCACGGTTTCTGCCACCCCAAGCTTGGCCACTTCAAGCATGTCAATGCGTCAACTCCGCCAAACTTCTTCATCTGAATGGCGGGTTGGTCTCGCGGATTTCATCGAAATCTGCCCAAAAATCACTGGCCATCGCTGGCGACTTCCGAACGTGGACGTGGAAAAGGGATGGGTCAAACTGCACGGGGAGCGTCAATATGCATCCTCGGCCAAACTCGCTCGTTTACTCCGAGAACGAATCAAAGCTGGCATTGAGGCCGAAGCGCTCGAAAAAATGGCAGAAGTGACCACCGACCTGGCCGTTCGCTTGGCCGAACCGGTGGGCATGGTTCGGAACCTAATGGCCAACAAAGCCAGCGAAGCCATTGCCCTGGTGGGCGCAGAGGAAAGTGATTGGCCGCCTTGCATGCAGAAAATTATCGCAGACTTGGCCGGAGGCGTCAACGTCAATCATTTCGGAAGGCTGTTCTTGGCCTCCATGTCGGCGACGCTTGCGCTGCCCGAAGAATCCTGCGTGAACTTCTTTCGAGGTGCACCTGATTTCAGCGAGGCTACCACGAGTTACCAAGTTCAACACGTCTACCAGCACGAATACACACCGGCAGGCTGTGGCAAACTCAAGGTCAATCACAATTGCCCTGTCCTGCCCGGAGACAATCGGACGTGCGACCAACCGTGGATGGACCACCCGCTCAAGTACATTCGAGCCACACAGCGGTGGAAGCGATTGACGGATCGTTCCAACTCATCCTCAAAACAGGATGTTGCTGATACTGAACTGGAGAAACCGAGTGAATGACGCTTGTTCGCAGGCGTGTTCTCTAAATGGACGTCGTTTGTGGTGGTGGCATGGTCAGCGGGGACGAGTCATCGTTGTCCCCACAAAAGCTTCCAACCTCGTATCGGCTCTCTCGATGGTTTTACCGCTTCTTGACCGGCATTTGGTTCCGAGAAATCAACATCGTGGACGACGAAAACTTGCCAGAAGATGGCGGATTGCTCTACATCACATGGCATCCAAGCGGACTCATTGACCCGATGTTGATGACCTCGGTTCTTCCCGGCCGTTTGACCACCGTGGCGAAACACACGCTGTTTCGAATCCCGCTCCTTGGTCGATTGCTCAAGGCATCGGGCGTGGTGCCCATTGAACGTCCTGAGGATTCAACGGACCTCAAGGCCTCCCGCCAGCGAAACATCGCTCGACTTCAGCAACTCTCTTCTCGACTTGCAAACGGAGGGAGCGTGCTGATTTTCCCAGAAGGTGTAACACATAGCGATGCTGGTGTCCGCACGGTTCGCTCCGGTGCCGCCCGTATTCTTCTCAGCGCCATACGAGAAGCCGTCGAACACGGGCGACCCTTACCTCATGTGGTGCCCGTCGGTCTCCACTATTCCGAATCTCAACGGTTTCGAGAACGGGCGGCTGTGGTGATTGAGCGGGCGATGGACATCCCTCAACCCCCTCCTCTGGTCGACGACGAGGCCGAACAAGACACCCTCGACCGAGCATGGGTCAAGGCGCTGACCACACAAATTGCGGTTGAACTCGAACGGGTAAATCATTCGAAAATGTCCTGGACCGAACGAACGATGATTTGGAAAGGGCGGAGTTTGGTCTATGCCGAAAAGCAGCGACAAGCCGGTGAAGCCCTTGTCAAACCCACGTATGCCCAGTCCGTGCTTGCAGCCAGGCGTCTTCGAGCCGGGTGGGAATACATGGCGCATGAGCAACCCAAAGAAACGGAAAACCTTGCGAAGGCGTGTGAAGACCATTTTGCAACCCTTGAACAACGGGGGATTACGCCCTATGACGTGGATGCTCGTCCAGAACGGCTCACGCTGCTTGGCTACGGCACCTACTTTGTTCAGTGGCTGTGGGCGTTGGTGTGGATGTTTGGATTGGTGACGTGGAGCGCCTTGGCTGGCAACTATGTCCCCTACAAGGTGAACGGCCTCACGAGTTGGGTGCTCAAGCGACGCTCTCATGATTCTTCGGTCATCGGGACGGTGAAGGTGTTTTCCGCCGTGGTCTTCTTTCCGCTGTGGTGGGTCGCGGTTTCCCTCATGGTGACGTGGTCGCTCCTTGATTCGTCAAGTCCTCTTAACGAACTGCTGCTCAGCCACTGGCTTCTCCTTGAGATCACCAAACTCCCCGCATTGGGACTTTTTGTGGTCTTCCTGCTCTGGTGGCCCCTTTCCGCAAAACTCCACCTCAAGCTCTACGCCAGACTTGTTCGAGGTTGGCGAAACCTTCAGCGGTGGGAGGTTTGGAAGGATGATGCAAACGAATGGGACGCTTTGGTGCGCGAACAACGTCGCCTTGCGAACGAACTCGTGGAACTTGGTGCAGGCTTGGTGCTCCCCGGAGACGAGGATTGGCTCGACCCTCCTTCGGGTCAGGACGATGTTTCAGCCGTCAGGCGTCGAACATCGGGTACTCAATCCTAAACCCATCAGTTTGAACGGGTTTTTGGCACAAGGGTTTGAATGAAAGGACGGTGGTGGGCCGACCAAACGGGGGTGCACGGATGACACGGACGCTGGTGTTGACGGTTGACAGGGATAACGACTTGGGGCTCAAAACCTCGATTCGAGGCCCTGTCGTTGGACGCCGTCAGGTGTTGACGGCCGCCCTCAAACTCGGCATTGCGGACCCCGAAGAAAGCGATACCAACGCCATCCTCGGAGCACTCAAGGAGCACGACCATCTCGTGGAAGGAAAATCTGAGGAAGACGATGTGGAAATCGCGATTCTTACGGGTGATGAGAAGGTTGGTGTTCGTTCCGACCGAGCCATTGCGGCTCAACTCGACGAAGTTGTTTCTGCTTTCCAACCCGACCAAGCCATCCTCGTCACGGACGGCGCTGAGGATGAAAGCGTCCTGCCCATCATCACCTCTCAGGTTCGAATTGACCACGTTGAGAAGGTTATCGTGAAACAATCCAAAGGCATTGAAAGCACCTATTACTACATCATCAAGGCTCTTGAGGACCCAAAATGGCGTTCAAAAATTATGATTCCATTCGGTGCCGTGCTGGCCATTTTGGGCCTTGGCATCATGCTTCCAAATGAAATCGGTGGCATCGTCATCGGTGCTCTTCCGTTGGCCTTAGGCCTCTACATCTTCAGCAAAGGTGCGGGCATTGAATCGACCGTCAACCGTGTTATTCAGGAAATGCGGGAAAACGCAGACGCCGCTATGTTTTCATCGCTGTTGTGGACGGCGACGCTGTTCAGCGCCATCTTCGCAGTGGCCGAAGGTTGGCGAGCGTTTGGCCTCTCCGAGGCGACGGCCAATTCTCAATCGGTGTTGTGGCTGAGCGTGATTCATTCCTCATTGGCATGGACGGTCATTGCGTTCCTCACGTCAACGGCTGGTTTCATGCTTCTTCGCCTGAAACGCGGTTCATTTTCAGGCAGCCTGATCGTCCTGAGCGTGTTTGGTATGGTCGTCTATTCCTTCCTCAACTCGGCTCTTGACATCGCCATCCGCGTCTTGAGTGGAACGTCCTACGAGTTCAGTGTCGAGATGATTCTCAACGACCTGACAACCCCGCTGATTTGGGTCGTCGTGCTGTGGATGGTCACCACCGTCGTTCGCACCTTGCAAACCCGTCAAGCCCAAGCTGACCGTTATTGGGGCATTTGACCACAGGATGCGCCACTCGAAACGCTTCAAGCGAGGGCAGCGCCACCATGAACACATAAAGCGAGCCAGCCCATGGCGACCTCATGGGCACGGTTCCCGAGCACGAATTGGCGGCTGTCAGGAACTTGACGGGCTACGACCAAATGTTGGAGATTGACCGATTGTGCAAGACCTACGGTTTGGATGAAACCACGCTTCGGGCCATGATGACGTCGGCCAGCGGTGGCGCAGGTGCAACGGCACCTCAACCAACGGCTCAAACGTGGGACACCTCGCACAAGGAAGCCCCGAGTCTTGAGCAGGCACGACCACCTGCAGCACCCACGCTGGTTGACAAACAACAATTTCGATTTGAATACGACCCGAGCAGGGAAGCGGCGGCACGACGAGAACAGGTCAGTCAGGCTATTTTGTGTTCAGCTTGCGGTGTGGCTTTGGGCATTCCCGACGTTCGCCCTATCAAGATAACCTGCCCTGCCTGCCTCTTTGAGACCACTTACACCAACTGAAAGGCGGGTTCATGTACAGCGATTGATGAGGCCCATCCATGCACGAAGGCTCACCGCGCCGTTGGCCCTATTCCGCAAACAATTCCCCTCTGGCGCTGCCTGAACGCCCCATTTTGTTTACTCCAGAGGAGGTGGTGTTGCTCGATGGCTTTGCGGGGGAAGTATCGAACGATGAGCTCCGAGGCGATGCACTTCAGGCATATGTACGGCGATTTGGAACAACGAACCATTCGCTCGAGGAACTTCTGGCCTCGGCCAACGCTGCACCTCTTGAGCAACGACGACCTATCCTGCTTCAAGGCGAACTTGCAAATCCATATCGCCTTCGAGACATCAACATGGGGCCGCTGCCTTTGCTCACGGTTCGACTGGAGGGCATCTGCAGAACGTGGGCTGACGGATTGGACCCAAGGGATACCTATCCTGGGGTTCACCACGTCACCTTGGCCCGCACACCAGGTTGGTGGGAACGCTCTCACATCGGTTTGGCTACCAAAGAACAACTCAAACTGATTCGTGATTGGTTGGACAACGGCGTTCGTTCCACGTGGCGACCGGTCAAACTCGCCGAGGGCGGTGTTCGTTTCGAGCACGATGCTGAGTTAACCCCGCCTTCGTCGACCGATGTCGAGTGGGACGGTTCGACCGAGCGGGTCTCCTTGGTTGCGCCCCCGCCTACAGGGCCTTCAATGGCGCTGGATGAGTTGCTCGTTGTGGTTCACACTCGACAGGGCTGCTACAACCACCGCGGGCGAATCGCCCGCTGTGTTCACATGCATCAGCGACAATTCCACGAGGGATTGTTCAGAAAAGGCTCGTCCCATCGGTGGAATGAAATCCTCACGCTGAAGTAGGTGAACGAAGGTAGTGCTCCACCCGCTCTTCTCCCCAAACGTATTCGTGTTCGAGGCTCAATCCAGCGTTCGCAAGAACCTCGGCGCTTAATCCGGCATCAACCGGTTCGTGATGAGCGACGCTGCTGTGGACGAGGTAGACTTCGTCGACGAGACCGGCTTTGAGGAATCGATGAACCGTGCTTGGTCCACCTTCGACCAAAAGACGCTGGATGTCTTTGTCAGCCAGTTGTTGAAGCAGTGATTTCAAACCCGTGAACTCGCTTTGCATCAACAAGGTTTCACCGTCATCATGCAGAAGTTGCGATGACGTGTTGATACGCTTGTTTGGGTCGATGACAATTCGCAAGGGTTGTCGAGAGGAGGGGACGAGGCGTACGTTAAGCTGGGGGTCATCTCGATTGACGGTTTCAACACCCACCAACACGGCATCGCAGTCCCGTCGCAATTCGTGGACCTTCTCCAAACACCCTTGCGAAGTAAATCGCTGTGCGTCTCGTGAACGGTCGTCGACCGAGCCGTTGGCGTCAAGCGCCAGTTTGACCGTAACCAGCGGGAGACGGTGTTCGCACCAGTGCATGAAGCCACGCATCTGTTCGTGCGCTTCGTCGTTCATGAGGCCAACACGGGTTGGAATGCCGGCCGCTTCGAGAACGTCGCAACCGTTGCCCCGAACCGTGGGGTTCGGGTCGTGATGGGCAATGACCACCTCCTTGACACCCGCCCACATCAGGGCTTCCGTGCATGGCGGGGTTCGTCCGAAATGGTTGCACGGTTCGAGGGTGACGTAGGCCGTGGCACCGTTGGGAGAATGGCCCTTTTCTTCAGCATCATGAATCGCCATTTGTTCGGCGTGCAGGCCGCCGAGATGATCGTGCCATCCCTCGGCGATGACCGTACCGTCTTTGACGAGTACGCAACCAACCAGCGGATTTGGACTGACCTTTCCTCGACCGCGTTCTGCGACCAGGAGCGCATGTTCCATGAACATGCGGTCTACTTCACTCCAGACGTCTGCCACGACCCTTCCACGGACCTCTTGTTCATGACTGCTTGCATTGGTGCTTGGACGAAAAAGGGCCGAAAACCACCAATTTATTCAATAGTCATTGAATATTATTCATAACGCATAATTGCACAAAGCCTCCATTGGAGAAGCATTCAAGCGGTGCAGCGCACTGACAAAAACATGGCGAAGGACCGGACAGAGGGGTTGCCAGAACCCATGACGTTCCAAGCCGATGCCGACAGTCGCCGAAAAAAAGGCGTCCAACGCCCTGAGTTCGCCGATGTCTTTCAGGTGGACGGTGTTTCCGTTGACCTGCCGAAGAGAATTCATTTGATGGTCAATCCCTACGCCGGCAAGAAAAAAGGCAGAGATGTGGCCAAACGAGTGATTGAACTCGTTGAACAAACTGGCGTTGAGATTGAGTGCTCATATTCAGCCTACAGCGGCCATTTGGTCACCGTGGCCTCGGCTTTGGTGGTCGGTGAAAACGAGGTCATTGCGGTAGTTGGCGGCGATGGGTCCCTGTCTGAGGTCATTTCAGGTCGGATGCTTCTTGGAACCTCCCGAAAGGAGACCTTTGCGTTGATCCCGGCAGGAACAGGGAATTCACATGCCCACGATCTTGGCATATCAACGGTTGAAGCAGCGGTTGAAGCGATGTTGCATGGCCATCGTCACGCGCTTGATTTGGCCAAAGTCGAATTGACCGAAGGCTTGCCCGGAGCCACCGGTGAACGCATGGTACGCTACAGCCACAACCTTGTGACATGGGGACTCGGTGTTGACTCGACCATTCAAGCAGAAAAAATGCGGTGGATGGGACCTGCACGCTATGATGTAGGTATCTTGTTGGCCATCCTTGCTAATCGTCGTCGAACGGCCACGCTCACCCTTGACGACCGTTTCATCACCGACGACTTTACGCTCTTCCTCGTCCAAAACACCCAAACGGGCGGCTCAATGCTACCGCTCGCACCTGGCGCCAGCACCGATGACGGGTTGATGGATATCGGTATTTTGAAGAAAATGAGCCGCCGGGATGTGCTCAAAGCCTTTGGTATGCTCAAGAAAGAAGGACGACATGTGTTTCATCCACGCGTGGATTACCACCGGTTTACAACACTCGAGATTGAAACCGAAGAGCCCACGGCCATCAACATCGACGGGGAAAACATCGGGTCAACGCCGTTGAGCATGAACGTGCTAAAACACGCAGCCTACATCATGAAGCCAGCTTAGAATGAGAAGTCCGAGAAGTCCTCGTCTTCTTCATAGGTCTGCCTGGATGCAGGAGCAGGTGTTTCCTCAGCAGGCTTTGCTTTCTTGACCGCCTTTCGTCGGCGAACCTGCGGTTTTTTCGTTTCCTGTTCTGGTGCGGCTTCGGTCCGAGCGCTGGTGGGTGGAGCACTGCGTCGTTGTTGTGTCATTGAGGCTGGGAGCGAGGACGTGGGGGCTTCCTGTTGTACGTTCATTCGGTCCATTTCCTCGGCGGCTTCGGTGACCACCACCGAACTTTTCCTTCCGCTTGGTGCAGACGCACTTCGACCACTTGAGGTGGAAGCGAGGACGCTGTCGAGATCAAACCCACCAAGACCGACATCATCGCTTTTGGCAGCCTTTTGCGGCGGTGTTTTTTGCTTCTTCTCTTCTTTCTGGCGTTCTTTGTTGATACGACGCTGTCGTTCTTCAGGAGATTCCATGCCGGCCTTCTTGGCGGCTTTTGCATCGGTCTTGACGCTGGCGGCCTTCTTCATACCTTCATCCCCGATGAGGGTCCGCATGGATTTCCCAGCGGTTTTGAGCATCATTTGTTTTGAGACGACAAAGAGACCAACCGCCCCACCAAAGCCACCGGCGAGGAAGAACAGAATGAATCCACTGCGTCCGAGGAGGGGCACATCGCCCTGCACCCATTCGTCGTCGGCTTCACCGTTGGATGAAACGGTGGCACCGTCGAGCGAAATCTGCTTCACAAGGACGTAAGCGTCTTCCTTATTGGTGGCCCCAACAGCCATCGAACAATCGTTGTTCGCCTTGTGCCAGGTTGCTTGATAGCCGTATTGGCTTTGGCTGGAGTTCGAACCGGTCACGAGGTAGCCGTGCACCACCACGGGTTGGTGCCATTCGTTGAGCGCTTTCATGCCTTTCAGCACGTTTTCGGTCGTGGGTATCAGTCCCAGAACAAACCAGTCGGTGTCGGAGTCGGAATCCACTTTGTCAATGTCGACGCTGCCGGCCCCCGTATCGGGTTGGAGCGGAAGGGCCCATTGCTTGACATCAATTCTGGCCCCCTCGCCGTCGACCACAGAAGAGGCTTGTTCAAACGACATGGATTGAATGGCAACAGCGGTGGTCACGCCCAGGTCAAGTCCTCGGGCGCCCATGATGCTGTCGTGTGCGTCGTAGAATTGGCTGGCCGCAAGATATCCGGTGAACGTGATGGCTTCGCCAACGCCAGCTTCCAGCGTGCCGCCATCGGTTCCTGGCGTGCAACCTACGGGCAAGAGGTCGCTTACGGTGCGAGACTCACCTGAGAGGGTGCTTTTGACCGTGGTACCCTCCATCGAGAAATCCACGTCCACCGCTCCAGCACCCGTCCCCCAATCGGCCGAGGAGGGCCCAAGGCAGCCGGCAAGGAGCATGCTGGCGATGAGACAGATGGCGAGCGTACCCCTGCGCATGCACCGTTGAGGGCGGGTGGAGTTTGAGAAGTCTTCCCTGATATTTATCGGAGGAGGGGTGGCGCAGTCGGAGAGATTTGAACTCCCGAGTCACGGGGACACCGGATTTCAAATCCGGCGCAATACCAGGCTATGCGACGACTGCTTCACATCCAGCGGAGGGGCTCCGCTTTTTCTTCTTTCGCCCCTAGAGGTTGTGACCGTCGTCGCGGCGTGAGGCCAGGAAGGCGATGGCCAGTACACTCACGGTCATGAGCACGGAAATTGAGGGCACGATGTCGGCCTCATATCCGCCCAACTGTTCTTTTTCAAGGAGTTCTCGCACGTCGGCCGTGAAATCTTCAACGCGCCATGCATCACCGGTCCAAGCCACGGTTGGTTCTAAGTCGTCGTTGAGGATGTAGGTGATGGTTGAGTGGCCGACGTTGTATTCTTCACTCGTTTCGGGCACGCAGCTCAACGGGTCGCCTTCAGCCCACGTGTAGCCAGCATCGCACATGCAATGTTTGGAGGCCCCGCTTCCCATTTCCCAGCCGTGGCCGTTGCAAACGGTTTCATCCGAGGATTCGGCGGTTGGAGCGGGGATCATTGAGATGTTCACGCTGGAAGGGGCCCATGCGATATGAAGCGGTTCAATGGAGTCGTCCATGCCGACGTTTGAGGATTCCCACTGCTCTTCGGTTTCATTCCAAGCGTAAAGGTTCCACCACCAGGCATAATCCTCGGGTGCATCTTCGTCCGCAAGGCTCGAGAGGAAGTGACCGTAGGATGAATCTTCGATGGTGGAGTTGATGTCTGCGCCGTTGAGCGTCCCTTGTGTGATGTGATAGGCGTTGAAGTTCTCCAATCCTTCCTGGCTGTGCGTTCCGTTTGGCCACTGTACAGTGACACTCGAGACATGAGATTCGTTGGGCGCTGGAATCACGCTACGATTTCCGTTTGACGGCATCCACGCCAGGTGAGGGGTTTCCAAGCCGTCGGTGTCATCCATGCCAACATCGGAAACGTCCCACGTGTTGTTGGACGCGTTCCAGAGGTTCAACTCCCACCACCACGACCAATCTGAGGGTGAATCCACGCCGTTGATTCCATGAAGCAGGTTACCGTATTCACTCACGGATGTATTGAGTGTCCAGCCGCCGGCTTCTGCCACAAGCTGCGTCACCGTCCAGCCTGACCAAGCAAACATGTGTTGGGAACTGTTGTTTGAGGTGTCGACCACGGTCACGGACGCTTCACCAGGTTGGTAATCCATCACATGCATGTCGATGACGTTCTGCTGAACGACCACGCCGAACATGTCCCAAATCGGTTCCATTTCTTCCGTGGTGCCTGTCAAATGTGGCCACGAGGCTCCCATGCGCTCGCTGTATTCAGCTAGGACTTCGGAGGAGTCGTGTTCTGGGTCAACAGTGATGGAAACAAAGGTCACGTCGTCGCGCTCTTCTTTCGAAAGTTCGTCTTCAACAGCGCTGAGGCTCATGGTCAAGACAGGACAGACATCCGGGCATCGGGTGAAGATGAAGGATACGATGACCACACCTTCGGCATCGGTTTCAAACGAGAAATCTTCCCCGTGCTGGTCGGTTAACGTGAACGCATCCACGGGCCCCCGAGCCAACTGCTTTCCCATGTAGGCAGAAGCAGGCGTCAACAGGAATACGGTGAGGAACAAGGCCATGATTGCCTTTCGGCCGATGCTCATGATGCCGCCTCAGCGTTGGGTGGCGATGTCCCAGTTTGGTGTGCACCAGTCAGGCAGCGCTTGTACGGAGCCAGGGTTGGACAGGCCAATGCCCCAGAGCATCAAGAGCACGAAGAGCACAGGGAACAACGCCGTGCGGGTGTAGATGCGCGGGTCGCCCTTCAGGTGCATAAAGTAGGCAGCGATGCCGTATCCCTTGATGACGCCAACGCCGATGAGAATGGCCCAAACAGCGTAGAGTGTGATCTCAATCTCCGTTCCAGGGATGGTCTCAAAGAAGACTGCCGCTACTTCAAACAACGTGAAGAACATCAAGATGATGAAGTTCCAAAAGTAGATGTCGTAGCCGCCAGGTAGTTTCTCAACAATCGATTCAAAAATTCCAGATGTTTCGTGTTCTCCCATAATCTCACCTCAATACAGATAGAAGGCTGGGAAGATGACCACCCATGCCAAGTCAACAAAGTGCCAGTACAGACCGAAGTATTCGATACCCTGGCCGTTCTTTTCGTCGTAGCCGACGGTGTCGGCCTTGAAAATCAAGTACAACATCACGAGCAGGCCGATGAAGACGTGCAGTCCGTGAGCGCCGGTCGAGATGTAGAAGATGGAACCGGCTTGGGTTCCGATGGTGAAGCCCTCTGCAACGAGGTGACTCCACTCAATCAACTTCAGGACGATAAACATCGAACCCAACAGGAACGTGGCAATGAGGTAGTTCCGGACCGCACTCTTCTGGTCGGGCAGAAGTTTACCCATGAAGCCCGACGGGGCCTCCCAATCCTTGGCCTTGGCCGTCTTGAGGGCCAACACGATGGTGTAGGACGAAATGATGAGGGCAAAGGTGTTGATGGCACCCGGCAAGAGCGTCATGAAGTCGCCTTGGCCGCCAAGACCGTCAAGCATGGCACCGTTGGGTCGGAGGAAGTCCGATGCCGTGAGCATGTTGACTTCCTCACAATTGCCGGCGTTGACCTGCCATCCCGTACACCACTCTGTGCGCATACGGAGGTAGGACGAGAAGAAGGTGGCGAAGACCATCACTTCGGACATGATGAAGACCCAGAGGCCGGCTTTGCGGATGTGCTGTCCTTCGAACGGGTCGGAGGTGGCGATCTGCTCGTGATTGCCGATGAAAGGCAAATCTTCGCGCCACCAGTTGGCGACACCCGCCGTCACGATGACCAAACCGAGCATGCTCAAACCGAGGTCGCCCAGATTGGCTTCAACGCCCGAGAGCATGTTGCCAAGAGCGCCTTGGAAGGATGGGAAGCCCATCAGGAAGAGCATGATACCCAACGAGAACACGATGGGTGAGCCCGAGCCGTGATGCTCGTGGTCGTCTCCGCCGTATCCGTGGTCATCATGACCAGCATCGTCAGGGAAGACCGAATTGAGGAAGCCACCCAACCCGATGAACGCCGCGTAGGTGATGCACATCAGGAGAATGGTGATGCCCGCCGTTCGGTAGGTCAGATAGGAAAGGTGCGCCTCGATTTCGTGATGGTGTGCTTCTTCTTTGGCCTCTTTGAGCGCCTTGACTTCTTCCTCACTGGCGCCGTTGGCCTTGGCGTCCTCGTAGGCGTACTTGGCATCCTCGTAATCGAGAATAGCGTCCTCGTAAGCGTGGTGCTTGACGTTGGCGACACCAACGCCCAGGGCAGCAAAGGAAATCAGCCCGATGGTGAGGAACACGCCGCCAATCAGAACGGCGCGCATCCAAATGCTGTTCTCAACATGAGCTTCTCCTCCACTCATTCTTCTCCCTCCAAATTTCCGACAACGATGCCTTTCGGTTCGGCTTTCACCAGCCTGTCCATAAGTGAAGGCTCGTCCTTGTGGTGGCCGAATTCTTCGTTCTTATCGTACTGCGTAGGGATGTCGTGGAAGGACGGCGTGGGCGGTGGTGAGGTGGTGGACCACTCAAGGGACCAACCGCCCCAGGGGTCTTTGCCCACGGGCTCTCCACGTCGTGCAGAGTAGATGATGTTCCACACCAGCAAGAGTTGGCTGATACCGAAGATGAAGGCGAAGGTCGAGACCGCCATGTTGTATTCTGCAAAGCCGGATTCAATGGTGTAGGTGTGCGTGCGTCGAGGCATCCCCATGATGCCGAGGGCGTGCATGGGCCAGAAGGCGGCGTTGTAGGAGGCGAAGCCGATGAGGAAGTGCCACAGGCCCAACGTTTCGTTCAACTTTCGTCCGGTCGCCTTCGGGTACCAATAGTAAACGGCAGAGAACAGGGCAAAGACCGTTCCACCGATGAACACGTAGTGGAAGTGAGCGACGACGAAGTACGAATCGTGGAAGTGAATGTCAAGACCGGCAACCGGGAAGAACATGCCCGAAATACCGCCAAGCGTGAAGGTCACGAGGAAGCCCAAGGACCACAGCGTGTGCGTCTTCATGACCAGAGAGCCGCCCCAAAGGGTGGCCAGCCAGTTGAAGATCTTCGCACCGGTCGGAATCGCAACCAGCATGGTGGTGATCATGAACGCAGCACGCCAGAAAGGATCCATACCCGAGGTCAGCATGTGGTGGCCCCAAACGATGAAGCCCACAATACCGATACCGGCCATGGCGAACACCATCGACTTGTAGCCGAAGATGGAACGGCGAGCCGAGGTAGCCAGCACTTCAGAAACGATGCCGAAGGCAGGCACGATCACGACGTAGACTTCAGGATGCCCAAAGAACCAGAACAGGTGCTGGAAGAGCAACGGGTCGCCGCCGGCCACGAAGAACTGTGTGCCAATGGTGTGGTCAAACAGAAGGAAGGCCACGCCGATGATGAGGGCAGGAAGGGACATGAAGAGCATGAAGACGCTGATGAAGACCGACCAGGTGAACAGGGGCATCTTCATCCAGGTCACGCCCGGAGCGCGCATGGTGAACACCGTGGTGATGAAGTTCACACCACCGAGCGTCGATGAAGCACCCAACATGAGCATGCCCGAGATGAACGCTGTGGTTCCCGGGTTTGACCCGTAATCGGCTAAGGTAGAGCCGAGGTTGGCCTCGTTCAGCGAGGAATAAGGTGGGTACATGACCCAGGTGATGTCTGCACCTTCGCCGGACCAAATACCGGTGAAGATGAGCGGTGCGGAGAACACGAGGAGCCACAAGCCCATGGCGTTGATGCGGGGGAAAGCCAAGTCCTTGGCTCCGATTTGAAGCGGCAAGACGTAGTTCATGAAACCGGCGATCATCGGCATGGCCGCCAGGAAAATCATGGTGGTGCCGTGCAGGGTGAAGAAGGAGTTGTACTCGTCATAGGTCAGGAAATCGTTCTCTGGAAGGGCCAGTTGAATACGGAACAGCAAGGCCAACAAGCCACCAACAAGGAAGAAGAAGAAACCGAATAGGAAGTACATGATGCCGACTTCCTTGTGGTCGGTCGTGGTCAACCAAGGCTTGAGGAAGCCCCAAAACTTCTCCATCGTGAAGGTCTC
>JBMYQB010000009.1:0-7387 GCA_049600935.1 Candidatus Poseidonia sp.
TTCAAATGCACAATTTAAACAATGAACAATGCTTATCTGTTAAATTACGTTTGCACTATTGGCGGGCAGATGTAAACATTTGCGCGATTGGAGGGATATTTTTCGCGCAGATGCCCAAATGGACACGGTTGAGGGCGACGAAGCAAAAGGTGCTCGCCGGCGGAAATCACTGGTTGTTGGCAGCGTCCTCGCCCTGAGGCGTGATGAGAATGTTTGAGCCGTCTCGAACGATAACCGGGAGCGTCAATTCACCTGAATTGACGGTGATGGGACAAGTATTACTGCACGCTGGTGGGAGATAGTCCTCGCCGGTCTGCGTGAGAACGATCTCAAGCCCGTGGCCGGCAGGCAGGATGACGTCCATGCCCTGAAACTCCATCAGCATGGTAAGCGGAACGAACGGTACCACGGTTTGAGCGTCGTACCCGCCGGCGTGGTAGCGGACGTCCATGGTAGCGTGACCAAAGCGTAGGCCGGTTTCTGCGTCTCGAAGTTCGGCGAAGATTTGACCGCCGTCAAACGACGGTGTCGCATCAAGGTGGAGGGTGGGTAAACCGCTGATGTGCGTGTCGTGGTCCATGGACATCGCATCGCAAGTCACGACCACGGATGAGGAAGAGCCGACAGACCCGCTTGCTGAGCAGGTGGCGGGTTGCCACTCAGCGTCGAGAGGGGGCCAGGTCTCTTCGATGCGCCATTCGCCATCGTTGCGTTGAATCTGCGCGTGAAGGGCGGGGCGCTCACCGATGCCTTTCAGGTAGTATTCCATCCACTCAAACAGATCTTGGCCCCAATCCCAACGGGTCATGTTCTGAATGGCCTCGCCTCCGTATCCCGATTCCTGGTTGTTGTGTTTGCTCCACTGGTCGGGATAGTTGTGTTCCCATTGGCCGAGCATCCCGCCGACCTCGTAGCCTGCATCGATGTAGGTCTGGTACCAATGGGTTCCCGGAGGGCCACCAAAGACCTGATGCGGGTCAACGTTCCAATCTTGCATGCCTTGAACCCAGTAGATGCTGCCGTTGTAGGTGCCGAGTGCTTTGTCGATGTGGCTGCGCTCGTCGTAGTAGTTGTGCATGTAGGGGTCAAGCTCCCCGAGACCGTAGCGTGTTGGACCCGCAAGGAAGCCTTCGAGAACATCCCCGCACATATTGTCCAAATCGTCCCCGTCGTAGTCGAGAATGGACCCTCCGTAATTGGAGTGCATCACTTGGCTTCGAGCCTCGGCGCTGCCGTTTTTGTACAACAGAGGACCCAACGCTGTCGTGCCAGAAATGGGAACGATGGTCTTCAGGTATTCACTTCCCTGAGCGGCGGCCTCCCATGCCGTGGCCCCTTCGTAGGACTTGCCGTAGATGGCCACGTGACCGTTGCTCCAGTCTTGGGTGCCGAGCCATTCCACCGCTTCGTGGATGCCCTGGCCCTCTCCGTCACCTCGGTAGTCGAAACAGCCTGTACTCTCCTCGGTGGCAAACACAGCGACTTGCGCCAACGCATAGCCGTGGGGAACGAAGTTCTCGTAGATGAATTCCCCGCGCCCCGCACTCACCACGTTGGTTGGACTTGACTGACTTCCGGGGGAGCCATAGTCAAAGTAAGGGCTGACGACAGCGATGACGGGGACCTTTTCTCCCACTTCAGTGTTCGATGGAAGCCAATAGGACAGATGGACTTCAGCCGTGTTTGGTCCACCTTCCCATGTCCCCGTGGTGTCAACTTCAATGAAGGCTTCCTGAACGGGGAGAGGTTCGTGAGGTCCGTCCTGCAGAACTCGAGCATAAGAACCGGTCCAATTCCAGTCCAAGGTATGGCGATCCCACACAGAAGGATACATGGCGTTGTCATTCTGTTCTGACGTTGATTCGGAGGCCCCCAAGCATCCGGAAAGTGGCATCAAGAGCAACAAGAGGGTGAGGAAAACCGCTTGTCGCATGGATTGGCGAAGCACGGGTGCATCATGAAGATGATGTTTGCACCTGCGGTGCTGCATCGCCACAACCATTGAGGAGGAGATGCGCACAGGCTTCACCATGCAGCCGGCCGAGGCATGGGGTGAGCGCTGGAATGCAGCGACGTCGTCCATGGCCAAGCGCTACATGGAAGTGGCCACAGCCAAGCAATCCTTGGTCTGCCTTGCCGCCGACCGCAACACTATGGCAGGTCTCTTTGACCTCATTGAGGCAGTGGGCGAGCACGTGGCGGCGCTCAAAACACACGTCGATTTGGTGGATGACTGGACGCCGGAAGCATGGTCGGCGTTTTGCAAGGCCGCACACGAAGCCAATCTCCTCATCTTTGAAGACAGGAAATTCGCAGATATTGGGAAGATCAGCCGCGCCCAAATGGCTGGCATTTACGACATTCGGTCGTGGTCAGATTTGGTCACGGCCCACCTCATCAGCGGACCGGATGTCGTTGATGGATTGCAGGCCGGCTGGAAGGACGTCGGACGGGCGGGGGGCGTTCTTCTGTTGGCTCAGATGTCGAGTCGGGGCAACCTGCTTCATTCTGGCTACACACAAGAAGTCGTCCAGAAAGGTGCCGTTCATCGAGGTGTGTTTGGTTTCATTGGAAACGGTTCAAGACCGCTTGAACTGGCAGAACTCAGGCAAGCTGTAGGCGAAGCGAAGATGATCTGGACGCCGGGCGTGAACCTCGCGGTTGGCGATGGCGAAATGGGCCAGCGATACGGCGACCCGACCGAAGCAGTCATGGCCGGGTCGGACTGCATCATCGTAGGTTCAGGCATCCACAAAGCCGACGACCCAGCAAGCGCAGCGGCCGCTTATGCCAGCGCCTCGTGGAACGGTCTCATCAAGCGAAACACGTGATGGACGATGCTGATTGAAATGGCCCTGGCCTCACTCAGTCTGGTGTTCCCACTGTGGTTGATTTGGCGCGCGTTTTCCACCTCACGCCAACTCGAATTGCGATTGGCTCAGGGCGACGCAACATTGCTCGACGATGACCGATTCAACATCGACCGAGTCACGCTCGGCCCCCCTGGAACAGAACTGATTGAAGACGTGCAGTTCGTTGCGATTCAACCCCAACCAAACTGGACACCTGGAGAGGATATGCGTGGATGAACACACTGAAATTGAACGTCGCTTTTTGGTGGACGCACGCAGTGAGAAGCCGTGGCGAAACGGGAGTGACCGATTCGCCATTGAGCAGCACTACAACGTAGGTAGATTGCTTCATGTCCACGAACATGCGCTGTACCTCAATGAAGTCCACGTGACGAACCTGACCGTAGGTGAGCTGAACCTCATGATGGCGGTTGACTCGTGGACTACGCGCCTTCGAAAAAGGAACGAAGACTACGTGATGACTTACAAATCGCGTATCGCTGACGATACGGCCTACGAACTTGAGTGGGGGGTCTCACCAGAAGTGGCCCACAGAATATTGGACAACGGGCCTTTTCCTTTCGTGGAAAAAATTCGTTATCTTGTGCAGGGGAGCGACGGTCTTGTTTGGGAAGTGGATGAGTTTGAAGGGGCACTGGCCGGTCTGGTGCTGGCCGAGGTTGAATTGCCGTCAAGCCAAACGGAAGTTGCTCTGCCGTCGTGGGTTGGACAGGAGATCACGGGGTTGCGCTCATGGTCAAATCGAGCATTGGCCGAGACGCTTTCAAACCAAAGCCGTAGCTGACACGACCGCGTCAATGACGCGCTGAACTTCATCGTCGGTCATTTGATGGAACACGGGAATGGCGACCAGTCGGTTTGCGATATCGTCCGTCACCGGAAACGCTTCATTGTGTTGAGGGTGCTGAGCATAGACCTGTTGCCGGTGGCAAGGGGTGGCGTAGTAAACGCGCGAATCAATGCCAGCTTGCTCCAGTGCAGTTTGCAACCGCTGAGGGTCGTCGGCCAACAGACAGTATTGATGCCATGAATGCAGCGTCCCTTCGCGGACTGCGGGAATCGCAAGTCCGTCGAGGTCTGAAAACGCCGCGTGGTAGCGTTGGGCAATGGCTCTGCGTCGATGAAGCCATCCTTCCAACCGCTGAAGTTGAACTCGCCCGATGGACGCCGTAACCTCAGACATTCGCAGGTTTGAGCCGAGTTCGTGCGACTCCAAGCGGGCGTCTCGTCCGTGGTTGACCAAAGCGTCCATGCGCGCAGCGAGGTCGTCGCGTCGCGTCATCATCATCCCTCCTTCGCCCCCTACGGCGAGGTTCTTTGATGGGAAAAACGAGAAACACGCCACGTCGCCCACACCTCCTGCTTTGACCCCCTTTGCAGAAACGGCGCCGTGGGCTTGAGCGGCGTCCTCGATGTAGGCAATGCTGTGCTCGTTGCACCAATCGACCAGCGCATCATCGCACATTTGGCCGAAGAGATGAACGGCAATGACGGCTTTTGTGCGAGGTGTTCTTGCCGCTTCGAGCGAGACCATGTCAACGCACCAGTGGTCAGGTTCGACGTCAACAAAAACGGGTGTTGCCCCCACAAGTGAGACGCACGTCGCCGTGGCGATGTAGGTAAGCGACGGGACCAGAACCTCGTCTCCTGGGCCAATTCCAAGCAAGCGCAGGGACCCCCAAAGCGCCACCGAACCGCTCTGGCAGGGCGTGCCCTGTACGGCACCGCAATAGGCTGAAAATTCACGGCCGAAGGCCTTGCCCTCGGGGCCTTTCACCCAATGAAGAGAATCCAGCGTTTTGACGGCGGCCGCTCGCATCTCATCGTCCCACGACGGTCGAGCCATGGGGATGCGTTGCATGCTTCGGCGTGGCCCTCCTCCTCCTTGAGTGTGCGTTTTGTCCGCCCTCCCCGTCGCGCCTTTGAAGACCCCCCACCGTGTTCGGCCTTCCATGGTGTCTTCTGACGAGGGTGGAGAGCCGTCGCCTTCGTCGGAGCGCGACGCCGCTTCGCCGGTCGGTGGCCTCGTCGATGATTTGTTCACGGCCGATGCGTTTGCCGAAACGGAGCCGCCCACGCCTCCAGCCACTGCCTCAACACGCCAATACAAACCAAAAGGGCTCTTTCTCGGCACGCGAAGAGACACCGGTCAGCCGATTGACATCGCCCCCCAAGTCTTGGCTCGCCACGGCGCCATGCTCGGTTCAACCGGTTCGGGTAAGACCGTCATGGCCAAGGCACTCATCGAAGAGGCGGCGTTGGCTGGCATTCCCTCGCTCATCATCGACCCCCAGGGCGACCTCGCCCGGCTGGCACTCGGCATTGACATGGACGAGCTTGAGGAGAAGGACGGTCTTGTTGCACGAGCCAAACAACTGCTGGACCGTTGCGAGGTCCGAATTTGGACACCACTACGGAGCAAAGGGTTGCCGTTGTGCATTGACCCGTTTCGCGCCCCGCCCGCAGATTTGGACCCTGAAGAAGCCATCACCGCATGGGACATGGTCGCTGCAGGATTTGCCAACCTTGCTGGTTTTGATGTGGAAAAAGCACAGGGAAAAACCGTCAAGCCATTTCTCTATGAAATCCTCGTCGAAGGGACAAGATGCGGGTTGAACGTCGGTGATTTCCAAGCGCTGGCACGCGTGGTTCGTGAACCCCATCAAGAGTTCATTCGCCATCTCTATCCCGAATGCTTTGACCAAGATGAAGATGAAGAGAAAGTGGACCCGCCCACGTGGAACGAGGTCATGATTGAGCATCGGCTCACAGATTTTGAAGAGCGCCTTCCGAAATCAACGCGAAACGACCTTGCTCGCCGTCTTGCAGCCTTTTCCTCTGGCGTGAACCAGTTGCTCTTTTCCAACGGCGTACCCATTGACATCGATGCGTTTGTTGAGCCGGCTGTTCCAGGGAAAATTCCACTGAACATCGTCTACTTGAACACGATTCAGGACGAGAACCAAAAGCAATACTTCGTCCAAGAACTGTCTCGAGAACTCTACGATTGGATGCTCACCCAACAACCGGCCGATGGAGAACTCAAACTGCTGTTCTTCATGGATGAGGTGGCTCCCTATCTCCCGCCGCATCCACGAAATCCCCCCGCCAAAGACCTCATCAAACTCATTTTCAAACAAGCAAGAAAGTACGGTGTAGCGTGCGTTCTGGCCACCCAAAACGTCAGCGATGTCGACTACAAGATCCTCGCTCAGGCCAACACGACCTTCATCGGTCGATTCACCCAACCTCAGGACGTAGAGAAGGTTCGACACCTGCTGAAGGAGAGTGGTGGCGACCAGGACCTCGTCGCCCAACTTCCAACCCTTGGGCCAGGCCAATTCCAAATGGTCGCGCCCGATGTGGATGCTAATCCCGTTCCCATCCAGTGTCGTTGGCTCTACACCGACCACGGTGCGCCGCTGAACGAAGACCAAGTTGAGGAAATCATCACGCCCGAAATCCGTGCTTGGGCGAAAACCCGTTCAGCAGGAGGAGGCCGTTCCCGTGGAGCCGGGGCCGCTCACGCTGCCAGTCGAGGCTCATCGTGGAGCGGCGGCGATTCGTGGGAACACGGCGCTGCGCAAAGTATCGTGGAAGCGGCCCGTATCAAATCAGCAGGTGGTATGGCGGCCGCAGGCCACGGCATTGTAGACGATTCTGCTTTTGAGGTCAAACTGATGGGAGGATTGGCGGTTCTACGAGACGGTCGAGACCCACTCTACACCATGCAGGCCGCGGCCAACGTCGCTACCGTTCTGGTGCTTGGTTGGGTCATGGCGGCATTGATGTTAGCGTGGCGGGACGCCGACCTCTCTGGATGGTGGTTGCTCGTCAGTGCGACCACGTGTTTGGCTGCCGTTGGCGTGCTGGTCCTCGAATGGGTGCTCGGCCACGACACCGAATTGCTGCAAAAACTCAGTCGGTTTGCCCACACCTTCCAAATGCTGCAAGTCATTTGGCTGTGGGTGCTCTTGGGATGGACGGTGTGGGGCTCGCTTGATTTGCGTGGAGCTGAGCCGCTGCTTGAAGTGGTCGTGGTTTGGGTGACTTTGTTTTCGGGCATCGAATACCTCACACGATTCCAACTTGGACGTATCCGCTGGAACGGTGGTTCCGCACTCGATAAGATCGTTGGTGTTTCGGCCATTCTCACCAAAGCCGAACTCACGGAAATGAAAGCGACCTCGAGGGAATTGCTCAGTGCGGTCCGATGGATTGTCCACGGGGCTACGCTTGTTTGGCTGTGCTGCCTGCTGGCGTTTCAAAGCGGCGTGCTTCCTGACGGTTCCTCACTTTCCACATGGGGGCGTCCAACGCTTTGGCTCGCTTCCGTTTACGGACTGATGTTTTGCAGTGAAGCGTGGTTGCGCCTACGCGGACGTTGGCCAACCGAGCACAACGCCTCAAATCAATGACCGAGAGGTGGTGGTCATGGCAGAACGAATCGAAGAGCCTGCGTTTGAACTCGTTGAATCGTTCAAGGAGTTCGATGTTCGCCGCTACCACGCCAA
>JBMYQB010000009.1:18710-19894 GCA_049600935.1 Candidatus Poseidonia sp.
GTTTTGGGGAGGATGAAACAGGCGGGTTGACGGTTGATGCCTTGGTGATAGAGGGAGACGGTGCGCTGCTCAGCGGCATGTGGCAGCAAATCACCCTCACCGCCAAAGAAGAGCTGGCCGTCTACATACCGTATTTCGTTCAAGACCCTGGTTCTCAACGCGCCCAAAACGGTACCGTACTCGATATGCGATCGGGCGAAAGTGTTGGTATCAACATCCTCTTTCCACCTCGAAATCCCGATGTTGTGTTCTTCTTGGGAGAGCCCGGTCGAGTGAACTGGCCCGTTCGAGAGGCGGATGAATCATGGATGACGTGGTTGAACGATACCGACGGAGGCTCGGCCGTTGAAGCTGTTCCCAACCAAGACGAAAACGGGTTGTGGCCGTGGTTGGTTCCCGGAAATTCGACCGGCGGTGAAGCATTGGCCATGGTCATGGAAACGAACCGCCCCTTCCGTTCGGATTTGACCGAAGCCGACGGCGTTGGCGCCAGCGATGGGTGGGTTAACGGACGAGACGTGTACGAGTGGGTTGAGTTCATCACCGACGATACGCCGTGCGCCTCCTGCGGGGCTGACGGTGCCGTTGGCTACCTCGACAGATGGATTGGTAACGCCAACCCTTCCTACGAACACGCCATTGTGTATTTCGAAGGCGTAATGCAAGGGTATGGATTGGACCGAGTTGAGGTCCATCGATTCCAATCAAACACGGCCTGGGCCGTCAATATTTGCGGCTACAAAGACGGGTCCGTCTACCCTGACGAGTGGTTGATTTTTGGTGCACACTTTGACATTGCTCCGCCCGTTGCGTACACGCCAGGTGCCGAAGTTGGCATCCCTGGATACGGAACCAGACACGGCGCCTACGACAATGCCGCAGGCTCAAGCATGGTCTTGAGTACCGCCTCTGTGCTCGCAGAATTTGACGCGCGGAGAACAATGGTATTCTGTCTGTGGTCGTCGGAAGAAGAAGGATTGTGGGGCTCGCGTTCTTTTGCCAACGACCTCCCGGATGGAGTGACCGTTAGCAACTACCTCAATCTGGACATGGCCGGCGTGAACTATCCGGGTGATTACGCTCTCTCCGTCTACTTGGGTCCCGATGGTACCCAAGAAGCGGTGGACCAGGCTGGAATGTTCCACCTCGCAGAATGGATCGGTGCGGATGCACTTGACCTCGGC
>JBMYQB010000009.1:20080-24285 GCA_049600935.1 Candidatus Poseidonia sp.
CATCGTGAATGCGACACCATGGACACCATGATCGAATACATGGACACGGACGATTCAACGGGCATCAACAACCTCGTGCACTCGTGGGATATTGTAACTTGGTGGGCAGTCTATGCCTTCTTGCACATGGACCAGACGCCCGTCCCTAACGAGCTGTGAATCAAGACTGAACGTTTCACTCGTCGTCTTCAGTGGTGTAGGTTGGTGGATAGAGATAGCGGGGGTCTCGGTCCTCATCCATCTGCACGACATAGACGCCCGACACCATCTCTGAGATGAACAAAAAGCCACGGGGGTCGTATTGCAGACCCCAATCGAACGGTATCATGCATGAAGCCCAACAATCGGCCATGTCGTATCCAAGTGTTTCCTTGGGGTCCTCAATCCAAGTAGGGCCGGACGGTAGGAAGTAGCCCATGGTGATGGTCTCTGCGAACTCCTTGATGGCGGGGAACCCAACTTCTGGAGCTGGCACGCCATCCACCCACACGGTATCCTTCCAAATGTTGCTGTGGTCGGTCACCCAGTTTCCTGCGTGATAGTGCGTCCAATACACGTGCCCGTTGGTCCCGGTGTCGCCGTTGTGCGGGCTGTAGATGTAGCCACCTGGAATGTAGTGATGCTCGTGCACGCTGCCGTCAGGAAGAATGCTATCGCCCGGAAGTTTCCACTTGCTGAGCAAGAAGGGTTTGGCCGGGTCGGTCGTATCGATGGTCCAGATGTAGCCCGTGTGGTTCGTGTTCGTGCCGTATTCCGGCGCAATCATCGTGAGGTGCCGCCAGTTGATGCCAAACACCGGGTCGTTCGGGCCCGTGCCGCATTCGTCGTCCCACGTACTGGCGGGGTCCGTTTCGGCCGCGCCGTTGCACAGAAGGTGGTCATATGGGACGGCATAGTGAATCCATCCAGCGCCGTTCAGCGCACCCGTGCTGCCGCCCCATTCCTCAGGCGTCATGTTCGCATGGCCGCCGCCATCAGGGCCGTACCATCCTTCATCGTCGCTGGGGCAACCAAGCCACCTTCCAACTTCGTAATCTTGTGGCCATGAAAGGCCTTCTGGGTCAGGAACAGGTGGCGGGTTGGAAACGTCAACAATGCGCAGGCCAGCGTCCCAGTAAGAAATGTAGAGCAGGGCTTGGCCGGTAATGGGGTGAATATGGAAGACGTTGTCGTGGTTGAACAACGAACCGCCGCACGTGGTCTCGGGTTCAGGTGAATACCCGCCCCAACGGATGATTTCTCGACTGGTGTTTTGGTCCTCGTCGTTGACGTCCGGGCGCCATGATTCAAAGCCAAGCGGGACGTAGAAAACCTGCGTTCCCTTGTAGAACACGCCCGAGTCACCCTCAACCATTTCGGGGTAGGGGTCGGCGCCGTAGAGGAACAAATGGCACTCCTCTTGGGCGTAGATGAGCGGCGCGTCTTCCCAATCGCAGTCCACGTGAAGGTCTTGATTGTGGAATCCAGCGGGCGGGTTGTTCCACTCGGCCACCTTAATGGGGTAGCTCTTGTCAGAGACATCGATGACATCGAGGCGATTGGCCCCGCTGTTGGCATCGTCGTCCTGGGGAATCGGGTCGAGGTCGCTGTTGGTCAATTCGTGATTCACGAGGACCCAATTGTTGTCGGGGGTCACCTTGATGTCGATCATGCGGCCGATTTCAGCGTAGTACGTGGAAAGAAGGACGATGTTGTTGGGCTCTGAAATGTCAAGAATCTCAAACTGATTGTAGGACGAAACGTAAGCGTAGCACCCGCCCGTTCCGTCAGGTTTCTTTTCACAATCTTCCAAGAAATTGCCCTCAATGGAAATCTCTGAAGAGTCCCCTGGCGTTGGTCCAACGTTCTTGAATTCGGGGAAGCAGGGGCGTCCTGCAACGTTATCAAGTTCTGCAGGAGGTGCAACATTTCCATCGCAGTTGAGGTTGTGATAGTCAATGAGGAGCATGTTGTCCGTTTGCAATCGATGGGCGAGCAAATCGCTGTGGCTGTGATTTTCATCTTCAATTTCAACCACAGGGTCAATCCAAACAACCTCATTGCCGCCGTCGTTGGCTTCATCCTCAAGTCCAACGTAGGCAATAACAGAAACAACACTCACCGTGAGTAAACTAACCAGAGCGATGACAATGACCTTGTCGGTGGCGTTTTCATCGTTCAACAAACGGCGGGTGGACATGATTTACTGCCAGAAATTGTCGTATTTCAATTAACGGGTTCTTCAGTTGACAAGACCTCATTTCATTTATCAAGACCGAGTCATTGGGTGTGTTGTGAAGCCGCTCCATGTCGCATTTACGGCGATTTTTCTAACATCGCTCCTTGTTCCGGGAATCGTTCAAGCCCACTCTGCTGACACCTTCACAGTCGTCATCAAGGAAAGCGGTTTGACCCCCAATACAAGTCAAATCACCTACAACGATTCGGTGGTGTGGCACAACACCGATTCAAGAGAAAACATCACGCACAGGATTGTGTTTGACATGGACGGCGATGGTTTGTACAACGGCACCGATGACTGGGATTCGGGCGAGTTGGTTTCCGAATGCGACAGGTCTGCAACCAACGGAAGCGAGAACGAGAGCGGCGAAGAATGTGCCTACACGTTCATGGTGTGGTTTAACGGAACATGGGGTGTTGGAGAATACAACTACCAAGACATGCTTTCAGACGGTACGGTGCAAAACGGAACGATTGTGGTCACGGAGGACGTTCACGTCGAAAACTCAACGGCACCGGCCATTGGAAGTTCGTTTGGAACATTTGAAGATCGAAACACCGATTCAGAAGACGACCAGGCTAGCGATGCTGATGAAACGCGACAGTTGCTGCTGCTTGTCGGCGGGGGGTCGGGTCTTGGTGCACTCGCGTTGCTCGTTATCTTGCTGCGTCGTTCGGCATGAGGGTTCGTTTCCGAAGACTCACAACGTGTGCAAGTAACGCACATCGTCCAACACCAAATCGAGTACCCAGTCGTTGTCACCCCACCACACACGCTGATGACCAAAGCGGTCCACAAGGATGGTCCCCGTTTCGTGGTTCACGGTGTAATCATCTGGGTGGTGACGCGCCGATGAATTCGAAGTGTTGTCGTCGTTGTTGGCATCGTACTCCTCAATGGTAAGGCCGACGCCGAAGTTGATCCACACGTCTTGGAGAGCTTTCATGGATGGGCTTTCGGAATCGTTGCTCGATGAAGTCAGGTGAATCCATTCCGAATTGGTGCTGGTCTTCCAGTCATGGAGCGTTGAGACGTTATCGCGCCAAGGATCTACGGTGATGGTCAGGAAGGTGGTCTTGTTGAGTTCATCGGCCGTCAATTGAGATTTGACCCACTTCATGTTGTGCGTGACGATGGGGCAGATGTCGAGGCAGTTGGTGAACAGGAAGGCGATGACGAGGGTGGTGTTCGCCGCCTCTTCAGAATAGGTCCAATCGGTGCCCTCGCTACTGGTGAGCGTGAAATCCTGCACCTTTACGCTCTCCAGCGGCTCGCCGTGCGGGGTCCAACGGTCAATCTCACCCGGTGATGTGCATCCGGCGAGAAGAAGTAGCGTGCACATCAGCAAGGTCGTACATCGTCGCAACATGAGTTCACCTCAAATTCGGTAAGGAAGGTCAATATCGAGTTGCACCAAATACAGACCGGTTGAGATGCAGGATGCGTAGGTGATGCCGTCGTGATGTTCAACCGCCCAAAGGAACGGGACCCATCCAAAGTCGTAGAAACTCGAGTCAAGCGGTGTACCGTCTTCTCCGTGAGGAAGGTAGTACGCAACCGTGGCTTCTTCATGAACAGCGATGCGGTCATCGGGATCGGTAGGGTCGACCAACGTCTCGATGTCCACGACCCACAAACCAGCATGGTAGTGGGAGATGTAGAGGCGTCCATCCCAACCACCGCCGTGGCTCTGGTCGGTGGTTTCATCGGTTTCGAAGTAAGTACTGTCGAGATTATGCGGTGAGAACAAAAGCCACTCGTCCTCGTTTGCGTGGGCTTCACAATCAGCCCCATAGCAATGGTCCTCTGCGTAGGGAATTTCCCAATCCCGAATCAGTTTGGGCTGGAACTTGAACTGGCCGTCTTCCATCGTGTATGCAGTGGTGTCAATCAGGTACATGATGCCCACACCAACACTTGTGCTGAGGGTTTCCACCGCGGCCGTGACCAAGTGAACGGGTTCGTCGGAGTAGCCAACATGGGA
>JBMYQB010000009.1:24583-25740 GCA_049600935.1 Candidatus Poseidonia sp.
AATCGAGGGTCATTCGGGTCCTCTCCAGGCCATGTTTGAACGGTCATGTCGTGAATGTAAATCCAGCCACCCATGGTGGTCTCCCATGATACCTCGTACTCTCCGACTTTGATGATGGTGTGGCCGAGGCCTGAAGCGGGGACGTTTGGTAGGTTGCGGGCAGCGGAGCCGACCAAATTGAGGTGTGCGATGGTGACGCCGCCACACGCCTCACCAATGGCGTCGTTACAATCCTCGTAGTCCGGATTGGCGACGAACATGTACCACTCGCCGTCGATCATGTGCGTGTAGAGGTTGTGCGGTCCGCTTGGATGGTCAGCATCGTACCACGAGTCCACCCACGTGGGGTTGGTTTTGTCCGTTACGTCGATGAGGGTGACGCTGACTTGGACAGGGTCACTCCACTGCCCGATGTTCGGGTCTGAATTACCAGGATCAATCAGTTGGTTTTGCTGGATGATGTATTCACGACCGTTGTACTCGAGATACTTGACGTCGAGAACTTGCGTGTTCGGGTCGTTGTACACGCCGGTAACCGTGGTGTTGTTCGGGTCGGTGACATCGACGATGTGCATGTCATTCCAACCTGCCAGATAGGCATACGTTTTGCCATCGGGCGTGGTCGCCACCTGAACTTCGGCGTTGCCGGGTGTGGTTAAGGGGTTGAAATCGAGAAGTTCCATGTTGTCCGTACCGAATTCGTGTTGACTGGCATTTTTGTGGTCGTGGCCTTCGCCCTGAATCAGTGGGTCGCCAGCTTTCATGGACGGGTTTTCACTCGTGGTCGCATCAATATCATCACCGAAGACCAACAGCGTTGCTGAGGTAAGAAAAACGATGGTAAAGATACCAAGGAGAATCTCCTTACCGCCCATGATTGCCTCAACTCAACCATCCGTTTGGTCTTTATGATTTGGTGATTGCCCTCAAATCATGGGAAACCAACTGAGGGTGCTCACGACCGTGGGTCTTCTGTTGATGCTTTTTCTCGCACCCGCAAGCCATGCCCACGAACAAAAAACCCTCACGGTCATCATGAACGAAAACGGTGTGGTATCGGGCAACATCACCGACCCTTCCTTCGTTCAAGGCAATGCGGTGTGGTTTCAAATGCACGACGACACGGAGAACACAACGATGACCGTGCGATTGGATGT
>JBMYQB010000009.1:25750-47717 GCA_049600935.1 Candidatus Poseidonia sp.
GGTTTCAAATGCACGACGACACGGAGAACACAACGATGACCGTGCGATTGGATGTGAACCTTGACGGTGTCTTCAACGCAAGCGATGATTTCGAGTCGGGTGAATTGGTGAACGAGTGCGAGCTTGGCGAGAACGGTTCCCTGATGGACGAAACGTGTGCTGTATCGGCCCTCTACGCCTTCGAGCCCAACGCAACGGTCGATACCTACAAAATCTGGATTTTGCATGTCCAGAACGGTACGGAAACGTTGTGGTACCATTCCATCATCGTTCACGAAGACGTTCATGAAGAAGACGGCCCGTCTCCAGGGGACTGTTTTGGTATTGGCTGCATTGATGAAAACACCGTTGATGGTGAGGCAGATGATATCGACAACGAGCAATCGATGATGGTGTTACTCTTGCTTGTATCAGCCATTGGAATCGTCGCACTCGCTCTTTCCATCCAAAAAGAGCGTTCAGAGTCCGATTCTCCGAAGGTGTATCCTGAGGAAGAGTGAATCAGCCCTCAATGAGCGGGCACCTGAGGTCGTCGATCACCTCGATAAAATGGTTCGAAAACAACGACTGTCGTGCGATACGACGGGTTTTGTTTGGATGTGTATTACGCATGTTCTCACGAATACATTGGACCTGTTCCCTCATCAAAGAATCGGTTCAAACGAGGGTAGACCTTGAGAAGGTGAACCGATACGCAAGACCAATGGGGCAGCGATTTGGCCAAGCCTGCTTTCTCGTCATGCTGATGCTCTTGACGCCTCTCTCGGGTTGTTTTGGGCAACAAGATGCAGGGTTGGGCTCAACCGATGATGTCGTCATCACGCCCGCCGTTCTCACTGGAGGTGTGTTCCAGGGCCTTACCATCGCTGCCGAGGTTGATTTATCGGTCTACGTGCCCTATTTGATGCTCAACTCCGACACTGGATTTGTGCAAAATTCAACCGTTGTTGATCTTAAAGCGGGTGAGTCGGCCTTGCTGACCGTTTTGGCACCGCCACGGACCGACACAGCGGTGATCATGTTGGGTGAATACGGTCGAGAGAACTGGCCCGTGCGTACGATTGAGGAATCGTGGCGCACATGGATTCAGCGGGACGGTCATGAACAGAGCGATAACCCTGGCATCCAGCGGGTGCCTGCCACGAACGGAACCCTTGATGCTGTGCTCCCATCCAACAGCAGCGGAGGTCCTGTCCTCGCTGTTCGCGTGCCAATTGAACGGCCCATGGCTCCAGCCTATGCTGAAGCGGAAGGGGGGCGGCATTCGACGGGTGTGGTAAACGGGCGGACCACGTTCAATTTCCTCTCGTCCCTCTCCGACACCACCTCCGACCCCACGGATGTGGTTGACGGGGCGCTTGGTTATCTTGACCGATGGGCCGGCCAAGGAAATGCTGCATACGAAGATGCGGCGCTTCATTTGATACAAACCATGGAAAATTTTGGTTTGGAGGTCATCACGCAACGCTTCACCTATGATTCATTGATGACGGGGGCCCAAAATCCAGAGGCGTACAACATCTGTGGCTATCGGTACGGTGAAGTCGACCCCAACAAGTGGATGGTGTTTGGAGCTCACTTCGACATCGCACCACCCGTGAACGGTGTCGTGGTGGACCCGCACGTCTTCGGTCGAACCTACGGCACCCGAGTCGGCGCTTATGACAACACGGCGGGCACCAGCATGGTGCTGACCGTCGCTGAAGCCATGGCGAATTACAAAACTCGCAACACGATGGTGTTCTGCTTGTGGTCAGGTGAAGAAGGTGGTAAGCGGGGAAGTGACTTCTGGACCGATGAATGGGTAAAAAACGAGAATCCAGAGGTTGAAGTCACGAATTATGTGAACCTCGATATGGCCGGTGTTAATTGGCCCGGTGGCGGTGGAGCACCGTGCGGTGGGAACCACGGGCCCGAGGGAGGATGTGATCCTCAGCCCGAGGTTGACCCTGATGGTTATCCAAAGGACGAGGAAGTTTGGCCCATGCGCGTTTACATCGGCCCAAGCCTTGACCACGACATCGTGAATCAGCCAGGGATGGTTGGGCTGGCCATGTGGATTGGTTCAGATGCTATCGGTGTGGAGGAACAAATGTCTGCGCTCATTGGAACGGACCTTCCTGCTGATACGTGGAAAGTGGACGATTGGATGGCGAAGGACCGTCCAGAAATCATCGTGTACGAAGACACCACGGCACGCTCGGACCATGCCACGTTCCAGGACAACCTCGGTACGGTCACCATGGGTTTCGGTGGCTTGGTGGACGGGTATTGGTGCTATCACCAAACCTGCGACACACTTGATGAAATGATCGACTGGATGGACACCACTGGCAAAGACTACGGTGAGGAGCAAAGCGGCACCAGCAACCTCGTGGATGCCCTCGACACCATCACCTGGTGGGCTACCTATTCCTTCTTCCACCTGGATGAGAATCCTGTTCGAAATGCTTACCTCTGAACCTCACCGAATGAGTGAGGAAACGGGTTCAGACACAACGGCCAACACGGCGGATGGAGACCATACGCCCGTGAACATGGTGAAGACGGGTATGGCGAAAATGAGCAACACGACGAAGAAGGCTTGCTCGTTCCAATCTTTGACCTTCAACCCGTCAAGGGGGCCGAAAGGAAGCATGTTGAACAAGCCGAGAAGAAGATTGGCTGAGAGCCAGAAATAGCCTGCATCAGCGAGCATGGCCTGCCAAATCAATGCCCCGTCAACGAGGTAGATTCGCTCAAACACTTCTCGGCTGCTCGTTGCGAGATAGTCATGTGCGCCTGTCAAGCCGAGAATCAAAGCCCAAAGAGGGATGCCAATAAGGAAGAGACCGAGGTTGGTGAGCGGTCCAGCGACAGCGATGTGGCCGTTTTGTCGACGCGTGACAAGGCCCGCGACCATCACTGCACCCGGAGCCATGAAGAGAAAACCGAGGAAGAAGGAAATGGCGATTCCAAATTGAAGACCCTTTGGGTCGGCGCGGAATTCTGCCCAGCATCCGTTTTTCTTTGCCACCAATTTGTGCCCAATTTCGTGGAACAGAAAGGCAGGACCGATGGCGATAAACATGACCGGCATGGCAAGAAGGAGTTTTATTGCCCAGGTTGAGAATCCAAAATAGGAAATGCCTGTGATGCCGCGAGCGGCCATGAAGCCGAGAGCGAGTGTGAACGCGGCCATGGCAAGGCGGAGATGTTGTTTTTCAACATCGCTAAAATGCCAGAGTCGGCCGGTGTGGTGTTTTGGTTTCTCCCAATTTCCACGTCCGAGAAACTGGAGCATGGCATCACCAAGCGGTGAAGAGGCTTCGTAGTGAAGGGTCCCTTCGTTGTCCGTACGCTGATGAATACGATGGATTCGAGGACGACTTCGTTGATTGCGAAACGGGTCATCGTCCAAAATATCGGCGCGGGGGTCCCGATTGCCCATGATGAACCGAGGTTGAGGTTCTCCTTGAAGCCTCGTGTCATAGGGTTCATGGTGTCGTGGTGGATGCCATCAACGGGTTCATCATGTCCATGCCGCGTAAAGCCATGCAGGAATTGGGGTTCCAAGCGTGTTGTTTGCGTTGCGATGCCCCCGATGTGTCCGGCGTAGCTCGATGTTCGCCCTGCATCCAACATCATAGAAACGTAAGGGAAGTGCTCGCTTCTGCACCCCCCGACGAGCCGCTCTACCAGCTTGCGAAAGAGATCATGGCCATGGCAGCAGAACCTCATCGATACGACCACGACGAAGTCCATGGAAACGCACTGATTGAACAACAGCGATTGGCTGGGGGGTTGGTTGGTCAGCGAACCAAACTCGATGGTGATGATGTAGCAGCAGTCTTTCAAGAGCAACGAGAACGAGAGAAGCCAAATGTTCTCCAGGATATCGCCAATCAAAATCCGTGGAAAAATCGTCCGATGAGAGCCAGTGAAGCACAAAAAGTGGCCAATGAAGTGCTATCGGTTGAGGGAGGATACGACCCTCATTACGGTGCCCGAACCGTCCCGAGTAAACCAATTGAGAAGGTCGACCGAACCGAACGTCCCGGAGAAGACACGACGCTCACGGATCGTGTCCACGCAGCGGCGTCAACGCATGAGTTGGACGAAGAGGTAGCGGAAATTTTTGAGGACATTGAATTCAACCAGCGCCAATCAAAGCGAAAGAGCCTCAAAGCGGCCATGGATGAGGTCAAGGAACTCGTTGATGACGACCTCGAATTTTAGTCAAAGAACACTGGTTGACGGAGTTCGCAGCGCCGTTGACTCGTTGAGTGTGTAGCTGAACCGTTGTGTTCCTTTTCCTTTGGATTTCTTGCCGAGAAACTGGACGTGCCCCAACTCCCCAATGTTGCTAACATGCGTACCTGCACACGGGCACATGTCGATACGGTCGCCGATTTGGATGATGCGGAGTTCTGTCACACTCGCAGGAAGAAGGTCCATGTTGGTGCGGTCAGAAGGCATGATCGCATTGATTTCATCTCGAGTCATGATGGCATCGGTTACAGGAAGGTGCTGATCTATTCGGGCGTTCGCAGCTTCCACGAGATCGGTGAGCATCGTCTCGTCAAAGGAAATGGGGTTGAAGTCAATGCGAGAGCGGTCGGCGTGAATTTGATTGCCAACCGTCCGCACGCCATTGAACATCTCGTAAGCCAGGCCGCTCATCAAATGTTGAGCGGTGTGCATGCGCATGTGCGCGTAGCGTGTGGCCCAATCGATGCTTCCGCGGACTTCATCACCAACCTCGAGTTGATGTCCGTCCTCCACCGTGTGATGAACGTCGCCGCGGCCACGAACCTCGGAAACACGAACAGACCCGTTTGGACCAAGCAGCGTTCCCGTATCCCAATGCTGACCGCCGCCCAGCGGATAGAAGAGGGTTCGATCGAGCACCACGGTGTTGCCGTTAACCGCTGTCACTTCCGCATCAAATTGATGGGCGTAGGCTGCTTCAATGTCTTGAAGATACAACTTCACGGTCATGGAATACCGACCCGTTTGGTATTGAAGAGATTAACCGTTTTCTGGCATCGGTGTGCCAGGACCGAAGTCCTCGAGAAGACCGGTGTTCGCTTCGGAGGATGCATCGATGACAATAGCGGGTGTCTTCCAGGCAACGGCGAGGGCAACGGTGGAATCCCACAGGGCACGGAGGAAGCCGACTTCTTCGTATTCCCAGCCGCGTTCTTCGGCGTATTCTTTGACGATGGGAGCGGCCTCTGGGAGATTGAAGTGGGAAAGAGCAGGTAGAAGATGGTGTTCAATCTGATAGTCGAGACCAACGAAAAAGAAAGAGCCAACCGGGCCGAGTTTGATGCGGCGCCCCGTTTCAATCTGTAATCGCCAGTTCTCATCGTATTCCATTACGATAGGACGACCTGCATGACCGACGATGAAAATCGCCGTTAGGTAAAGTCCAACCATGGCCCACAAGATGACGTAAAACCCAACGGTTGCTTGCCAGGACAATCCCAGAAGAATGGGCAGACCAAGCCAAAGGAAGAAGTGGGCACAAAGCAATGCAACATCGAGGAGATACATCTTCGAAAACCGGTTTTTCTTGGCTTTGAAGGGTGCGGTGACGATGTATTTCAGACCGTCGTATCGCATGAGATGGCCCACGAGCGGGGTGATAATGGGCCAAAACACGTAGGCTTGAAGATACTTCTGGAAAAACCGACGAACGGGGCCGCTGGTCTCGTATTCTTCTCGAGAAAAAGTGAGGGGCCAAGAATGAATGTCAGGGTCCTTTTCCACGACGTTTGGGTGAGCGTGGTGCTGCACGTTGTGCTTTTCTCGCCAGTAATTCATCGAAAGGCCAGAAAAAAGAGGGAAAGCCAACGATGCAAGTGTGATGTTGCCTGCTTTGGATTTACACGCCGAGGAATGAACACCTTCGTGGCCAATCATGGCGATGGTGGTGGTGATCAACCCGGTCAGAGGAAGAAGGATCAATCCCCATTTGAGAGGGAGCATGATATGAGCTGCATACAAAAATCCAACCACCACCACCAGTGCGATGAATTTGGTCCATGATTTGGCCGTGGGTTTGTCAAGAAGGCCTTTTTCTTGCAGTTTTTTGCGAAGGTCAGCCATAGGGTGTGCCATCTTCATCACCAACGCCACAGGCGTTCTTATCTTTGCCACACCGTTTCACCTAAGAAAGTGGTGTTTCAATCCACACCAAATATCTCAATTTAAACGAAGTTAGAGAGGTAATGATGGACCCGATGTACAACAGCGTCGAAGGAAAGTTCGTCTTTATCTGAAGGTAGGAGAACATTGACCGTTTCAATGAAGCCTTGGGGGGGCATCCATGAGGTGGGTGTTGGCCACCATAATTCTGTCATTCCATCGCCCCGAGTTAACGTAAAGGTGGGATTTGGTGCTTCGTTCATGTCCCGAGTGATAACCGTCCCACCACACCACTCAGTAACTTCTGGATACGGAAAGGATTCAGGCGTATCAGGAAGAAGATGGTGTGTTCGCTGACCTGGCCCGGAACGATGAGGTGGAGTCATGACAATCACACGATCTGCGATGAGATGTGTCGGAACGTCCCGTTCGGTGGGAGAGAGTTCGATGGAGTATTGGTCTCCCTGTCGAACACACGATACGATTCTCGTTCGAGACAAGCAAACAACACCTTGGCGTGCAATGTTCGCAGCCAAATGCTTAACCAGCCAATCCCAACGACACCCGAAACCGTCCTCGTTGGATTGGAGAGACAAGAAGGATTGTTGTTCATTGGTAAGGTATGATGCGAGGAGGTTTGGGTCTAAAATTCGACCCGGATGCAGTGCTGGAAGACCAAACTCAGCCTCCAGTTCAATCAAAAACACATCGTGTTCATCAATGAGAGAATGAGCCATGACCATGGCTTCAACCGAACCCCCGATAAGGACAATGTTCACCTCACTCACCTGGTTGAATGGTCAATGCAAAGACTGGACACGACGGTATGCATAATCGGCAATGTGTACAATTTGGTTCGTCAACGTAGATCATTCGGTCTTCCAAAGTAAGAACGTGCACTGGACATAATGCAATGCAAGCTCCACAGCCGAAGCATTTGTCTTCGTCGACAGCGAATTCGTGATGGGGAATTCGCGCCATGACCTGTGCAGGGAACTGGGGTTGAAGGTTGCTTCGTTTTCCTGAAGAAATAAAATACTCAATATGTATTGAGTAACAACATCATGTCCAGATACCCCTTCATTTCCATTGGAACATGAATAGAGTTGATTGGTGATGATCGAGAAAAGAGAAGAGAAATCTGAATCGAGAAAAACCCGTTGAATATGGTCGCGAGAAGTTAATGAACATAGTTACACAAACGAGATTGAAATCAATCACGAATTCAACCAACAATCCTTCCAGTGGAAACAGAGGGGTTGGACCCACACGTTCATTGAACATGACCTCCTCGTCTTTTCATGGTCTTGTATGCACCAGGGCGAACCTCAACATATCCTGACCAGCCACCGGCGTCAGGATTACGGTTTCATTATCTCGGTGGCGGCGATGAAGTTGGAAACGTAGGCATTGTGTTAGAAGATCCTAACGGAACTCGACTTCTCCTCGATTACGGTATTGCTCCAACCTCACCTCCCCGTTATCCCAGCGAAGCTCCTTTGGTTCACGATGCTGTCATCACCCACTCACACATTGACCATCTAGGGATGGCACCGTGGCTTTGCGCTCATCATCGAACTCGACTTCATGGGACCGTGATCACAGCCCAACTTTCTGACATGATGTGGCGAGATTGCTACAAAGTGAGTTCCATTGAGCGTTATCCACTTGCGTGGGACAAGCGGGATATTGACACGGCACTTGACTCCTGGTACGTTCACGATTTCGGTCAATCATGGAAGCATCACGATTGGGAACTGACCCTCCATCCTGCTGGCCACATTCCAGGAGCAGCCATGCTTCACATTCAGACGCCTAACACGAGTGTACTGTTGACTGGTGATTTTGATACCCGTGATTCTCCTCTTGTCCGCGGTGCTCAACCCGTACAAGCTGATATCTTGTTTGTTGAAGGTACCTACGGCGGGCGAGATCATCCACCCAAAGAAGAAGAAGTAGGCCGATTCATCGAAGCCGTTGCTGAAGTCGTTCGACAGGGTGGAACCGTGTTGATTCCAGCCTTTGCAAACGGGCGAACCCAAGACGTGGTTATGTTGCTCCACAAACACCTTCCAAATTTGAACGTCCACGTAGACGGAATGGGGAAGAGGGTTGCAAAAACACACCTAGAACATCCTTCGCTTCTGCGCGACGGGAAAGCGTTGGAGCGAGCCTGGCGCTGGGCGAAGCAAGTGTCAAGCAAATCCGACCGAAAAAAAGCACTGTCGGCCGACGTTATTGTCACGACTTCTGGCATGCTTGAGGGCGGCCCTGCACTTTGGTACTTGAATCGCCTTCGCCACGATGTGAAAAACTCGATTTTCTTCACCGGATATCAAGCGCGTGATACTGGAGGACGTGGTCTTCTGGAGGAAGGCTCCATCGATATCTATGGGCAGCGCGTTCACATCGATTTGGCCATGAAACAATTTTCATTTTCAACACATGCTGGACATCAAGAAATTCTTGACTTCGCCAAAGCATGTGAAGCGAAACACGTGGTGGTCTACCACACCGACCCGACCCATGCACGGCCCCCCCTTGTGGAAGCTCTTGTTGAACAAGGTCACACGGTTCACGAGCCGAAAAACGGTGAATCTTACATCATTGAACACTGATGAATCAAGGCAGAACCCTGCTCTTTTTCACTCTTTAACCAATCAAGCGAAGTCATTGAATACATTAACGCCCAGCGAGGCTTGAGTCCCATGGCGGCCAAAGCACCAACCGGCGGAAAGAAGCGGAAAAAGAAGCGTAAGATGCGCCTCTCGCTGAAGCAGTCAAAGCTGAACACCACGTCCGACAAATACAGCGATTCGCTCGGTTGGTCAACCGATGTGGGACGAACCTTGACCGATGCCCCAAAACCAACCGGTCCTGAGACCATCAAAGTTCAGTGTGAAATGTGCGGCTCGATGCTAAAGATTCCAAAGCCAAAACGGTCTCGATACACCGTTTCGTGCACCTATCCTGAATGTGGGCACACGATGAAATTCGATTGAGATGCGACCAAGCGTTGTATTCCTCGTCGCCCTCTTCCTTCCCTTCTCTGGATGCCTCGCACCTCAGGATGAAGACTCGACAACGTTTCGCCTTGCGACCACCACATCGATGAGGGATTCAGGTCTGCTTGACGTCTTAATTGAAGAATTCGAAACCATGTACGAGGTTGATGTTGAGTATGTGGCGGTTGGCACCGGGGCAGCTCTCCAACTCGGTCGGTCGGGTGATGTGGATGCTCTCATTGCTCATGCACCGCAACAAGAAATGGAATTCATTGAGGAAGGCTTCGGTTTGGAGCGTATACCCATTGCGTACAATGCCTTCGTCCTCCTCTCTCCGGTTCATCTTGAAGGCTCGGTTTTCGATGCATTCGAAACGGTCGCTGAGAGCGAACATTGCTTTGTGTCAAGAGGAGATAATTCAGGGACGCACGCGAAAGAACAAGCCATTTGGAATCATCTCAATTCCACCAGAGGATTGGAACTTGTGGAGGATTCTAACGGAGCCCATCCTTCCGGAGCGTGGTATTTTTCCATCGGCCAAGGCATGGGCGCAGCCATCAACATGGCACATGAAAAAGAATGCATCACGCTTTCCGACCGAGGCACGGCCCTCCAATTCCAACCCAACATCGACCTCCAACGGTATGAGTTCAACGACCACATCATGGACAATCCTTACTCGTACATGATCGTGTCTTCCTCCAATCATTCCACGGCCATTCATTTCCAGGACTACCTTCAGGGCGTTGGCCAATCCACCATCGCCAATTACAGCATTAACGGCGATGCTGCCTTTTTCGTCTACTCGTGATCAAACCATTCGCCTCTGAGGAGAGAGACGGCGAACGGATCATCCTCTTCCAATCGTTCTCCGTCTCGGAGAACGACAATAACGTCGGCCATTCGGTGGGCCTGGGGTATGTTGTGTGTGACCATGACGATGCATGCCCCACCCTCTTTCATTCGAATCAACTCCCGTTCAATGGTCTGAACGTGAAGCCACCCCAGGTTTGAGGTACACTCATCCAACAACAACAAGGATGGAGCAAACGAGAACTGTCGAGCGAGGACCAAACGTTGCCGTTCACCACCCGAAAGTGAATGGACGTCGTGGCCACTTACATCCTGTAAATTGAACAGGGCGCTGTAGGCTTGGGCCGCAGGCTGAAGTTCTGGATACAATGTTGATGGAAGCATCAGTTCCGCACCTAGTGAACTTGTCAAGAGAACCGGCTGCTGTTGAACATACACGCATGCCTTTGGGCCACATTGAACCTCTTCACCTTCAAGGCCAGCGAGTCCTTTGAGGAGGGTTGTTTTTCCAGCCCCCGATTCACCGACGACGGCCGTGATACGACCAGGTTTCAAGTCAATGGAAACACCGTTCACCAAGGCCCGACCGTCCTTTACCACCTTCACCACTGTGGTTTTCTCTATACCAAAAGGCGTGGGTTCAGGAAGATGTTCACCCACCAAAACGGTACTCACCTTACGTCTACGCTGTTTCACCACCGACGCCAGCGCCACCAAACTCAGCGAAAGTGCGAGGAGAAGGACACCGAGAAGAGCGGCCTGCGTCATGTTTCCTTTTGACGTCTCGAGCACGATACTTGTCGTCATCACCCTCGTTTTCCCGGCGATGTTTCCACCGACCATGATCACAGCACCAACCTCAGCAATCGCTCGACCAAAGGCGATAACGATGGCGTGATAGACGCCGTTGCTGGCCAGTCGAATTTCTAAACTCAGCCGTTGCCGGCGATTGATGCCCAACGTGGACAACGTGTCGCTGTAAGACTGCCCAACCCCTTCAAACGCCGTCCATGACCCACCCCAAACCAACGGGAGAATGAGGCATGTCTGAGCGAAGATCATGGCTTCAACGGTGAACAACAGGTCGAGCGAACCAAACGCTCCCGATTTTGAAAACAAGGAATAGACGAAGACACCCACCACCACGGGCGGTAAACCGTACAGTGCCGTGATGAACGTCTTGAGTCGCTGAATGTTGTTGCTTTGTTGACGGGCACACCATGCGCCCAGTGGGACGCCAACAAGGGTCGCTGCAATGGTTGCTGTACCGCTGGTGAGAAACGTTGTCTGTATGGCTTGACTGAGCGCTACCCCGTCAACCATACCATCGCATTGAACCCCCCTCCATCATTCTACCGTTGACCCACATGCTCAAACACAACCCATGCTTGGCCACAACATGGGTGACCTGCCGTACTTCATTTCGGTTGAAGAAGCGCAGGCAATCTGCAACACCACACCCCTCCCAACGCGCGTTGAACACGTTCCGCTTGCACAAGCCACGGGGAGGGTGTTGGCTAAGGATCTCAAAAGCAACGTTGATGATCCACCGTTTGACAATTCAGCAATGGACGGCTTTGCATGCATGTTTGATCCCAAAGCCACCTATCCACTTCAACTCGACATCGTTGGCCTCCAAGCCGCCTCGGGAGAAAATGAAGACATCAGTGTAGGTCGTGGAGAAGCCGTCCGCATCATGACCGGTGCACCCATGCCACCCGGCACGGACGCCATTCTTCCTATTGAGCGGTGCGAAGTTGACGGTTCAACGGTCTCCTTGAAGGAGCCTCCAAAACAACACTTCGTTCGCCAGCAGGGCGAGAACGTGCGAAAAGACGTCGTCGCTTTGGAACAAGGCCAGCACCTCACACCGTCACGTGTGGGCCTGTGTGCAACCATGGGCCACGATACCGTACCGGTCTTCGAGCGATTGAACATCGCCATCGTCTCAACGGGTGACGAACTGATTTCTCCTGGTCAACCACTGAAACACGGTGAGATCTACGAATCAAACTCCTTTGGTTTAGCTGGACTTGTTGAGTGGGCCGGCCATACACCGGTGCGCTTCTCATCGGTAGCCGATTCCATGGATGCGCTTCGACACACCCTTGACGAAGCGGCCCAATCGTGCGACCTTATCTTGACATCGGGCGGCGTTTCAATGGGTGAATTCGATTATGTCCGACGAATCATGGAAGAGGAAGGAAGCCTCCATTTCTGGCGGATGAAAATTCGTCCAGGTTCCCCTCCCCTCTTCGGCCTTTGGAACACCACACCCCTCTTTGGCTTGCCCGGCAATCCTGTCTCAAGTCACGTGGTCTTCCGCATGTTGGTGGCACCGTACCTCCGACACGTGTTTGGGACCGATGCGCCAAAAGAGTGGAAGGTTCGAGCAAAACTCTGTGACCCCGTGAAATCCACCAGTGACTGTGTGACCTTACGCCGTGTCGTTCTTGTCTCGACCGAAGAAGGCATGATGGCCTACCAACCGCGCCACCAAGGTTCTGGAAACATCGAGAGTCTTGCAAGTGCTGATGGATTGACGCTCTTACAACCGGGGCAGTCCGGAGCTGAAGGGTCGTGGATTGATGTCTTGGTCTTGTAGGTGAGTGAATGAAACACGTCCAGATTGATGATGGGGATGTGTTGTCCACACTACGAACACTCTATCCCGATTCAAGCACCACCACGCTTCGAAAAATGCTCACCCAAGGGCGCATCGTGGTCAACGGGGATGTCGTTCACAGGGCGAAACATCCACTTCAACCGGGAGACAGCCTTGAAGTCCTTCAACGACAACAAGCAGAGGAACGTTCGCCACCGCCTTTGGATAAACCGAATGTAGACCTTGATGTTCTCTACGAAGATGAATCTCTTCTCGTGGTCAACAAACCTCACCAACTGTTGTCGGTGGCAACCGACCGACTTGAACAAGACACGCTTCACAGTCGATGTGTTGACCACCTTCGTTGGACGGACAAAAAAGCGTGGTGTTTCATCGTTCATCGTCTCGACAAGGCCACCTCAGGCATCATGGTGATGGCCAAAACGAAAGAAGCGAAACTTGACCTCCAGCAACAATTTCACGATCGCACCGTTCACCGTTCCTACAGGGCTTTGGTCGAAGGAACACCAACACCCGCATCGGGCACGGTTCGTACGTGGCTGCTGGAAGATAAACACCTGAACATCAAAGCTGTGAACAAAAATCATCCACAAGGAAAAGAAGCCATTTCTCACTATCACGTTGTTGAAGCCGGCGACGAAACCAGTCTAGTGGAAATTTCGATTGAAACAGGCCGTCGTCATCAAATCCGAATGGCGATGCAACACCTCAATTCTCCCGTGGTTGGCGACGAACGTCATGGTGCGACAACCGACCCTCATCAGCGCGTGATGTTGCACGCCTACGCCTTGGAGTTCTTACATCCAGCAAGTGATGATCCTGTACGCTTCGAGGCACCTGCGCCCGTGACTTTCACTCCCTCGAAGTGAAATTGACAAAGCGTTGGTTGGAAACTTCCTGCACATCAGTCAATGTTGAACGCCATGGTTCGGCAGTCTTCACATGAGTCGATGCTCTCAGCACCGATGTCTTCAACACGACCGCAACGCAAGCAACAACGTTGAGCAACGAAAACAGGGTTCATCTTTGGAGGTTCCACAGGACGAAATGTTGCCTTTGCACTATGAATGCTTGTCTTCTTGTGCGGCCTCGCAGTACCACGATTTTGATAGATTATTTACTCTATTTTTTTTCAAATTCGCCCCTCAATCCATCTCCCACAATCAAAAGCACGAGTTGAAGAACTGTTGGCCGCTCGTTGGTATCGGAGTGCTCGTCATGTCGGCAGGTCAGGACGGTTGGATTGAGGTGAAAGGGGCGCGCACCCACAATCTCAAAGACATCTCGGTGAACCTTCCCAAAGGCCAATTCGTCGTGATTTCGGGAGTCTCGGGTTCTGGAAAGTCAAGCCTTGCCTTTGACACGCTTTACGCTGAAGGCCAGCGACGCTATGTTGAGAGCCTCTCATCGTATGCTCGGCAGTTCATCGGCCAAATGAAAAAGGCTGATTGCGATTCCATTGAAGGCCTTTCTCCCGCCATTTCCATCGACCAGAAACAAGGCAGCCACAATCCTCGCTCAACTGTTGCTACCGTGACCGAAATCCAGGATTACCTCCGATTACTGTGGGCCAGAATTGGAAAGCCACACTGCCCGAGTTGCGGCAAGGAAGTCGCCCGACGAACCGTCCAGGAAATCGTCGATGACATCTTTTGGCGCATGGAAGCCCACGGTGTTGCCGTTTGGAGCCCCGTTGTTCGGGCTCGCAAAGGCACTCACGCAGAATTGTTTCGTCAACTCGTGGAGCAGGGTTACCTTAACGGGCGTGTGAACGGCCATGAAACCTCCTTCGAACAACCACCCACTCTTGACAAAAACTTCCGTCATGACATTGACGTGAGGATTGACCGTATACGCTGCACGAGGGATCGAAAACAGCGCCTCACTGAAGCGGTTGAATCCGCCTTGCGGTTGGGTGGAGGCACCCTTGCCGTTGAGAGTTTGGAAGCACCAAGCGCAACGGCCAAGTTGAGTAAAAACTCCAATGCACATCTCACTGAAGAGGGACAAACGATTGCATGGTCGGAAGATTTTGCTTGTCCAGAACACGGCGCTTTCATGCCCGAACTGTCACCTCGTGTGTTTTCGTTCAATTCACCCCTCGGTGCGTGCGGCACTTGCCAAGGACTTGGCGTTCAACGGCAATTCAATGTCGAACTTATCGTTGATGGGAACATGAGCGTCTCAAACGGTTGTGTGATTCCTTGGCGCCAGTCCATGTCACCTTCGTGGTACAGAAAACTCCTCGAGTGCACCTGTGCCCACTACAACATTTCTACGACCCTTCCCTTTGACCTCTTGGATGAGGATGAGAAAGACATCCTCCTCTACGGTTCCGGTTCAACCGTCATCCATTACGAGTTTACCTCAGAAAACGGTTCCCAATACAAGTACAGCAAGCCGTGGGAAGGCATTGTACCACGACTGGAGAAAACCTATGCAGAAACCACCTCCGAGCGAACACGGAACCGATTGATTGCCTCCATGACCGACCTCGATTGTCAGGGTTGCAACGGTGAGAAATTGAACGATGCAGCCCGCTATGTCACGGTGGGGGGTATTCGTCTTCCGGAAGTGAGTCAGTGTTCTGTCCACGATGCGCTTGGACTTGTTCGTGCTTGGAACCCGGACGGTGAAGGACCGCCTGCTGCCTTTGAGGACCTTCTCGAACCGCTTGATGAACGAAGCATGTTCATCGGCACGGAAATCATCAAGGAAATTGAAGGGCGCCTTGGGTTCCTGGACAGCGTCGGTCTTGATTATTTGACGCTGGACCGAAAAGCCAACACCCTTTCGGGTGGAGAAAGTCAACGCATTCGCCTGGCCACGCAAATCGGTAGTCGCTTGACTGGGGTCATGTACGTTCTCGACGAACCGTCCATCGGCCTCCATCAGCGCGACAACGACCGATTGCTGAAGACCCTGCGAGAACTCAGCGACCTTGGTAACACCCTCTTGGTGGTTGAACACGATGAAGACACCCTCCGCCAGGCCGATTGGCTCTGCGACCTCGGTCCTGGGGCCGGACTGGAAGGTGGCGAGGTCGTGGCCAACGGAACTCCTGAAGAGGTCATGGCGAACATCTCCTCCATCACGGGAGCCTATCTGAGTGGGCGCAAAACCATCCCGTGGCCCAAACAACGGACGGCTCCAGGAAAACATCACCTCACGGTGAAAAACGCCCAACACAACAACTTGCAAAACATCGATGCGACCTTCCCCCTTGGCTGCATGACGGCGGTCACCGGTGTTTCTGGCTCAGGAAAATCCTCTCTTGTCTCGGGCATTCTTGCCCCGGGGCTGCAAAGGGCCGTTCATCGAGCGGAAGTCATCCCTGGGCGACATCAGAGCATCGAAGGGGTTGAACACGTCGACAAAGTCATCATCATTGACCAATCTCCCATCGGTCGAACACCACGTTCCAATCCGGCCACGTACACGAAAGTGTTCGATGAAATCCGTGCGCTGTTTGCCAACACAAAATTATCCAAGGAACGCGGCTACAAACCCGGCCATTTCAGTTTCAACGTCAAAGGCGGCCGTTGCGAAGCCTGTCGCGGAGGGGGTTCGATCAAACTCGAGATGAATTTCCTCCCCGATGTTTGGATCACTTGCGATATTTGCAACGGGAAACGCTACACTCGAGAGTGTCTTGAGGTTGAATGGCGAGGACGAACCATTCACGATGTTCTCGAAATGCCCGTTGCAGAAGCCGTTGAATTCTTCAAGAACCATCGAAAAATCCACCGAACCCTTGACACTTTGGATGCGGTCGGCCTTGGTTACATTCGATTGGGTCAACCAGCCACCACGTTGTCGGGTGGCGAAGCACAACGGGTCAAACTCGCTAGCGAACTTCGTCGCATGCCGAATAAGCACACCGTCTACATTCTTGACGAGCCGACAACCGGACTTTCGTTCAGTGATGTTGCCAAACTCATCAACGTCCTGCAGCAGCTCCGAGACAAAGGCCACACGATGATCATCATCGAACATCACTTGGACGTGGTCAAGTCCTGTGACTGGGTGATTGACCTCGGCCCGGAAGGTGGAGAGCGAGGCGGACAAATCATCGCCACGGGTACGCCAGAGGATGTTGCGAAGGTGAAATCAAGCGCTACTGGACAATTCCTCGCTGCGATGCTGAAAAAGTGAAGGCGCAGACTACAAAGAGCGCATGGGGTAACATCCCACTGCCCAAAGGGCGTGGTGCACAACATGCCGGTCACACGCGTCGAGGTCACGCCCCGTCAGGGAGAAGGGATGCGAGATGTCCGAGGCGACGTCGTCCGACGACAACTGAAGGCTGACCACGGCATTGACGTTAGCAAGGTTCGCTCCATTTGCGGATTTCTCATCAGCGGTGCCACCGAAGCCGCAGCCATTGCTGAGCGCGTTGACGACCTGTTCGCAGACCCCATCATTGAGGTTGGTGCAGCGAACACCACCATGCTAAGCACCTCGGCCTTTGACGACGGTCCGGAAACGGTCATCACGGTCGGCTTCAAACCTGGGGTCACGGATAACCCAGGAAAGGCAGCCACCGACGGCTTCCTCACACTCTTTCCAGACGATGCGGATGCGCGAATAGCTACCTACATCACGTACAGTTTCTACGGTCTCCCGGACGATGTGGATGCAACATGGCTTGCAGGTACCCTGCATAACAACCTCATTGAGCGTGCTTTGGTTGCCGATAAGGCCGCATGTGCGAGCAACTCTTGGCCGGAACTCACGTTCCCAACACCCCCCGAACAGGTCTTCATCGAACCGCAAGCCATCAATTTAGAAGTTGAGGATGCGAAACTCGTGGAACTTTCCACGGAAGGCCTCTTGGCCCTTAACCTCAATGAGATGCACGCCATTCAAGCCCACTACCGTAAGGAAGCGATTCGTGCCCAGCGAGCGGCCATGGGCATCTCTCCTGACGCCCCCACCGATGTTGAATTGGAGTGTTTGGCGCAGACTTGGAGTGAACACTGCAAGCACAAAATTTTCGCCTCCCGCATCCATCACGTTGACCACGAAACCGGAGAGGACACGGTAATTGACTCGTTGTTCAAAACGCACATCATGAAACCCACCCATGACATGCAAAACGAAGTCGATTGGCTTCTCTCAGTCTTCCATGACAACTCAGGTGTCATTGCATGGGACGACCAATGGAGTGTGTGCATGAAGGCTGAAACCCACAATTCACCGTCCGCCCTCGACCCTTATGGCGGTGCCATGACGGGCATTGTCGGTGTGAACCGCGACATCCTCGGCACGGGATTAGGCGCCCGCCCAATTGCCAACACGGACGTTTTCTGCTTTGGCCCGCCCGATTGGGAAGGCCAACTCCCTGACAACCTCTTCCACCCATCTCGAGTTTTGCGAGGCGTTCACGCCGGTGTCCGTGTAGGTGGGAATGAGTCCGGCATCCCGACGGTGAACGGAGCCATCGTTTTCGATGACCGCTATATCGGCAAACCGCTCGTCTACTGTGGAACGGTTGGTATCATGCCGCGCCACCTTCCTGACGGGCGCCCCTCCCACGTGAAGACGCCCGTGGCAGGCGATATCGTGTACATGGTGGGCGGGCGAGTGGGCTACGACGGCATTCACGGCGCCACGTTTTCATCGCTTGAATTGACCGAAGAATCACCCTCAAGCGCTGTGCAAATCGGCGACCCCATCACGCAGAAAAAGATGCTCGACATGGTGCTGGAAGCGAGGGATGCCAACCTCATCACCTGCATCACCGATAACGGTGCAGGAGGACTTTCCTCTTCCATTGGCGAGATGGCTGAATACACCAACGGATGCGAAATTGATCTTGCCAAGGTCCCTCTGAAGCAAGCCGGCCTTTCGCCTTGGGAAATCTTGGTTTCCGAAAGTCAGGAACGGATGACCATCGCCGTCAAACCCGAAGATCAAGCTGCCTTCGAGGCTCTTGCTGACCTTCACGAGGTTGAAGCCACGGCCGTGGCGACGTTCACCTCAACCGGCATGTTCCATGTGCGTTACGACGAGGCGACCGTGGCCTACTTGCCCATTGAATTCCTTCACGACGGCGTGCCGCAACTTGAGTTGGAATCCGAATGGCGACCACCCGAATTGCCTCCATTCGTACCGCCGCAGGATGTCGACCACACCACCCTTCTCCAGGCGATGCTGCAGCGGCCAAACATCGCCAGCAAAGAGACATGGGTTCGTCAATACGACCACGAAGTCATCGCTCAAACGGCCATCAAACCCTTCGTTGGTGTTGAACGGGACGGGCCAGGCGATGCTGGTGTCATTGCACCCGTTCACGGTGACCCTCACGGGCTGGTTATTTCGTGTGGCATTGCACCTCGATATTCCGATATTGATGCAGGGGCCATGGCTGCAGCGAGCATTGATGAAGCGGTTCGAAACGCTGTCTGTGTCGGCCTCGATGTGGATAAAATGGCCGGACTTGACAATTTTTGTTGGCCCGACCCCATCGAATCGGCGAAGACGCCCGATGGGCGATTCAAACTCGCCCAACTTGTGCGGGCCAACCGAGAGCTTGAGCGAGTTTGCAGGGCGTACCGTCTTCCCTGCGTAAGTGGAAAAGATTCCATGAAAAACGATTACGGGACTGGCCCAGACAAGATATCCATCCCACCAACTCTTCTTTTCTCTCTCTTTGGCGACCATCCGGACGTGCGAAAAAGTGCCACGAGCGACTTCAAGTTCGCCGGCGATAAGATCTACCTTGTTGGCGAATCAAAGCAGGAACTTGGCGCCTCAGAACTCGCTTTCATGATGACCGAAGAAGGCCAAACCGCTGGCGTTGGTGGCCACGTCCCTCTTCTCCCTCATCCAGAAAAGAACCTCTCAACTTACAGGGCTCTCTCACAATGTATTCGAGAAGGGCTTGTTCGTACGGCCCATGACTGCAGTGAAGGTGGGTTGGCCGTCAGCCTCGCTGAGATGTGCATCGGAGGCCGAATCGGAGCTCATGTTGACATTGATGGAACCGGTGACGCTGATGTGTGGGGTCGAATGTGGGGTGAATCGCTTGGCCGTATTGTCGTCGCCGTATCTCCCGAACACGAATCAGACTTTCTCACTTCAATGAAGGGCCACCCAACCACGGTGTTGGGTGTTGTTCGCCAAGAACCTCATCTCATCGTCGTCGATGGCGATGACACCTTGATTTCAATGGATGTCGAAACGATGGCGACGGCATGGAAGGGAACACTTGACTTGACCGGAGGGATGGCATAATGACGCCCCGAGTCGCCGTACTGTTCGGCTTTGGCATCAACTGCGACCACGAAACAAAGGCCGTGTTTGAACTGGTTGGTGCTTCCGCCGAGCGCATTCACGTGAACCGATTTGTCTCCGGAGACGAGCATCTTGACGCTTACGATATCCTCGCCGTTCCCGGAGGTTTTTCTTTTGGTGACCATTTGGGTAGCGGACGCCTTCTTGGCAACAGAATGCGGTTTGCCATGCGAGACGCTCTTCGAGCATTCGTTGATGCTGGAAAACCCATCATTGGTATTTGCAATGGATTTCAGGTATTGGTGAAAACCGGGCTCTTACCGGGCCCAGAAGCAGGCCAATCACCGGATTTTGTTCAGCGAGGAAGCCTCACGCTCAACGACAGTGGTCGCTATGAAGACCGATGGGTAACATTGGAGTTCGACCCTGAAAGCCCTTGCATCTGGACCAAAGGCATGACCAGGATGGAATGTCCGGTGCGACATGGCGAAGGAAAATACGTCATGCCTTCATCAACCGATCTCGACCGCCTCAGTGCCAATCACCAATTGACCGTCCGATACGTCAACCCCACGACTCAGGTGGGCGCGGGGATTTCCGATGAACCACTCCCCTATCCACTCAGTCCGAACGGGAGCATGAGGAACATTGCAGGAATTTGCGATTCAACTGGACTTGTGTTTGGTTTGATGCCGCATCCCGAAGCCATCTATGCCCGATGGCTCCACCCAACGCATACTCGAAACGATACTGAGAACACATCTGAATTGCTTGACGGTTGGGAGGGCGAGGGCCTTCAGCTCTTCAGGAACGCCGTGGAGTACGTGAAGCAGCGAACATGAGTGTCAACCATGTCACCGTCCCGCCCACGTCAATCGCACATTGACGGACTTCGCGGTCTCGCCGTTTTGCTGATGGTCCTCGTTCATGCTGCTGCAACGTGGCAACCCGATATTTCGGGGCCATGGTTGATGCTTGGCGTGGTGGTTTCGGCCGGCGGCGGCCTTGCTGCACCGCTGTTTGTAGCGTTGCTAGGCTGGGGCCTTTTCCAGCGGGAACTCACGTTTCCTCAGCGATTATGGAGAGCTGGCTTTCTCTTCGGATGTCAAGGTCTTGTGAATGGAAGTGCACCCCATCTTTTCGAGCCATGGACCCCTGGGATCCTTTCTTTGATGGGTGCTCTCATTCTTCTCGAACCGTGTTGGCGAGTGCTGTGGGTCCAGAGTTCCAGGCCGAAGTTCACCTTCGCCGCATTCACAGGCGGAATGGTCTTCTTGATGTTCCAAGGAGACTGGCAGGGCCCGTCCAATTGGGACGCCCGGGTATCAACCGACGGCGTTTTCGAGTTCTTGCACCACCTGGCCTTCACGGGTTTGTATCCCGTACTGCCATGGATTGTGTTCGCATGGCTCGGCATCACGGTCGCAACGGTTCCGAACGATCAACGGAAGCGATGGTTCACCAAGACCTTCATTTTCGGGCTTGGCGTATCCCTCCTCATCCTGGTCGACAGCGTTCGTACAGCTCGTACATGGGCACTTCCTACGGGGGAAGCATCCTTGACGTTCTTTCCGGCAAACTCAGCCTTTCTGGTGGCTGCGTTGACCGGCACGGTTGCGCTGTGGTTGATCGCAGAACAGTTTTCGGTGTTCAATCGGTTATCCGACCTTGGTCGAACATCCCTCACCGTATACGTGTTGCATTTCGTACCGTTTGCCTTGTTCCATGATGCAGACGAGGTTCACCAATGGAGCTCGTATTCATCCACTGCCGTTGTTGTGGCGTACACCATTATTTGGGCATTGGTTGGAACGTGGCTGCATCGAAAAGCCCCTTCGTTTACGCTTGAAGCGTTCATGAGGAGGTTTGAACCTCCGTCGTGAGGATCAGAGCAGAAAGCGAATTCGCACCTTTGGTTCGTGGACCAGTGGGTGTCCAGCATCCCTTAGGAGACGAGGCGGCCGAAGCCACCCCGCCTCAGGGGGTTGGAGAACCGTGTTGGTTTCACTCAGCAGCTGCGATGGCTTCGGTAGCCTTCTTAGCACCCATCCAGGCGACGACACCGAAACCGATCTTGTTGATCATGTCAGCGATGTTGTAGAGGATGGCCATGATTTCTGCGTCAACAGCGTCGGGCAGAATGTCAGCGGTT